>CAJTOK010000004.1 GCA_910577825.1 uncultured Lachnospiraceae bacterium | reverse complement strand
ATTCATCCCACCACTTTAGAAGTGGGGGACTTCTTGCTACAATAGGTTAAAAAAGATTATAAAACAATTATTAAGCGTGGATATAACCCACAGTTATTACAAGATGTATTAACAATATTGTGCAATGAACAGCCACTCCCTCCCAGATATAAAGACCATAACCTGGATGGCTGTTATAAAGGATACAGGGAATGCCATATTACCCCTGACTGGCTGCTTGTGTACAAAACTGACCAGAATATACTGACTTTGACATTAACAAGAACTGGAACTCACAGTGATTTATTTTAATATACTCTATACAGTCTTATATTTTAAGCTGGGGATTGTCCGGTAAAGTGGAATATGCGGAGGGCTTCCATGTTTTCTGTAAGAGGCACTATGGCGCCGCCAGTGCTTAAATCTGGTCTTTCCAGATTTTATGCACTGCTGCGTGGGCCATTGTAGCGGGAGCGTGCCTCTGGAAGAAACATGGAAGCCCTGACGCATTACACAGCCTGGAACTAACCCTTCCAAAGAATTTAAATTCTTATTTTTTTCTTTTTGAAGTCCTCACTTTTTTTACTTTTTTTATCTTACTGGCTGTACTGCCTGCTTTATTTTTTGCATATGCCCTTACGCTGGCTCCTGCCCTGGCAGCTGAAATTTTAAATGTATAATAATACCTTTTTGTGCTTTTATTATAACTGCCAGAACTTTTAACATATTTTTTTGAGCCTGCTTTTAGTGTGACTTCGCAGTTTTCTTTGGTATAAACTTTTACATACTTTGTACTTGTATTTATGCTTCCAACGATTACTGGTGTTACAGGATTGCCAAGTACAGTTTTAAATATACGTATACCATTTATGCCGCCACTTGTACTTCTTGAAAGTACATACACAGGTGTACCTATAGCAAGGCGTGCTTTAATATTTACACTATACTTGCCATCTTCATCTGTAGTTGCCAGATATTCCCTGCCGCCTGCGCATATATAAATATCTGACTCAGTTTCAGTCCATTTGCCTGATATGCTTTTGTCTTTATCGGTAACTTTATCTATATGTATATTAACATCACGCAGTTCTTTATAAAGTTCATTGGCATCTTCTACAGTGTAAGTTTTTGGATAGCCTTTTTTATTAGTACCGCCTGAGTTCTTATAAGCATGTACTGTTATATCAGTACCAGCGTTTAATATTCCTACAGAAGCTGTAAAATATCCTTCTTCGTCTGTAACTGCCTTATATGTTTTAGTGGCAGTTTTTAATACTACGGTACATTTATTCCCGTCTGGCACATGTCCATAAACATGCCTTTCCACATTAGATACCTGGTATAGTGTAACCCTGTTTGGTGCAGCATTGGTTATTTTTTTAGACCTCGCATGGCTTACACGTCCAAGTTTATCTACGGAGAATATTTTAAATGCTGTTCCTGAATACTGGTTTGGTATATCAATGGTATAAGCACCATTATTTTTAATTGTTATATTAACCTTTTTAATAGCCAAATCTTTATCATACTTTTTGCATTTTGTATAATATGATGCGCCAAGGCTTTTTGATACATAAACACTGTTATCCATTACTGCAAAGATTTTAACATTTGTATCGTTAGCATTGCCAGTAATTTTTGTATCATTATTCTTTGCGCTTGTGACAGAAGGGCAGTTAGGGCCTACACGTTTTACTACAATAGTAGTTTTTTTGCTTTCCCTGCCATTGCCATCTGATACATATACATAAAGCTTTTTCTTGGCTTTCTGGGTTGGTATTTTTACTGTAAATGAGCCGTCAACCCCTGCTTTTTCTTCATATAAGGTGTCATCCCCTGCTGTAACACATACGGTAAGGTTTGGTTCAGCTTTGCCAGTAACTTTAGTATCTTTATTATTAAAAGCATCTACTACTGGTTTTAATAATATTTCAGGATAAATATTAGCTACAGCAATTTTTTCTATAGTTATATTACCAGCACCGTCTTCTACATATACAGAGTATACACCATTTTTTGCAGCTTCAAATACACCTCCGGCGGCACTTATGGCACTGCCGCTTGCAATAGTTGTCCATACTTCATCATCTTTATTATCATATATGCCATATATATATTTTATTGATTTAATTCCTGATTTATCATTGGCTATTACTGAAATATTTACTGAAGTATTAGTTTCTGCTGTATTGCTGCTTGAAAGCACAACGCCTGGTGCATCTGTGTCAGGTGCATTGTCTTTGTTTATATTCTGGCAGCTGTAATAATTAGTATATGCAAGTGTCCCGTAAAGCCCTTTGCACCATTCCTGTGCAAGAAATTCCTGTTCAGAACCAGTGCCGCTTGCAAGTATATATTTATAATTATCAGGCAGGGCAAGTTCCCAGCTGTTGCTTACAGGGATTTTAAGTTCTCCGAGAAGTGCCTTTTCTGCTAAATATTGTTGTACAATATCCTGTAATATAACATGTGATTTAGAAACTACCTGTTTGTCAACGCCTTTGTTGGCTTCTGCCTGTATTCCAGGAGTGATTTTATCAGTTACAAGGATAAATTTATCATCATCTTTAACAGGCACGCCATTTCTTGTTATATTTTGTACACGGTATGAATCATTAATCATATTGCCGTCATAATCATATCTTGGGAATGCCACAGGGTTTATCTTGTATTCTACACCTTCAAACTGGAAAAACCTGTTCCACTCTGTAAGGAAGTCCTCTTGTACTAATGAATTGCCATGTTCTTTTTGTATAAAATCTGATAACAGGATATTGTTCCAGTTTCCTTCTGAGGAGGTGTCTGTTGTCTGGTAAATAGATGCGCCCCATTCCATCCATTCCCTTAGCTGCTTTCCTGTTATTGTGTAGATATATACATACCTGTGGTAATTGGCAAATGAATCGGCATTGCCTTCTACAATAGTTCCTGATAAATCGGCATAATCTGCGCCACTGTCAGAACCATATTTTGTATATCTCCCGATTGACACAATAGGGTAATCTTTATATTCTGGTGCATTGCTTATAATGTAATTTGATGCGTATTCTATCTGTGCGTTGTGTACTGCCTGCATAATTTCATTGCTGCCAATAAGGGAATTATAATTGTCCCATCTGTCACCTTCTGGAATTGTCCCGACTTCTTTCTGGCAGTATTCTTTAAGCTTTGCATCCCATGCAGACATTGTATTTTCAATATCATGGTTTGCTTCTGTATCTTCTGTAACTTTTCTTATTTCATAGGATGAATCACCAATTATAATCTTATTATTTTCATCAGTTTTAAGTTTTAAATCGACAACGCCTATTCCACGGCAGCTGTCTTTTATCATTACAAGGCGTTTGCCATTAACAAGGCCTGTTTCTTTGTCTACCCCTGGAAGTGAATAATGCAGGTCATTTTTGTTGTTTACAGGGAAATCAATATGGTCATGGCCTGCAAGCACAACGTCAATGCCATCAATTTTAGTAAGTGCATATGCAGTATTTGCTGCCCTTGCGGAAGGTGTTTCTGTACCAAAACCTGAGTGCGCAAGCGCAATAATAATGTCTGCCCCCTGTTCTTTAAGGAAAGTGGCCTGCCTTTTTGCGTTTTCCAGTATATCTTCTGCAACAAGCTTGTTTTTATATCCTTCTGTCCTTGTTGAAAGTCCTGGTGTAACCTCGCCGATTATCCCGATTTTAACTGTTAAGTCTGTACCAGCTTCCGATTGTACCTGTTTTTCAATTATTTTGTTCTCTGAACCAAATATACTGTCGCCATTAATGCTTGAATAGACATTGGAAAGCACACATTTATTCATAAGCCCTGACATTTCAAGCTGGTTTACAATGTAATCATATCCAAAGTCAAAGTCATGGTTGCCAAGGGTTATGGCATCATAATTTATCATTGACATGGCATTGTATACGGGCTGCAGTGATTCTGTATCCTGGCTGTATATATAATCGGAATTGAAATCCATTACACTGTCGCCGAGGTCAAATGTAAAGTAATTGCCATTTACTGTTTCATTCCTGGCTGCCTGTATCATTGTATAAACTTTATTTAAACCCCTGTTTAAGGTTTTTCCGGTCTGGTAGTTATAATTTGTCACCTGGCCATGGATATCTGTTGTAAATATAAGCCTTAGATTTCCTTGTGATGCGGCTTCTGACAGGGCAGGGCCAGAAACTGCCTGTCCTGTATTTGAATCTAATTCCCCGGCAGAAACTTCTACAACGGAACTATTATTAAATCCTGTGGGGAATATTCCTGTCATTACCATTATAATGGCAAGTAAAATACATATACGCTTCTTCCACATAATTTTAATATCCTTTTTCTTTCAAATAAATATAAGTACGTTCGCTGTTCTTATCATCAATATATTCAAAATAATGATGATGTTCTTCTTCTTCCTTCTGGTTTAGTTTAAAACCAGAGTTAATACATTTCTCTAATTCTTCTAAAAGCCCGTCACCTGTTATGGCCCTTCTGCCAAAAAGTTCTGTTTCCATATCAATATAACTTCCATGTGCAGTATTGTACTTGTCATAGTCAAACTGGTAGAAAATAACAGGTTTCTTCTGGTAGTATACATCCCAGCATACACTTGAATAGTCTGTAATTAACATATGGCATTTCTTCATAATTTCATTAAGGGGTTCTGTGCCAAAAGGGACAAGTGTTATATTGCTGGTTGTCTTTTTAAAGTTCTTTAAATAGCCTGCAAACTTTGGATGTATATAAAATATCATCCTTGTATTGTTCTCTTCAAGCAGCTTTGAGAGGCGTCCGCTCTGCAAAAGGCTTGAATAATTCTTGTAATAACCGCTTGCAAGAAATTCTTCATCACTGACTTCTTCAAGCCATGAGCGCCATGTTGGCATAGTGAGTATAATCTTGTCATCATCTGTTGAAGTATCTTCAAGCACATCCCATCTTGTAAAACCTGTAATTGGGGCTTTGCTTCTCTTATATCTAAGATAGCGGACTACTATTTCCTGCTCGAACTGTGATGTTGTGGCAAAGTATGTCATAGGGCTGCTGCCATGCCTGCCAAAAAGTGGTCCGACCTGCTTTAATGCTGTAACGCCATGCTGCAGGAAGAATATAGGCCTTTTATCAATTTTGGAGCGTATAAGGCTTGTTTTGCATCTCCAGGCATAAAGATGTGTCCTTGAATCGGATGCTATATAAAGTACCGAACCAAGTACATAAAGTATATGCTTAAAACTCATAAACTGTATTATATGGGCATCATATGTCTTAATCTTGTCATAATCTGGTGCTTTTTTATCAATTACATAATAAATATCCTTTTTTTCTTCTTCTGGCAGGTTTTCCATGCAGTATTTAAAGAAATAGTATCCATTGTCCTGTGCCATTGAGCAGAATTTTTCATATACAAGCCATACCTTCCTGCGCCTGAATAAAGGTTTTGAAAGGATATAAACAATGCTTGCTGCCATTTCCTTGATTTTAGTAGCATACACATCATATTCTGAATCCAGGCGGTAAAGGTATGCAAGACAGCCGCCTTTAGTATAATAAGGAAATGTCATATGCCCTTCACCAGCAGAATACTGCCGGTTGGTAAGGTAAAAGTTATATTTCCAGTAGTTGCCGCAGAACCTGGCTTTTATCTCATTTTCATATCCATATTTCTCTGCCAGTATCCTGAAGTCCCAGTAAAGTTCACGGAGCGGCAGGGTATCAAAATCTATTACTGCTGTTATATAATAGTATTTTCCATTATCGTCAATAGTATATTTTACAGGAACATCATAACTTACAGCACTTCTGTAGCGTAACACAATATCCTTAATTACAAGCCCGTCCTGTTTCTTCATTTTAAGGTAAACAGTAGAAACAGAGCGCCTGGATTTGATTTTCATAATTTTAGCCTGTGTGTATTCATTGACAATCTTATCAGGGGTGCAAAGCATTATCCCATAGTTGCGGCTTCCCATCCTGGCATAAGGGACTATTGCCACTTCACCAGGCTCGTATTTCCTGCCAATCTTAAATTCAGGGTTCCCGGCACCTGTTACTATACATGGTTCAAGATAGCCTTCTGGTTTATCATTCTGTTCATAAGCAGAATCTGCAAGCTTTGCAAGCTCCTGGTTCTTAAAATATACAATAAACCTTGATGAAAGTGATGTATCAACAACTTCTGCTGCAAGCAGGTATCTTTCAGAAGGAAGGATTTTATTTTTCCATTCTATAAAATCTTCTGTTATAATTTTAGTGCTGCGTTCTTCTTTCGTTGTATCCCTTACACACACTATTACATTGTTGTTATCAATTAGCATAAACCTTACAGGCACCATTTCTGTATCTTTAAATCCTGTATCAATATAAATTTTATTATTTTTGCTTATAAGGTTTGCCTGTACAGGGCCTCTGTCTGCATTATTTACATTGCAGCCTTCTTCAGCGGCATGGAACTTCCTTATATAGACAGGCTGTACTTTAAGCCTTGGGAATGTCCTTTTTAGTTCCCGTTCTTTAAGCCTGTCTGTTACAGATTTGACTTTGAGTTTGGAAAGGACTTCCTCCAGATATGTCCTTGGCGTTGTGTTGGTGATTACAACATAATCAAAACAGTCATTATAATAATCATGCAGTGCAGCACTTAACCCTTTTTTAAACCATTTCTTTTCAAACTGTACAATGTCATTATTCTGTACAGCATTTTTAATGGTTTCGAGGTCACTTTTTCCAAGGACTTTTGACGGGTGTATAACACGCCTTGGCCGCTGCATGTTTTCAGAATAGTCTTCAATAACGAGGCTGTCCTCTTTGCCATATAGCACGAGGTCAAGCATTTTGGCAGGGGCATCAAGTGAGTCATATTTAATGAATTTTTCACAATAACTGCCGTCATCATAGCTTTCACCAAGGATTTTTTCTGTAACAAGCCATTCTGAAAGGGATTCTATATCGTAAATCTTGGTAAAAGGCAGTTCTGTAATATCAAGGTACATGCCACGGTCCTGCATATACTGGTTATAATCGTACATATATAGTATAATTGGTTTCCTTGTAACAGAATAGTCAAAAAATACACTTGAATAATCAGTTACCAGCGCATCAGTGCAGTTTAAAAACTCATATTTATCTACATTTGCAGGGAAACTTTTTATATGTTTGTATTCACCAAGCTGTATTGCATTTTTAAGGATAGGGTGGAAGTTCACATATAAAATCTGGTTGTCTTTCATTCTGTCATCAAGGTATTTCATCATATCTGATATTTCCCTGCTATATGAACCATATTTGACAGAGTGGTTGCTTGTACCCCTCCATGTAGGCATATATGCGTATACAACCTTATCTTCAAGCCCTAGTTGTTTACGTACACTGGCAGCTTTTTCTGTATCCATGAAAATACTGTTGCGTGGATAACCGCTTAATGCAACTTTGCCTGTATATAAGGCATTAAGGTTGTAATCTTCCATTATTGCATTTTTAGTAAATTCATTAGGGTGCATAAGATAGGTTGCCTGTAAAAAGTTATGCTGTACATTATACATAGATTCAATACCTTTGCGCATTTTTTTGCCAAGGGTTTTTAATGGAGTACCATGCCAGGTCTGTAAATACACCTGTTCATCTTTTTTTATAAAATATACAGGAAAAGAACTGTTATTAATAAGGTATTTAGCTGTTGCAAGCACTTTAAGGTACTCATATGATGAAATGCACACAAGTTTTACTGGTATATTATTAGCCTCAATAAATTTTTTATGTGTTTCATAATCGTCCGTGTTGCTGCTGTAATATATTTCATAATCAGAAGCATCAGGACGGGAAAGCAGTTCCTTTAATATATAAAAAGGAGAGTCGGATATAGTAGTGCCATGAAAAGACTCAAACAATATGCGGTTTTCTATAACGTTACAGTGTTTGTAGTAACTTCCATAGAAAAACTTCATTTTAGGAGCTCTTCCTATTACTCTTCTTAAATTATTTTTTAAGACATGTGCCCCGCTCACTGCCTTGTTTTTAATTTTACTAATAAACATTTTGAAATCCCTTTCCACACTCCGGGTACTGACAGGAGTAATACATTAACGGGCTTCTTTAAGCCCAAGGTCACTTTTAATTTTTGTAGTAGATATTCCTTCTGTCCTTGGAAGGTATATAACTTCACAGTAATCTTTAAGGAAATCAAACTTCCCTTCCCAGTCATGTCCCATTACAAATATATCAATATCATTATCTTTTACATCCTGGATTTTTTGTTCCCATGTATTTTCTGGGATTACTTTATCCACATATCTGACAGCTTCAAGAATCTGCCTTCTGTCCTCAAAGGAATAATATGCCTTTTTATTCTTAATAGCATTAAATTCATCTGTAGAAATTGCAACAACCAGGTAATCACCAAGTTCTTTTGCACGCCTTAAAAGGTTAATATGTCCTACATGCAGCAAATCAAATGTTCCATAAGTAATTACTTTTTTCATATAAATCTCCATCCTTGATAATTATTTTATCTGTTTTTACAGTTTTTAGTAAATTTTAGCATAATATTTCCAGACACATAGAATATATATTATCACTTTTTTTGGCTTCTGTCACTGGTCCGTGATTATTTTTTCTAATTCTGATATAAAATATTTCATTTCTTCCTGCGTTCCTATGGAAATCCTTAGATAATTATCAATCCTTGGGGCGTTAAAATGTCTTACAAAAATATGCTTTTCTTTTAATTTATTAAAAATTATGGTGGCATTAACTGACTGGTGTGTGGCAAAGATAAAGTTTGTTTCTGAATCAGCAAATGTAAACCCGAGCCTTTTTAATTCTTTTTTAGTCCATTCCCTTGTTTTAATTATTTTATCTGTAGTTTCGGTAAAATATGCTGTATCCTGCATGGCAGCAGCACCGGCAGCTACAGAAAGCCTTGTCATAGGGTAGCTGTTAAATGAAAACCTTACATCATCCATTGCCTTTATTAATTCAAGGTTCCCCATGGCATACCCTATACGCATCCCTGCCAGTGACCTTGATTTAGAGCAGGTCTGTATTATAAGCACGTTGTCATATTCTTTTGTTAAGAAAAGCGCGGATTTGCCTGAAAAGTCTATATAAGCTTCATCTATTATTACTACAACATCACGGTTATGTTCTATTATATCCCTTAGAAAATCAATACTCTGGCATACACCTGTAGGTGCATTTGGGTTAGATATTACAACGCCGCCATTTTCACGGTAATAATCTTTGGCATTTATATGGAAACTGCCATCAAGTGCAGGCCTTATATATGGTATGCCAAAGAGCCTGGCCCATACATCATAAAATGAATATGTTATATCGGGAAACAGTATTGGTTTATTGCTGTTAAAAAATGTCATAAATGCTATGGCGAGTACATCATCTGAACCGACGCCGGTAAATACCTGGTTATTATTTATATTATAAGTCTTTGCAATGGCATCTGCCAGTACCTTTGAAGACGGGTCCGGGTAAAGCCTTAAACTGCCTGCGTCAAATTCTTTAATTGCCTGTATTACCCTGGGTGAAGGCGGGTAAGGGTTTTCATTGGTATTAAGTTTAACCATATCAGGAAGGTCTGGCTGTTCGCCTGGTATATATGGTTCTATGGTACGTAAGTTGTCTTTCCAGCTTTTCATTTTAATTTTTTAACCTCACTTTTTTAATATTGGCGTAATTTATATATTATAAGTTATAGTATGCAGCAAGTTTTTCAAATGCTGCAAATGAACGTTTTATCATATCTGTATCTACACAGTATGCAATGCGCACATACCCGCTGCACATAAAAGAACTTCCTGGCACAAGCAGGAGGTTAAATTCTTTTGCTTTATCTGCAAACTCTGTATCATTGCTGCACGGGGTCTTTACCCACAGGTAAAAAGCGCCTTCCGGCCTGGTACATTCAAAGCCAAGGGAGTCCAGATGGTTATACAGAAGCTGGCGGTTTGTATCATAAACTGTAATATCAGTGGTTTCTTCAAGGCATCTTGCAATGGTAAGCTGCATAATTGACGGGGCATTGACAAAACCTAGTATACGGTTTGCCACATTGGCAGCACAGGTTAAATTAGCATAATCGTCTGCTTCACCTGGGATAACAAGGTATCCTATGCGTTCGCCTGGCAGTGACAGTGATTTGCTATATGAATAACATATAATAGTATTTTTATAATATTTTGTAATATAAGGTACTTCTATGCCGTCATATACAAGCTCACGGTATGGTTCATCAGATATAAGGTAAATCTGTGTGCCATATTCTTTTTGTTTATTATCAAGAATCCTGGCAATCTGTTTTATAGTATTTTCGGAGTATACTACACCTGTAGGATTATTTGGTGTATTAATAATAACTGCTTTTACAGACTTTGTTATTTTTTCTTCAAATGCTTTTATGTCTGGCTGGAATGAAGATGTATCTGGCGGCACTACAACCATATTGCCGTCAAAATTGGCAACATAATTATTGTATTCGCCGAAGTATGGCGCAAATGCAATAACTTTATCACCGGGGTCTATAATGGATTTAAGTATTACATTAAGCCCGCCGGCAGCACCAACGGTCATAATAATATTTTCATATGAAAACGAAGTGCCAAATCTTTTATTAAGGGAATCTGCAACTGCACCACGCACGTCCTCATGCCCTGAGTTATTCATATAGCCATGCAGCCTGCCAGGATTAACTTTATTAATTATATCTGACATTGCCTGCCTGGCACTCTCTGGCGGAGGGGTGCTTGGATTGCCAAGACTGAAATCATATACATTTAAAGCCCCATGCTTTGCAGCAAGTTTTTTGCCTTCTTCAAACATTGCACGTGTGATGGAGCTGCCTTCTACATATTTAATCATTTTCTTTGATATCATTATAAGAATCTCCTTCCAATAGTTTTTCTAAGCTCTAAGTATAGCACTCTTGGCTGTGCTTGGCAATTTCAAAGTGTTATTTGGCAAACTGCCAGATATTTATTGGAATTGTCCTGTAATAACTAAATTTTGAAAAAAGTTAATTTTTTATAAAAAAATGCTTGCTTTTTTCTTACGCTCCTGATATAATACCTTTTGTCGGAAAGAAATAGCAGTTTTTGATAATATTAGCGCTTCTAGCTCAGCTGGCAGAGCACCTGACTCTTAATCAGGGTGTCCAGGGTTCGAACCCCTGGAGGCGCACTTAAGTCCTTGTTTGGCGTTTAATGCGTTGGGTAAGGGCTTTTTTATTTTTATAAATTCCAGATAAATTTTCTATAATAAAAATGGAACACCAGTTACCGGAATGTAACTGGTGTTCCATTTTGCCTGTGCCTGTTTATTTTATTTTTACTTAAACTTCTTTCCTGCCAGCAGGCAGCCTGCCCCCAGGAATATTAATGCAAAAGCCCCATAATAGCGTATATCCATGCCATCACCAGTTCTTGGTGCCCTGTATGAACTTGTGCTGTAGTTTGTGGCAGTCCTGCCAGAACTGGCCATTGCCTGTGAGGACTTTGAACTACTGTTGTTTGAACTGGATTTATTGCCTGTATTGTTCTTTTTATCTGATGTATTATTATTGGTATTGTTGTTATTTTTATTATTATTTTTAGATGATGCTTTTGGTGTTGCGATAGCTTCAATAATTATATCACCAGTAACAGAATCAATCTCAAGCACACCTTCGTTATATGAATACCCGCTATATACGTATTCATTATTAACCTGGACCGCAACATTTGATGCGTTTAATTTAAATCCTTTATTGGCTTTAAGTTTAACTGAATAGCTTGTGCCCTCTTTTACATTGCCGTCCTGCTTGCTTGCTGTAACTTCATATAAATCATATGTAACGCTGTAAGAGCCGTCACCACTAGAAGAGCCAGGGTCATTATTATCACCTGATTCTGAAATTCCTGCGACATTAATTACTACATCACCAAATACATCAATAATTGAAAGGTCGCCGTCCTGGTATATATAATCAGATTCGGATAAATATGTGCCGCCAATCTGTATAGCTCCTTCGGGAAGTTCTTCGGGAAGGGTATAGCCTTCATTGGCAGTAAATGTCATATCCATGCCATCACCTTCTTCTACCTGTGAAACCTGTGGTGAAACAGTGACACCTGTAAGATTGTAGGTCACACTATACATATCCCCCTCATCTGCGCTTGTAAATGTCTTTGGAACGAGTGCCATAAATAAGGCACACATTATTCCTGTTACCAGATATTTCTTAATTTTGTCCATTTTTAATCTCCTTTGCTACTATAAATAACCTTCCATCTTTTTCTACGCTGTTGCATGTGGAGAGGGTAATAAGTTTATCGCCATATTTAAGGCTTACACCAGTATCATATGCTTCAAGCTTCTTAATATTCTCCACATATTTTTTAAATGCTTTTTTATTGTCCGCATTAATAAAGTCATAATATTTAAATGTATTATCACTTTCTTCTGATATCTTTGACAGGCCGACAACTGCTATTTCGTATGTGCCATGTTTGTACAATGTATCAAAATAAATTTTGCTATGCTGGTTATAATAGCTTTTATCCAGGTAATACTGTAATGTGCCAAACATAGAACCATTCTTCATATTATGCCCGTAAATAATGATATTGTCATCAGGGAACAGTACATCATTCCTGGCATCTGCAAATATAGAGCCGGAATCTTCTTCTTCGCCATCAAAATTATGGTCAAGGTAAAATTCCTGGTAAACTTTGCTTTGTACCACTGGATAGTTAATATCTGTACCATCAATGACAATCCATCCTATAAGGTCAGAGTTGGTTTCATACATTTTGCGGTATTCGGGAAGTATATCTGTCTGGGATATATCTGTACCAGTGTACCCTGCGGCTCTCTGTTCCTGTAGTTCTTTAACTTTCCTTGCGCTCAGGTAGCCTTTATATTCGCCATAAATTAAAATGCCAAGGAAGAGCAGCCCTGTAACAATTAGTATTATCCCGGCTATATTCCTGCGCTTGTGTTTTTTTTGCTGTTTCTTAACCATAAGTTTAAGATTTTCATTTTCTTTTACCAGATGGTTAATTTTATCCTGCATTAGTTTGTCATTTGCCTGCCTGTCCATAATAATCCCCACTATCCAGCCTGCGGGCAGTATTACTTTGAATATACCAGCAGTTATATAGTCAAAAGTATACACTGGTTTTTGGATTATTGCAAGTTATACAGAAAAATTTATGCACATTTCTCTGGAAACGTTTATTCCTGCCAGCAGAAAGTTATGGAACAGGCATAATGTGGCTTGGCTGCCTATTGACAACCGTATATAATATGTTACAATGTAGAAATAAAAACCATATTGTGTAATTATTAAAAATATATGTGGTTTGCATCCCATAGTTTAAAGTTTAAAGGAAAGGCATGGTTATTTATATGGAATACCAGATTATAAGCGACAGTTCATGTGATTTAGAAGCAGATTTAAAGGAAAAATATAATATAGAAGTAGTCCCGTTTTTTGTTTCATTTGATGAAGAAAAGTATTATAAGGAAATTGAAGAGATTGCGATAAGGGATGTTTATGAAAAGATGGTTTCAGATTCAAAGCGGTATCCTAAGACTTCCCTTCCTTCTGTACAGAATTATGTGGATGCTTTCCTTCCGCATATTGAAGCTGGAAGGGCTGTTATCTGCATCTGTATAACTGATACTTTAAGTGGTTCATATAATTCGGCTGTTAATGCTAAAGAGATTATTTGTGAAGATTATCCTGGTGCAAAGATTGAGGTTATTAATTCATATGGGGCAACAGTATACCAGCGTTTATATGTAATTGAGGCAGCAAGGATGCAGCAGCAGGGATATAGTTTTGAAGAGAATGTAAAGATACTAAAGGGGCAGATGAGGGATACTGCAAGGATATTTTTTACTGTAGGTGACCTTGATTATCTGCAGCACGGGGGACGTATAGGAAAGGTTGCAGGGATTGCAGGAAGTGTTTTAAACCTTAAACCGCTTATAACGCTTGAAGGCGGTTCGATAGATGCAGCGGGGGTTGCAAGAAGCCGCAGGAAATCCATGCTTAAAACAATAGAGATGCTTAAATCATACTTTAAAGAGAACGGGGAAGACCCGGGAAATTATGCCTATGCCACTGGCTTTGGATATGACAGGCAGGAAGGGGAACAGTATAAAAAGTTAGTTGATGAAGCGTTAATGGAGATGGGTGTAAAGAATGGTGCAGACCTTGTACAGATAGGCGCTACAATCTGTGTCCATACAGGGCCGTATGCAATAGGTACCGGGCTTGTAAAGCGTTTTGAATATTGCAGATAATATTGACAATAATAAAATGGTAATATATAATCAGGACAATGGCGATGACGGAGAGGAGTAACATAACTTATCGTTGGCAGAGAGTGAAGGATGGTGGAATCTTCATAAAGTGAATTTATGTGAAAAACACTCCAGGGCATATATATTTACTGCCCATACAGCTGCAATCTGAAAGATACAGTATATCTAGTAGGTGAGCCGTACGCTGCACGACAGACAGCATGCCATGTTTTGCAATGGCACAGAGTGACTGTTTTTACAGTAAACCGGGTGGTACCGCGGATAATATAATTTCCGTCCTGGGCTTTTTGGCCCAGGGCGTTTTTTTGCATTAAAAGAGCCGGCTTTACAGGGCATGGGGCTTCCCGGGCAGTAATAAAATAATGGAGGTATAAAAATGGATATATCAAATATTTACCGTGATGTTACACTTGGCAATGTAAGTGAAAGTGATGTTGGAAAGAACTTAAAACTGGCAGGCTGGGTGGAAAACATACGTGACCATGGCGGTGTGTCTTTTATTGATTTAAGGGATATGTATGGTGTAATGCAGGTTGTTATGCGTGATACATCACTTCTTGACGGGATAAGCAAGGAGGACTGTGTAAGCATTGAAGGTGTTATTGAACACCGTGATGAAGAAACTTATAACCCTAAGATACCTACAGGCACTATAGAGCTTGAAGCCCATAAAGCAGAAGTACTTGGAAGGGTATACAGGCAGCTTCCTTTTGAAATTATGACTTCTAAAGAAACAAGGGAAGATGTGCGCCTTAAATACCGTTACCTTGATTTGCGCAATGCCAAAGTGCGTGATAATATGCTTTTCCGCTCAAATGTCATAAGCTTTTTAAGGCAGAAAATGACAGAAATGGGCTTTCTGGAAATACAGACACCAATACTTTGTGCATCATCACCTGAAGGTGCAAGGGATTATATAGTACCTTCACGTAAGTTTAAAGGCAGGTTTTATGCACTTCCACAAGCACCACAGCAGTATAAGCAGCTTCTTATGGTGTCAGGGTTTGATAAGTATTTCCAGATAGCCCCTTGCTTCCGTGATGAAGATGCACGTGCAGACCGTTCACCAGGGGAATTTTACCAGCTTGACTTTGAAATGGCATTTGCAACACAGGAAGATGTATTTAAGACAGGCGAGGAAATTTTATCAGCAACATTTGAAAAATTTGCGCCAGAAGGGTCTGAAGTAACAAAAGCCCCTTACCCGGTAATAAGCTATAAGCAGGCAATGCTTGAATTTGGCACAGACAAGCCTGACTTGCGTAACCCGTTAAGGATTGTGGATGTAACAGACTTCTTCCAGAGATGTACATTTAAACCATTCCACGGCAGGACAGTGCGTGCAATAAAGGTACATGCAGATATGTCAAAAGGTTTCCATGAGAAACTCCTTAAATTTGCACAGTCAATAGGCATGGGCGGTCTTGGCTATCTTGAAGTAAAAGAAGATATGACATATAAAGGGCCTATTGACAAGTTTATCCCTGATGGCATGAAAGGTGAAATTGCAGATACGGCAGGGCTTGAAACAGGGGATACAATTTTCTTTATAGCAGACAGGGAAGAGCTTGCAGCATTATATGCAGGCCAGATAAGGACAGAGCTTGGTGAAAAGCTTGGCTTAATTGAGAAAAATTCATACCGTTTCTGTTATATTAATGATTTCCCTATGTATGAATATGATACAGAGCAGAAAAAATATATATTTACACACAACCCGTTTTCAATGCCACAGGGCGGTCTTTCTGCATTAAATGAAAAAGAACCTTCAGAAATACTTGCATACCAGTATGATATTGTATGTAATGGTGTTGAACTTTCATCAGGTGCGGTACGTAACCATAACCTTGATATTATGGTAAAAGCATTTGAAATTGCAGGATATACAGAAGAAGATTTAAAAGAAAAATTCGGGGCATTATATAATGCGTTCCAGTATGGTGCACCACCACATGCAGGCATGGCACCAGGTGTTGACAGAATGATAATGCTTCTTCTTAATGAAGAAAATATACGTGAAGTTATACCATTCCCAATGAATGGGAATGCACAGGACCTTATGTGCGGTGCTCCAAATGAAGTTACAGAACAGCAGTTAAGGGAAACACATATTAAGATAAGGCAGTAATATAAAAGTTTTATTTCACATCCCTGGTTTATGTTCCTAGTAAGGTACAGGACCGTGGATATTTATATTTAATAAAAACAGGAGTATATGGAAATGTAAAAAAAGCAAGAAGTTCAAATATTGAAGTGCTGCGTATTGCTGCAATGTTTATGATTATTTTGTATCATATAATAATCCATTGCGTGAAGCCGCAGCTTACAGACAGAGGGTCAATGGAAAGGCTTGGGAATGGTTTGTTTAATAACCCGGTATTTTATAAGAAACTGTTACTCCTTGATATAATGGACACATTTGGGATTATAGGAAATGTTATATTTATATTAATTTCTGGATATTTTATGTGTGAAAAAGGAAAAAATATCAATATAACAAAAATTTCAAAAAAGCTGTTGTGCCAGTTAGGATTTGCTTCAGTGGTTTTAACAATAGCTTCAGCAGTATGTTTCCGCATGGGTGGGGGTAATACATTTCTTAACCTGGTTAATATACAGGTTTTTAATTCAATGTCATGGTTTGCAGGGTATTATTATCTGGTAATACTTATAGCAGTCCTGTTTTTGAATGGTTTTTTAGAAAAAAGTGATAACAGGGGATATATAACATTTCTTATAGTTGTTTTTGCACTTACACAGTTTGGATGGACGGGCACGTTAGCAGACGGGCTGATGCCAAAGCTCAGGATATTATTAAACGGAGTATTTCTTTATGCACTTGGAGGGTATCTGAAGAAGTATGAACCATTAAGTAAATTACGTACATACGTATTTTTACTGGCTATTATTATAACGTATTTTTTTGTGGTTTTATCTGCTTATAATAATACAAAAAATAATATAGAAAATTATATACGGAGCAAAACAGAAGATATTTTTATCCAGAGTGTTTCAGAATTTCCAAATTACAGTATTATTGTAATTATTATTGGTGTATGTTTGTTTGAAATATTCAGAAGAATAAAAGTTCCCCAGAATAAATTCGTTAATTACATTGGCAGTGCAACATTTATGGTTTATTTGCTGCATGATAATGGATTTTTTTATAGTATCTGGGATACACAGGACTGGATTACATTGTTGTACAACAACCCATACAGGTTTATTTTAAAAGTTTCTATCTGGTCATCTGGAGTATTTGCATGTGGAACAGTGGTATACACCTTTTACATTATACTGGCTAAAGTATTTAATAAGTATAAGTGGATTTTATTTAAAAAGCACAATATATAAAATATTTACAGCGGTAATTGCAGGGGATAAAAGGCAATACAGAAAAATTTTATAATAAAAAAATGCAGGTACATACCTGCATTTTTTTATTGACATTATAGTCTACATAGTGTAGAATATTAAAATATAATAAGGTCTACATAATGTAGAATGAAAGGAGGAAATAATGGCAGAATACAGGTTAGGTGAGGTTGAAATGAAGTTTGCATCACTGGTCTGGGATAATGAACCTATAAAATCAGGGGAACTTGCAAAACTTTGTGATAAGGAGCTTGGCTGGAAGAAGTCAACAACTTATACAGTTTTAAAGCGTCTTTGTGGAAAGGGTATTTTTGAAAATGACAAAGGAACTGTAATATCACGGGTTTCTTATGATAAGTTCCGTGCAGTACAAAGTGAGCAGTTTGTAGATGAGGCATTTGAAGGGTCGCTGCCAGGCTTTGTTGCAGCATTTTGTTCAAGAAAAAAATTAAGTAAGGAGGAGGTTAATGAGTTAAAAAGAATTATTGGTGATGGGATTAATGATGCTGGCTAGAAAATAAAAAGAAAGGGGACAGGTATGGGGGATTTTATAATATGCTTAGGATTAATGGGATTGCAGGCATCTTTTGTAATTGTTGTTATTTTTATTATAAGGGCTGTATTTAATATAGTGCATATACCCAGGAAATATATAATATTTTTATGGATGATACCTTTTTTCTTTCTGGTTTTTCCATGGAAGATAACAAGTCCTGCCGGTTTCTGGAATAAAGCACCTGCCAGTTATAATATAGAAAACCTGGAACAGGATATTAAAAAAGGCTATAACAGGACAGACGCAGGAAAGGAACGGGTTGTAGTAAAGCTGGAAGGAAAAGAAGAAATAACAGTTAATTTAATTTGTAAAAGAAAATGGACCAGAAGCATACTACCTTGCATTATCTGCAAAGGAATTTTCAAAAGATGAAGCAATCCAGATTGCGCAGACTGTGAAAATAAAATAGGTTATTGCAATAGTTTTTATACGTCCGTAAAATATTCATAAAGGTTTTAAAAGTATCATATCCTGTTTTAAAAGTATATACCAGGTAAAGAGCCTGGATTTGGCTATGGAGGTTTTCTATGCTTAATAAGCTTTGGGGATTTATGATACTTATAGGATTAAGCTTTGGCATTATTACAGGTGAGGTTGAAGCATTAAGCAATGCAGCTATTGACAGTGCAGGTGAGGCAGTTTCTCTTGCAATAACAATGCTTGGCATAATGGCACTATGGACAGGGCTTATAGAAATTGCAAGGCGTTCCGGGCTTTTAGATGTGCTTACACGTAAGCTTGGCCCGGTTTTAAGGTTTCTCTTTCCACGTATACCAGAAGGGCACAAAGTTAATGAATATATAGCTGCCAATATTATAGCGAATATACTTGGGCTTGGATGGGCGGCTACACCTATGGGGCTTAAAGCAATGAAAGAGTTTGCCATATTAGAAAGGGAGCGTACAGGCAGTAATGAAACCAAAAAAGCTTCAGATGAAATGTGCACATTTCTGGTTATTAATATTTCTTCCCTGCAGCTTATCCCGGTAAATGTAATTGCATACAGAAGCCAGTATGGTTCTGTAAATCCAGCCGCTGTTGTGCTTCCGGGACTTCTTGCAACTATAGTTAGTACAATAGTGGCTGTGTTTTTTTGCAGGATAATGTGCAGGAAGGGGGAGAAGGATTGAAAATATAATTGATGAAAATACTAATTGATGATATACTATTAGCATAGAAATAGTTTAAGAAGGTTCATTAAAATGAAATTTGAGTGGGATGAAAATAAAAACATCATAAATAAAGAAAAACATAAAATTTCCTTTGAAACAGCAGTATATGTTTTTAATGACCCTTATTATATAGAAATGTTTGATTTTGAACATAGTGTTGATGAGGACAGGTATATTGCAATAGGCAAAGTAGGGGATGTATTGTTTGTGGTGTTTACAGAAAGAAAAGATACAATCAGGTTAATTTCAGCAAGACTTGCAACAAATGCAGAAAGGGGGCTTTATTATGACCAGGACGTTAATTATTGAAAATGGCCAGAAACCTACAGAAGAACAGCTTAAAGAAGTTGAAGAAGCAAAAGAAAGTCCTATAATTTTTGATGAGAATTGCATGGAGTTATCACCAGCTATGATGAAAGCATTTAAAAGTTCAGTGGTGCATAGAAATCGCAGAAAAAAAGCTTAGTATTTTATGACTGGTACTGGCATGTCAGAAAATTGTAAGAAAATCAAAAAGAAGCCTTAAAGTTTATTTGGAAATTTAGTGTTATAATAATACCCATGTTATATTCCGGAAGGATATATATTAAAATTATTTATATCAGGAGGTAAAATATCATGGGAAAAATTAATTTTATTATTAATAATGCTTTAGATGTTTCCAGCAAAAGGGGTATTAAAAAAGCATTTATAATGTTTTTAATATCTGTTATGGCGTTTGTGCCAGCGGTTTTATTTACGGCATGTAGTAAAAAAGAAAGCAAGGAAACTGTTAGTGAGGAAAAGCCAGAGTATGTGTATGATGCTTCTTTTAAAGAGCTTGGCAATATAAAAATGGATTCCATTGGCAAGTCATGTTTTAACCTATTGTAGCAAGAAGTCCCCCACTTCTAAAGTGGTGGGATGAATTGCGTCCTGTTGTAGTTCTTGACAAATAGAAAATAATATATTACAATAAAATCAGTCGAAAAACAGGAAAGGCTGATAGACTTATGGAACTAGATAACAATGCTCATTCGGTATTTTTGTTATACTATCATCTTGTACTCGTTGTGAAATATAGAAGAAAAGTATTCGATGATGAAATTTCTGACAGAGCTAAAGAAATATTTGGGTATATTTCGCCAAATTACAATATAACCTTGCAGGAATGGAATCATGATAAAGACCATGTGCATATTCTGTTCAAGGCTCACCCCAAAAGTGAAATAAGCAAATTCATAAATGCATACAAAAGTGCAAGCAGCAGGCTTTTGAAGAAAGAATTTCCGCAAATAAGACAAAAGCTATGGAAAGAATATTTTTGGAGTCAAAGTTTTTGCTTGCTTACAACAGGCGGAGCACCTATTGAAGTAATTAAGAAATATATTGAAACACAAGGACAAGAAAACAGGCAAAAAAAGAGGTGAAAATAATGGCAAACAAAGCATATAAATTCAGAATATATCCGAACGCCGGGCAAAAGATTTTGTTTGCCAGGACATTTGGTTGCGTCAGATTTATCTATAATAAAATGCTGTCAGATAAAATTAAGTATTATGAAGAAACCAAACAAAAGCTAAACAATACTCCCGCACAATATAAGGCAGAATTTGGGTGGCTTAAAGAGGTTGACAGTCTGGCACTTGCCAACGCACAAATGAACCTGCAAAAAGCGTATAACAATTTTTTCAAAAGCCCTAAAGCCGGATTTCCGAAATTCAAATCAAAACACAAAAACAGAAATTCGTACACTACAAATAACCAAAAGGGTTCTGTATCTATTGAGAACGGCTGTATTAAATTGCCTAAAATTGGGTTTGTAAAGTTAAAACAACATCGTCAGATACCATCTGGTTATAAATTAAAGTCTGTTACGATAAGCCAAAATCCAAGTGGAAAATATTATGCAAGTATTCTGTTTGAGTACGAAAACCAAGTACAAGAACAGGATTTGCATAACTTTTTAGGATTGGATTTTTCAATGCACGAACTATACAAAGACAGTAACGGCAATGAACCTGCGTATCCAGGATACTACAGAAATGCCGAGAAAAAGCTGAAACGTGAACAACGTAAATTGTCACTTATGCAGAAAGGCTCTAAAAACCGTAATAAACAGCGTATCAGAGTAGCTAAAATGCACGAGAAAGCAGCTAATCAAAGAAAAAATTTTTTGCATAAACAGTCAAGGCAGATAGCCAATGCTTTTGATTGCGTGTGTATAGAAAATCTTGATATGAAAGCTATGGCACAATGCTTAAATTTTGGTAAGTCTGTTGCTGATAATGGCTGGGGGACATTTGTAACATTCTTGCAGTACAAACTTGAAGAATCAGGCAAAAAACTTGTAAAAGTTGATAAATTTTTCGCAAGCAGCCAGACTTGTAGTGTTTGTGGTTACAAAAACACGGCAACTAAAAATTTTAGTATTCGTGCATGGGATTGTCCGAAGTGTGGCACTCATCACGACAGGGATATAAATGCCGCAATAAATATCAAAAATGAGGGTATGCGTATTGTAAACGTATAGCCAATACATAAAAACCGTGGGACACACGGGGTTAGCTCGCTTATGCTTAGTACAATAGTACTATCGAACGAGAACCGACTGTTAGCTTTATGCTAAAGGAAGCCCTCACCTCTTTAGGTGGGGGAGGATGTCACAGATGGAAATGTATATATGACATGTTCTGATATTGATTATGGAAAGGATTACCAGGTTAATTCTTCAGAAAATTATCTTTTACAATATTCTGGTGGCAGTGATAAATTTGATAAGATAAAAATAAACGGGCTTAAAAATAATGAATGTGCAGGCGGCCTGTTTGCAGACGATGGAAACAGCCTGCATATGCTTACTTATATACAGGATTATAATAGAAAGACAGGAAAAAGGAAAATACAGTATTATATAATGGAAGTTGACGGAACAGGGAATGCTTCCGGCCGTGTTAAAATCCAGCTGGATAAAAAAGACAGTGAAGATTTTTATCTTGGGGATAATGTTATTTTTTTAGATGGAAAGTTAATTGTTTATTTTGATAAAAAAGTTTATATATTTAATAAAGATGGTTCTGCCAGTAAGACATTTGAATTTGATAATTATATAGACAGCCTGTTTACAGCAAATAATGGCAAAACCTATATTTTATCTGATATGGAAAATACAGGCCGCCCTGGCATATCAGAACTTGATTTAGATACTGGAAAGACTGGCAAGCCTTCCAGCCTTGGAGATAATAATATATATAATATTAATAATGTAAAAGAAGCAGTAAATGGCAATGTATATTTAAATAATGGTGACTGCCTGTATGAATTTGACTTTAAAAAAGGGCAGGCAGAGCTTGTGTTTAACTGGGTAAATGTTAATATTGACGGGGACAGTATATCTGGTTTTACCCAGCTGGAAGACGGGAGCTTTTTTGTTTTAAATACAGTTGCTGGTTATTCTGGTGCAGAGGCAGATGGAGTATCAGCGGATATTGAAATTGCTACAATCAGCAAAAAGAAATATTCAGATATAAAACAAAAGAAGATATTTACACTTGCAACAAATTATATTGATATGGATGTAAAAAAAGAAATACTGGAATTTAATAAAACAGATAATGATTACCATATTGAAGTGAAAGATTATAGTACATATGAAGACCCGGCAGGGCAGATGAGTCTTGATATAGCAGCAGGCAAAATACCAGATATTATAGATATAGGTTATATGCCAAAAGAACTTTATATTAAAAAAGGATTTCTTGCAGATTTATATCCTATTATAGAGAAAGATGATATGATTAAAAAAGAGGATTTTATAGATACAGTGCTTGCAACCCTTGACCATAATGGAAAGTTATATTATCTTCCAGTTTCATTCAGGATAGATGCTTTTGCAGGCCCTAAAAAAATATTTGGGGATATGGAAGGCTGGTCATATGAAGATATGGAAAGAATATATAATGATATGCCTGAGGGCAGTTCATTTATGTATAATATGACAAGTGAATGGTTTGTAGACAATATGCTTAGTACGCAGATGAAGGACTTTATTAATTATGATACAGGGGAAGTAAATCTTGATTCAGAAGAATTTATAAATATGATTGAATTTTCAAAGAATTTCAAGGATAATGAGTTTGATGAATCATCAGATGACAGTTATATAATGTCATCAGGCGGTTCTGACGGGGTAACGGTATCAAGTAATGATGAATCGTACGGGCTTATTAAAAAAGGCAGGCTTTTATTAAAATCAATGGAGATGTATGATTTTTCAGATATACAGATTAATGAAAAGCTTTTTAAAAGCCAGGGCGGATATAATATACTTAGTTATCCTTCATCAGATAAAGATAATAAATTAGCTATATTGCCATCAGGGATGTGTTTTGCCATTTCTGAAAAATGCAGTGATAAAGAGGGTGCATGGAAATTTTTACGCAGGCTGTATACATATAAATTCCAGAAGTCAGAGTTTATGTCAAGTGGTTTTCCTGTAAGGCAGGATGCTATGGATAAAAAAATAGAATATGCTATGGCAACTAAGGAATATACAGATGATGATGGTACAAAGGTTGTCCCTTTAACTAATTATTCATATAATTATGGTGATTTTAAAATTACTTTAAAACCATATACTAAAGAACAGATGGATATATTCCGTGGCATGCTTGGCAGGATAGGAAAAGAAGTAGATTTTGGGCAGAGCGGTGATGAGATATCTGAAATAATTAAAGAGGAAATAAAGCCTGTTTATTCAGGTGATAAAACAGCTAAAGAGGCGGCAGGGATAATACAGAGCAGGGTGTCAGTTTATGTAAGTGAAAATTCATAATGCCATAACATTATAATATGATTTTTCTGTTATGCCAGGCAGGTATATTGATAAGGAAGCAGGACAGGTTTTATGGAACGTATTTTAATAATTGAAGATGAGAAGGATGTAAACAGGCTGCTGGCACAGGCTTTGCAGGATAATGGGTATGAAACGGTTTCTGTTTACAACGGGCTTGATGTATTAGATATTTTAACAGAAGGACAGTTTGAAATGGTACTGCTGGATTTAATGCTGCCATATAAAAGCGGGGATGAGGTTCTTAAAGATATCAGGAAGGTTAGCAGCATACCAGTAATTGTGGTTTCTGCAAAGGATATGGTAAGGACAAAGGTTGATTTGCTGGCAGCAGGTGCAGATGACTATATTACAAAGCCTTTTGATTTGGAAGAGATGGTGGCAAGGGTGGCTTCTAATATAAGAAGGTACAACAGCAAAGAACAGCCTAAAAAGATTTCTTATAAAGAACTGGTACTTGACGAAGAAGCGAAGGTGGTTACATTAAATGGGCAGGAACTTGTACTTACTGCAAAAGAATACCAGATGTCCAGCTTATTTATTAAATATCCTAATAAAGTTTTTTCTAAGGCAAACCTTTATGAAACAATATGGGGAGAGGAATATTCTGGTGATGATAATGTAATTAAGACACATATAAGCAATATCAGGAATAAGGCCAGGGCAGCTGGCGGCAAAGAGTATATAGAAACGGTGTGGGGGCTTGGCTACCGGCTTGCAAAGTAAAATTTTATTCTTTTAAAACTTTACCTTTTCTTTACCTTTTATGTTTTTTCTTAACTTTTGCCAAACCTTTTATTTTTATAATGGGTTTGTAAGAAAAAATAATAGTAAAAGATAATAACAGGGAGGAAAAGTTTTATGGGTAATTCAGTTTTAGAGATTAAAAATCTTTCTAAACGTTATAATTCCCAGTGGGCATTAAAAAATGTAAACCTGAGGCTGGAAAAAGGCAGGATTTACGGGCTTATTGGCAAAAACGGTGCCGGCAAAACTACACTTATGCGCATGGTGGCAGGGCTTGGCTTTCCAACTAATGGTACAGTTGAATTATTTGGAAAAAGCAGGGAGGACGGATTAAAGGATACAAACAGGCGTATGGGGGCATTAATTGAATACCCGGCGGTAATAGGCAATATGACCGCAAAGGAAAATATCCATTTCCAGTGCCTTATGAGGGGGATTCCTAATTTTGAACTGGAAGATGAATTACTGGAATTAACAGGACTTAAAGACACAGGAAAGAAAAAGGTTAAGAATTTTTCACTTGGCATGAAACAAAGGCTTGGCATTGCAGTTGTACTGCTTGGCAGCCCTGAACTTCTATTGCTTGATGAACCAATTAATGCACTTGACCCTTCTGGTGTAATAGAAATCCGTAACTTATTAAAAAGATTAAGGGAATTTGAGAACAAAACAATCTTGATTTCAAGCCATAACCTGCCAGAGTTATACCAGACAGCCACCGATTATATTATAATCCATAATGGTGAAGTTAAAGATATGCTTACACATGAAGAACTAGAAGAGCATTGTAAAAGCTATATTTCCATAGAAAGCACAGATATAAATAAACTTGCAATGGTTCTTGAGAAAGAACTGGAAACAAGTAATTTCCAGGTAATGCCTGGCAAAAGCATTAGTTTATATGACCTGCCTGGCAACATGGAGCAGTTCGGGCAGGTTTTATATGATAATGGTGTTGTAATAACAAAGCTTGCAGTAGTAGAAACAAGTCTTGAAGAATATTATATGCGTGTAATAGGAGGGGATGGAAATGATGGGTCTGTTCAGGAGTGAGGTTTACCAGATAAGGAAAACACTGGCAGTAAAGATGTTATTTTTATTTGTCCTGTTTACATCAGTTTTTATAGGTATACGTGAAACAGGTGCAAATTATACTGCTGAAATTAAAGAAAGTGGCTGGGATGACCTGTTATATGGGGGCGGAAGCCTGTTAAGCAGCATGAAGGACTATTCACTGGCAATTCTGCTTGCCTCACTGCTGGCAGGCTGGATACTTGCATCATCATTTGAAACCAGGACAATACAGGAGGCTGTCAGTTATGGAAAGAGCCGTACAAAAGTATATCTGGTAAAAATAATTACGTATTTTATTGTTTCATTATTAATATGCCTGGTTTTATGGACTGGCCAGAACATATTTATATTTATAAAAAATGGTACAGGCACACAGGAGGTTGTCGGCAATTTAAGCCAGTGGGGTTATATAGCTGGAATGGTATTTGCAGGAAGCCTTGCATACCTTAGTATATTTGCAATATGTGGTGTAGTTGCATTTATAACACAAAAGACAAGTGTTACAATGGGAATTGGCATTATTGGGATTGCTATTGGCTTTAATATTATTACATCAGTTATGCCAGAACCTTTATTAAAAATTATAAATTATACACCAGCAGGCTTATGCCAGCAGGTACTTGAATTAAATGTAAGTTACAGTGATATTATAAAAACAAGCTGTATAAGCGTTGTATGGATAATAGCAATATGTGCAGCAGGGTTATGGAAGTTTAAAAGGGCAGAGTTAAAATAAGGACCGGGCGGCAAAAATGGTACTAGCATTTGTAATAATTCTGATAATCTGTATTATTTTAATAATATATATAGTATGTATAGAGTTACAGCTTAATAGTATTAAAAAGCAGCTTGACAGGCGCAGGGAAAATGAGGCGTCAAATCCTGTGCTGCTTGAGATAAGGGACAAGGGCATAGAGGAAATGACAGTATCTTTAAATAAAACGCTGCGCCGTGAAGCCGCCCTGCGTGTGTCACAGGAAATTAAAGAACAGGAATTTAAAAAGCTTATAACTAATATTTCACATGATATAAGAACACCGCTTGCTGTTATGAAAGGTTATCTGCAGTTAATGCGCAAAACAGAAATGGACGGGGCAGGAAGGGAATACCTGGAGATATGCTTAAACCATACATCTGCAATGGAAAAAATAATAAAACAGTTTTTTGAGTATTCTTACTGGTCAGGAATGGAAGAAAAAATTACCCTTAAAAAAGTTAATATTACTAATCTGGTAACAGAGGTAATGACAGATTTTATACCTGAATTTGAAAAAAATAATATGGTAATGGAACTGGAAAGCACAGGGACGTATTTTGGGATGGCAGATAAGGAACTGTTAATGCGCATTATGCAGAACCTTTTAAAAAACAGCCTCAGGTATTCAGAAGGCAATGTAAAAGTTTCTATTATGTCCATGCGGGAAAAGCCATTTCTGGAAATATCAGTAAAAAACCCGGCTGGAAGGGACTGTAATATAGATACCAGCCAGGTTTTTAACAGGTTTTATGTAGGAAAAGAGGAAAGAAACCATTCAACAGGGTTAGGGCTTTCAATAGTAAAAATGCTTGTGGAACGTATGGGTGGTGAGGTGTATGCACATATAGAGGATGGGATTTTTTGTATTGGATTTACTATAAAAAGGACAGATTAAAAACATTCCCACTTGAAAGATTTGCCATACTGTGATAAAGTTAAATTAGTTATATAACTGGCGGAAAGAGTGGGCATACCACAGGGGAGTATAACTTATAATAAGCCGGCCGTCTGGGCATATGCCTGGATAAGCTGGCTATAATTATATCCAGGCAGGACCACTAAAAAGAGAGGAGATTTTATATGAATGAAATCCAGTTAAAGTATGGGTGCAACCCAAACCAGAAACCTTCAAGGGTATTTATGAAAGACGGGGGCAGTCTTCCGTTTGAAGTATTAAACGGGACTCCTGGCTACATTAACCTTTTAGACGCATTTAACAGCTGGCAGCTTGTCAAGGAAGTTAAAGAGGCAACAGGACATGTGGCTGCTGCATCTTTTAAGCATGTAAGCCCGGCTGGTGCTGCGGTTGATGTGCCGCTTGATGATACTATGAAGAAAGTGTATTTTGTTGATGATGATATTGAATTAACTCCTATGGCAACTGCATATATACGTGCAAGGGGTGCGGACAGGATGTCTTCATTTGGGGATTTTGCGGCACTGTCTGATGAATGTGATGTGGCAACAGCAAAATACCTGGATACACTTGTTTCTGATGGTATTATTGCACCTTCATATTCAGATGAGGCTCTTGAAATACTTAAAAAGAAGAAGAGGGGTTCATACTGCATTATTAAAATTGACCCGGATTATGAAGCTGCACCCCTTGAAACTAAAGATGTATTTGGGATTACTTTTGAACAGGGGCATAATAATGTCAAGACTACAAAGGAGCTTTTCTCCAATATTGTTACAGAGAAAAAGGATGTTCCTGAAGCAGCATTAAATGATATGATGCTTGCTAATATTATCCTTAAATATACACAGTCTAATTCTGTATGTTATGTAAAAGACGGGCAGGCAATAGGAATAGGTGCAGGGCAGCAGTCACGCATACATTGTACACGCCTTGCTGGTGATAAGGCGGACAAATGGTTTTTGCGCCAGTCACCAAAGGCACTTTCACTTCCGTTTAAGAGCGGTGTGCGCCGTCCTGACAGGGATAATACAATAGATGTTTACCTTTCAGATGATTATATGGATGTGCTTGCAGATGGCAAATGGGAGAATTTCTTTACAGAAAAGCCGGAACCAATGACAAGAAAAGAACGTGTGGAATGGATTAAGAACCTTGATAATGTTACGCTTGGTTCAGATGCGTTTATTCCATTTAGCGATAATATTGAAAGGGCACACAGAAGTGGTGTTAAATATGTGGCAGAAGCAGGCGGGTCTAAAAATGACCAGAGTGTAATTGACGCATGTAATGATTTTGGCATTGTAATGGCATTTACAGGATTAAGGCTTTTCCACCATTAATTTACAGGACGGAGGATAAAAATGGAAAGATTATCTTTAGAAAATGAATTAAAGTCAAATGAATATCCAGGACGTGGGATTGTAACTGGAAAGACACCAGATGGAAAACATGCAGTAATTGCATATTTTATAATGGGGCGCAGTGAAAACAGCAGGAACAGGGTTTTTGTGGAGGATGGTGAAGGAATACGCACAAAGGCATATGAACCTTCAAAATTAAGTGACCCAAGCCTGGTTATATATGCACCTGTACGTGTGCTTGGAAGCAATACAATAGTAACAAATGGCGACCAGACAGATACTGTTTATGAAAAGCTAAAAGAAGGTTCTACATTTGGACAGGCCCTTATGTCAAGGGAATTTGAACCAGATGCACCTAATTATACACCACGTATTTCTGCACTTCTTAACATAGAAAATGGTGTTTTAAGATACCAGATATCTATATTAAAAAGCAATAATGGCAATCCTGCGTCATGCAGCCGTTACACATTTGATTATGAAAACCCTGTAAACGGGGAGGGGCATTTTATACACACATATATACATGATGGCAGCCCGCTTCCAAGTTTTGAGGGAGAGCCAAAGCTTGTAGATATTAAAGATGATATGGAAGAATTTGGTTCACTTGTATGGGAAAGCTTAAATACAGATAATAAAGTATCACTTTTTATACGCTATATTAATATAGAAGATGGAAGCTACAGAAGCAAAATTTATAATAAGAACTGTTAATTTTTAATATAGGTTTTATAAGACAGCACTGGAAATGGCGGTGTGTATATATGCACCGCCAGAATGTTTATAATTTTATTAAAAATTTTAAATCTGTATTTCTGAAAAATCAATTTCAAAATTATCTAAAATCCAGGACGGGATTTTATCATTAAATGTATACTGGTTAAAAGTTTCATTTTCAAAGTTATATATTGTAACAGTCCGTTCTGCATGGTCAGTTATCCAGTATTCACGTACCCCGGAGTGATGGTATTTAATAAGTTTGGCACAGTAATCAGTCCATTTGCTTCTGGGTGAAACAACTTCAATTATCCAGTCAGGAGCACCAAAACATTTATTATCTTTTAATTTACTTTCATTGCATATTATACTTAAATCAGGTTCAACGTAATTTTTTTTATCATTGGAAATATATACTGGAAACGGGCTGGTAAATATTTTATAGTTTTTATTCTTCCCGTTTATAAAACTGTTAATAATTTCTGACAGCCTGGAAATTATCTCCTGGTGGCGTATGCTTGGAGGGGATATGTAGTATATTTTTCCATCTATTAATTCTGCACGCTGCCCATTTGTAAGTGCAGCAATATCATCAATAGTTTTTTTTCTTTTATTCTTTGGCAATGCCACTTATAACACCATCCTTTCTTTTATTTTATTTTTATTTTTTTAGCTTTACTAAATTTGCTGTAATATTTTACACCATTAACATTATTATAACTTCTGGCTTTAAAATAATACGTTTTGCCAGATTTTAATTTTGCAGATTTAATCTGGTTTTTATTACTGGGGGTATCCTGCAGCATGGCCCATTTTCCATTTTTTGATGAAGCAAACTTTATATCATACCCTGATTTGCCAGATGGGCAGGAAAGCTTTATGTTTACAGTATTTTTAGCTGTGCTTTTAATCTGTGTAATATTTGCAGGCTCTGGTGAATGTTTTGCATTTAAAGCATCTAAAATAGCAGATGCAATTTTAGCATGTCCTTTTTTAGAAGGGTGCGGGTCTAAATTAATATTTCCTAAATCTGAAATATCAAACTTTACATTTGAAAGGTTTTCTTTTGCAAATAATGTATAGGCATCTATTAAAGTATAATTGCCGGAAGTATCCGTAAAAGCATTATTTAATTCCTGGATATAGGTATCTGCCAAATCCCCGATAACAAGGACATCTTTATAGGGGTTATATATATTGGTTACATATATTTCTGCCTGTGGTGCTTTTTCACTTAAAGTATTTATAATCTGGTTAAAATTGCCGGAAAATGCCTGGGCTTTGTCATGGAGTTCTTTATTATCCCTGATTTTATCTGTAAGGCCATTTGCCATTGCAAGTATGTCAATCCATGAGGAATTTTTAAAACTGGCATAATAATCTTCAAGTGATGAATAGTCCATGCTGCTGCCTTCTGTTATGCCAAATGCTTCTTTGGCTATCCTGGTAAAAGGTTTTAGCAAGTCATTAGAGCCTATTGAAACTGTAATAACACCAGCATCAGAAAGTGCCTTGTCTGCAGTGCCCGAATCCAGTATTTCCAGGCAGTCTGTACTGTCATCACCAGTTATGGCAAAGTTTACAGGTTCTGTCTTTAAAAAGCTGCCCACAAGTGCCTGGTAACTGTCTGCCGGCGGTGCTTCCCTGCTGCCAGCATAGCCTTCAAGCCCATAACCTGCAGCAATGCTGTCGCCAAATGCAACATATGTTGTCTTGCTGCTGCCAGCAGTAGTATATATTGTATATGCAGCTGCAGCAGTAATAACAATACATAACATAAAAAATAGTAATTTAAATTTTCTCTTCATGCAATCCTCCCTTTCTGTTATAAATTTGTATAATTTTATATATGCTAATATGAATTTTATCATATGTTTCTTGTATTTTCAATTACCTGGACAAATTTGGGGGTTTTGCATTTATTTAAAAAAAATACTTGACGTATTTTACTATATATGGTATCCTGTCAAAGGTTTTATTTGGATAAAACCACACTGCCGTAGACAGCAGGTGCCGGGTTACCGGCGTAAGGACAAGCGCCTGCCGAGGAGAATTTTATTTTTATGGAAATTTTATCTCCCTGTGTACGCATACAGGGAGTTTTTAATATATTTTCATCTATAAATGATGCAGGCAGTGAAGAAAATAAAATATGGGCATGCCCAGGAAAGGAGATTTTACCTATGGCAAAAGTTGAAATTAAACAGCCTGTAGTTGATGAGATTAAAGCGAAAGTTGAAGGTGCTGCTACAGTAGTTTTAGTTGATTACCGCGGGCTTACTGTTGAGCAGGATACAAGACTCCGCAAAAATTTAAGGGAAGCAGGCTGTGAATATAAGGTATATAAGAATACACTTATGAAACGTGCATTTGAGGGTACAGATTATGCACAGCTTGACAGCCTTCTTGAAGGGCCTTCTGCAATCGCCATTTCAAATGATGATGCAACTGCCCCTATAAGAATCCTCAACAATATGGCAAAAGAAGCAGAAGCACTGGAATTTAAGGCTGCTATTGTAGAGGGGAATTTCTATGATGCTGAAGGAGTTAAAGTCCTTGCAAGCATTCCTTCAAGGGAAGAGCTTATTTCCAAACTGCTTGGTTCTTTGCAGTCACCTATTACAAACTTTGCACGTGTTATCAAGCAGATTGCAGAAAAAGGTGATGGTGCTGCAGAGGCATAAAAGATATAATTTACTATTTATTGTTAATTAATTTAAATGTTTAATGGAGGTATATAAAGATGACTACCCAGGAATTTATTGATGTAATTAAAAACATGACAGTTTTAGAATTAAATGATTTAGTAAAGGCATGTGAAGAAGAGTTTGGCGTATCCGCAGCTGCTGGTGTTGTTGTTGCAGCAGGTGGTGCTGGCGCTGAAGCAGCTGAAGAGAAGGATGAATTTGATGTAGAGCTTACAGAAGTTGGTCCAAACAAGGTTAAGGTTATAAAAGCTGTACGTGAAGTAACAGGTTTAGGCCTTAAAGAGGCTAAGGAAGTTGTTGATGGTGCTCCTAAGGTTATTAAAGAAGCTGCATCTAAAGAAGAAGCTGAAGATATCAAGGCAAAGATTGAAGCTGAAGGCGCTAAGGTTACTCTTAAATAAGCTGCTGGATTTGATTATACTGGTTAAAGGCTGCTGGGTGGTCCCGGCGGTCTTTTTTAAAATAAAAATATTTGTTTTTGGTATGCGGAGGGAGGAAATACATGGCTTCGGATAAGCTATATAAACTGGCTTTCCAGTATAAAAATACTAAGCTCTGGAAAAAACTTTATGATGATGAAATATTTGCAGTAAAACTGCCAGATGGCAAAACCGGGTATATCAGTATAATGGGTATGGCAGGTGATTATAATGCAATAGGGCTTTATGTTGGCAGTGAGGGTTTTAACAGCTACAGGATTGTTGCAGATATATATATGTCTGGTTTTGAATCACAGCTTCTGTACCAGGAGTGTCTTTTACGGCAGGAATGTTTACAGTGTACCTTCCAGAATAAAAGTGAATTGTCAATGGAAGAGGCAGATGAAGTAAAGGATTATGCCATCAGGAATAATATAACATTAAGGGGGCGTAATTCTTATCCCCAGTTTGTAAAATACAGGGCTGGATACTGTCCCTGGGTTATACAGACAGGGCAGGACGAAGATTATATGGAGGCAGCACTTAAAGCATCAGTTGCACTTGCGGGCATGTTAGATGGAAAATCCCCACAGGATATTGGAATTGGAAGGGTGAATAAGGGAAGCGGGACTGTTATATTATTAGAACCGGCAGGAAATGGATATAAAACCAGCAGTACAGAGCTGCCGGAAGCTTTGCCTGAGAAGTATATAGTGCCTGGATTATTTAATGATATTAATGTTGCAAAGCTGAAAAATACAGAAAAGCGGGGCATATGGGAATGTGAGCTTGTACAGTACCCTGAACCTGTACGCAACAGCCCGGAAGAAGTACCACATTTTCCAATGATGTTTCTTGCCGCAGAGGCTGATACAGGTTTTATACTGCCTATATCACCAGTTGAATATTTTAGTGAATCATGTGATAAAATGATGGATATGGTTGTGGAAGCTTTTTTAATGCAGGATATCTGCCCTAAAACTATACATGTACGTGATGAACGTTCATATTATTTTCTGGAGGGTCTTTGCAAAAAGATAAAAACAAAACTAATACTACAGCCAGAACTTCCTTCACTTGATGATGCAGAGGAAGATTTGCTTGAATATATTGGCAGCAGTGAAGAAGAGAACTTATATGATATTATGTCTGTTTTTAATACATTGCTTGAAGGGGAAGACAAAAATTTACGCAATCTGCCAGACGCTGTTGTAAAACAGTTTGAAATCCTTGCCCAGAGTGGAATTTTACCAGAAGAATTTGCAGAAAAGTTAAATGGGGCTTTTAATTTTACAGGAGATGGCAGCGCTAAAAATAAAAACAATGTTATCCCAATAAACATTGGGCAGCCAGGACTGCCAGCAAGGCCGGCAAAATCATATATTATAAGTGTTTCATGTTATAAAGGCTGCTACCGCCATATACAGATTTCCGCAGACTGTTTACTGTCAGAACTGCATGAGGCAATACTTGAGTCATTTGGGTTTGATGATGACCACGCCCATGTATTTTTTATGGATAATGTAAAATGGAGCAGAAATGAAGCTTATTATATGGAAGGGATGGAGGCAGAGCTGTATACCAGCAGCTATACATTAAGGGATGCAGGGCTTGAAAAAGGAATGCAGTTTAAATACCTGTTTGATTTTGGTGAATGCTGGCTTTTCCAGTGCAAAGTCCTGCGTGTAATAGAAGAAGAAACAAAAGAGCCATTTGTGGTGAGGTCTAAGGGTGAAGCACCAGAACAGTACCCTGATTATGATGATTAGCAGAAATATTTTAAAAATACAGCAAAAAAACGGGATTATTCGCGAAAATCCTTGACAAATGCTTATAATAAAGGTATAAATAACATGTAGGTTTTACGGAATTAATTTATGAGGAGGATTTATCCATGAACAAGACAGAATTAGTAGCAGCTATTGCTGAGAAAACAGAGCTTTCAAAGAAGGATTCAGAGAAGGCATTAAAGGCTTTTATTGATGTTGTATCAGAAGAGCTGCAAAAAGGTGAGAAAATCCAGTTAGTAGGATTTGGTACATTTGAAGTTGCAGAAAGGGCAGCAAGAGAAGGCAGGAATCCATTAACAGGAGAGAAGATGAAGATTGAAGCTTCCAAGGCTCCTAAGTTTAAAGCAGGCAAGGCTTTAAAGGATGCCGTTAACCAATAATTTTTGTTTATGGTAATTGCTGAGGCTGCCTTTTGGCAGTCTCTTTTGCATAGAAAGGGAGCATGTTTATGAGATTAGATAAGTATCTTAAAGTTTCAAGGCTGATTAAGAGGAGGCCTGTTGCAAATGAGGCATGTGATGCAGGCAGGATATCAGTAAATGGAAAGAAGGCAAAAGCATCACTTAATGTTAAGGTTGGCGATATTATAGAGATTGGGTTCGGCGACAAACAAGTGAAAGTTGAAGTTTTAAGCTTAGAAGAGACCTATAAGAAAGATGAAGCCAAAGAACTTTACAAAGTGTTATAATTTCCATGCTCCCCTCATATACTATGATAAGAATATGAAGGGGGTTTTTTATGGAAGACAGAAGGATGGAAGAAAGACAGGGTAAACAGGTACATAAGGTTTATCTTAATGCAAGGCGGACAGCGGTGTTGTCAGGCGTAAGGGATGTGCTGTCGTTTGATGCAAAAGAGGTCTATCTTGAAACAGAGCAGGGAATACTGCTTATAAGGGGTGATGAGCTTCATGTGAACAGGCTTTCCCTTGAAAAAGGCGAAGTTGATGTTGACGGAAGGATAGACAGTTTTGCATATTCTGATAAGGAAGAACCAGCTAAAAAAGCAGCTTCATTTCTTGGGAGGATGTTTCAGTGAGTGAAATAATTCATGGACAGGTTACTTTTCTTATAGTAACACTGTGTTGTGGAATGGCTCTGGTTTTTTGTTATGAGGTATTAAGGCTTTCCAGGTGGATGTTCTGGCATCCTGGTATACTAATATGGGCTGAAGATATCTTATACTGGGCGGCGGCATCTGTACCTGTGTACTACATATTTTTTGTTTATAACGACGGTGAAATACGGTGGTACGGGGCGCTTATGCTTCTGGCAGGGGCATGGCTGTACGAAAAGGGGATAAGCAGGCCCGTCAGGGGTGTGCTTGTAAAGATTTTCGGCAGCCACAGGCCATCACTGTACAGGCTGTTTAAGAAAAAGCGGCAGGAAAGGCAGCAGAAAAAAGCTAAAAAAACGGAAAGTAATTAAGGTTTCTGGATTGTAAAAAGTAAAAATATGGTGTATATTTATATAAACTGGCAGCTAGGATATTAGTTTTATGGAAGGCAGGTGGTTTTATGGCACGCAGAAGGAAAAGAAGGACTAGCCGTAAAAAGCGGATAGGACGTTTTACAGTTCTTGGCATTATTGTATTGTCCATGGTGCTTTGTGGTACAATGGCATATAAATATTCAGTATTAAAGACACAGGAGAAAGAATATGCAAGGCAGATTAAAGGGCTGGAAAAAGAAAAAAAGGAAGCGGATAAAAGGGCAGAGGAACTGGAAGAATATGAAAAGTATGTAAAAACAGATGAGTATGTTGAAGAAGTTGCAAGGGAAAAACTTGGACTTGTTTATAAAGATGAGATTATATTTGAACCTGATAATGACGATTAATATGCCGTTTAAACAATGGCATATTTTTTTTATTCTAACCTTAGATTTGACAAAATATGCAAAAGAATTTTCTTATACTGTGCTGGCAAAAAACAAAACGGGAATATTTTGGAATGGAGGATTACAATGAAACAGATTCAGAAAAGAATGCTTTTGCAGATGGTTTTAGGGTTTTTGGTTGGGCGTGTAAGCATATTTGGGCTTAATCCTGCTGGTATTGCATATTTTGCGGCAGGGTTTGCAGAGGGCGGGGGCATTTTTACGGTTGCACTGTCGGTTTTTCTTGGAATGTCATGCAGCAGCATGAGCATGGAAACGGCCATATGCGGCGGAATGGTTATGCTGGCGCTTATCCTGGCTTCAGATATGGCAGGCAGAAGGGGGATACATATTAAGATGGGACATGCTGCAATTATATCTGCCATTGCATCTGCTGCACTGTGGGCACTGCAGCTGTGCATTCTTCCATATAATGTGTTTAATGTATGGCTTGCCGTATTAAGCAGTATAATGATAATTGCGTGTACAAGGATATTCCATGATGGCATACATTTTCTTCTCCATCCTGGGAAATATAATGAACCTGGCAATGAGGAGATGGCAAGCATGGTAATTATTGGCGCACTGGCGGCCTGGGGTTTTCCAAAAGTGGATGTATCGGGAATTTCCATTGTAGATATAGTTATATATTTTACACTTCTTTTAACGGGTTATTGTTATGGGACAGGCACTGCAGCGGTTGCAGGCACATCGGCGGGAATACTGTTTGCATTATGTGGAAGGTCATCTGGTGTAATAGGGATAATGGCGCTTCTTGGCATATGTGCGGGAATTTTGCAGGGGCAGGGGAGGCTTTTAATGGTAATATCGTTTTTTACGTCGGCAATATCACTGAATTATATGCTTGATGGCAGTAATATGGAAGAAGGCACACTGAAAGCAGTAATACTTTCAGGGATTATATTCTTATGTATACCTTCACAGTTCTTTAGGAAGATAGAGCGGCACAGGAGAAATCCCCCCAGTGAAAAAAAGGGGTTACAGGATATGATGCGCCGGCGCCTGGAAGAATTTTCGGAAGCATTTGGCAAATTGTCAGTTGCTTTAATGAAAGAAACAGAAAGTAAATTTGAAATGAACAACCATGATATGCGCAAAATGATGAATGAAATGTCTGAGAAGGTGTGCGGCAGCTGTGGCAACAGGGAAAAATGCCTGGGACAGGTTGCAATATGCAGGCCTGAAATATTTAATACACTTGCTGTTGCACAGGAACAGGGCTGTATTATACCTGCACAGATGCCGGCAGAATTTCTTGACGAGTGCATATGTCCAGAAAAATTCCTGTCAGAGGCCAACCAGAACCTTTATATGGCAAGAACCCTTATGGGCTTTAAAAACCGCATGGCAGAAAGCAGAAAGGTTGTTGCAGGGCAGATGAAAGAAGTAAGCGACATGGTAAAGCATTTTGCAGAAAACCTGCCACAGATAAAAGACTTTTCACTTGATATAGAAGAAAAGATTACGTGGGAACTGGAAAAGAAAAAGGTTGTTGCAGATGACATATTTGCATATGAAAAGCAGGATGGCAGGCTGGAAATAAGCCTGCAGGCTAAAACAGCAAAGGGAAGGCTTGTAACTTCCACAGAAGTAGCAAGGGTGCTTTCAAAAGTCCTTGGAAGGACAATATGCCCGTCTGAAGAATCGAGGAAAGTCCTTGTGAATGAAATGGTGAATTTTGTATTTGTAGAAGATACGCCGCTTTACGCAGTTACAGGCGTTGCCAGGATTCCCAAAGATGGTGAAGAAATATCGGGCGATACATTTTCATGTATATCACTTCCAGGCGGTGAGATGCTTCTTGCACTTTCAGACGGGATGGGAAGCGGAAGCGGTGCAATGGAAGAAAGCAAAACTGTAATAGAACTTTTAGAACAGATGGCAGAAGCAGGTTTTTCACATAGCTCTGCAATAAGGCTTATAAATTCGCTTTATATCCCAGGGGAGGAAGAAGATGGCTATGCAACAGCCGATATAGTTATATTAAACCTTTATAAAGGGGACTGCTGCTTCCTTAAAAACGGGGCTTGTGCAACGTATCTGAGGCATAATAAGCGTGTAATGATGATAGAAGGGCAGACACTGCCAGTAGGCGTTGTACATGAAATTGAATCATATGTGGGAAAAACCGGGATATCTGGTGGTGATTATGTTATAATGATGACAGACGGTGTTGCGGATTGTTTTATGGAAAACGGGGATGATTTATCCGCATACTTAAAACGTTGTGAAATAATAAACCCACAGGAAATTGCAAAGCATATATTAGATGAGGCTGTAAGAAGAAATGGCGGAAAGGCATCAGATGATATGACAGTGATAGTGGCAGGGCTGTGGGAGAGAGGTAAATAGATACGGGAAACCAGATGAAGAACAGTGTATATTTAAAGGTTAAAAAATTTATTGAAGATAATGCTTTGGTAAAATACGGGGATAAAATTATTACAGGGGTTTCAGGAGGCGCGGATTCTGTTTTTTTATTCCTTGTGCTTGCAGCACTTGCAGAAGAATATAATCTTTCCCTTTGTGCAGTACATATTAACCACGGGATAAGGGGGGAAGAAGCCCTGCATGATGAAAAGTTTACAGAAAACTTTGTACAAAGCCTGGGGTACAGGTGCAGGATTTTTTATAAAGATATACCTGCACTGGCAGCAGAATTAAAAATTACAGAGGAGGAAGCAGGCAGAAGGTACAGGTATGAGTGTTTTGAAAGTGTGAGAAAGGAACTTGGATATAATAAAACTGCCGTGGCGCACCATAAAGACGACCAGGCGGAAACGGTGCTGTTCCAGCTTCTAAGGGGAAGCGGCATAAGGGGGCTTGGCGGCATGAGAGCCTCTAATGGCAATATTATCAGGCCTCTTCTTGGCATAAAGCGTGCAGAGATAGAGGAAGCACTTATGGAAGAAGGCACAGGCTATTGTATAGATTCTACTAATGAAGGGAATAAATATGCAAGAAATATGATACGTAACAGTATAATGCCATATATAACAGAAAATATCCAGCCGGCAGCTGCGGAACGGATTGCAGGTACTGCCAGGCAGCTGCAGGATATTTATGCCTATATTGACAAGCAGGCAGAAAAGCGGTATAAACAGATTGTAAAGGAAGATAAGGACGCATGTATTACAGATGCAGATATAATAATGAAAGAGGATGTTGTGCTGCAAAGGGAAATATTTTTGCGCATGGCAGTACATGTGGCAGGCCGGCGCAAGGATATAACATCAAAGCATATAGACCTGGTAACAGGGCTTTTATACAAGGATACAGGAAAAAGAACCAGCCTGCCGTATGGGATGGAAGCAGGAAGGGATTATAATAAAATATGGATAAGGAAAAAAGAAAGCAGCAAGGATACACACAGCCACAATAATAAATGCAGGGATATTTGTGTGCCAGGCAGGACCAGGCTTGAATATATTAATGGTGAAGGGCATATTATTTTATTTGAAAGGGTAGCAAGGAAAGATATTTCCCATATTATAGAAAAAAATTACTGTACTAAATGCTTTGATTATGATAAAATAAAATTTATGCCACAGTTCAGATATCCAAGGGATGGTGATTATATGTGGCTTGGCACTAGCGGCCCAAGGAAAAAACTAAGCCGTATATTTATTGACAGCAAGATACCAGCAGATGAACGTGGCAGGACATGGGTACTGGCAGAAGGAAGCCATATACTGTGGATACCTTCTACTGGAAGGTGCAGTGCATACTATTATGTGACAGATGGGACAATGGAAGTTTTACGTGCAACTTTGTGCACAGAAGGAGAGAATTAGCGAGATGGGTGAAATTATACATGAGATGATTACAGAAAAGCAGATAACAGAGAAGATAACAGAAATGGCAGCACAGATTAATAAAGACTATGAAGGAAAGGAAATACACCTTATATGTATATTAAAAGGCAGTGTTTTCTTTTGCTGCGAACTTGCCAAAAGGCTGTCAGTGCCAGTAACAATTGATTTTATGGCAGTTTCAAGCTATGGGGACAGTACAGAAAGCCAGGGAAGGCTTGTGGTAAAAAAAGACCTTGATGAACCAGTTGACGGATTGCACTGTATTGTTGTTGAAGATATAGTGGATACAGGTTCAACACTAAGCCTTACAAAGAAGATGCTGCTTGCAAGAAACCCTGCAAGCCTTAAGCTGTGTACATTATTAGATAAACCTGCCAGAAGGGAAACAGAAATTGAAGCTGAATATACAGGTTTTGTTATACCTGATAAGTTTGTAGCAGGATATGGGCTTGATTATGCACAAAAATACCGTAATCTTCCGTATATAGGGGAAGTGGAGTTTATAGAAGACTGAAATAATAACATTAAAGGAGATTATAGATGAAGAAACAGATGAAGACAGCCGGAATAGGATTTTATGTTTTAATACTTGCAATAATTTTTTTTGCAGTGTACCTTTCAGGGGCATTAGATAACAATTCCGCAAGTTCATACAACATCAATACATTTAAATCGGATTTAGATGGCGGAAGGATTGCATCAGTAGAAATCCTGCCTAACCAGGAAACCCCTACAGGTGAAGTAAGTGTTACATTAACCGGAGGCCAGACAGTAAGCTTTTATGTGTCTGATGTAAAAGAAGTTGAAGAAATCCTTAATAATGACAATGAATTTGCTAACAAGTATAAAGTCCATGATATCCAGAAAACTTCATGGATTATTACCACACTGCTTCCGTACGGGCTTGGGATAATTGCTATATTTTTCCTTTTCTCATTCCTTTCTGCACAGTCAGCAGGCACAAATGGAAGCAATGCCAAAATGATGAATTTCGGGAAGAGCCGTGCCCAGCGTATTGACCCGAATGACCAGCACGCCAGGAAATTTAATGATGTGGCAGGGCTTAAAGAAGAGAAAGAAGAATTAGAAGAAATAGTTGATTTCCTTGCAAACCCTGGTAAGTATACAGGAGTAGGGGCACGTATACCTAAAGGCATAATACTTGTAGGCCCTCCGGGAACCGGCAAGACCCTTCTTGCAAAGGCTGTTGCTGGTGAAGCAGGCGTGCCGTTTTTCAGCCTTTCAGGTTCGGACTTTGTAGAGATGTTTGTTGGTGTTGGTGCTTCACGTGTAAGGGATTTATTTGCAGAAGCAAAAAGAAGTGCACCATGTATTGTATTTATAGATGAAATTGATGCAGTTGCACGCAAGCGTGGTTCAGGGCTTGGCGGCGGGCATGATGAACGTGAGCAGACACTTAACCAGATGCTTGTTGAAATGGATGGTTTTGGCATTAATGAAGGCATAATAGTTATGGCAGCTACAAACCGTGTAGATATACTTGACCCTGCAATACTGCGTCCCGGACGTTTTGACAGGCGTGTTACAGTCGGGCGTCCTGATGTAAAAGGGCGTGAGGAAATACTTGATGTCCATGCAAAAGGAAAGCCGCTTGGCGATAATGTAGACCTTAAAGCCATTGCACAGACTACAGTCGGTTTTACAGGTGCAGACCTTGAAAACCTTTTAAACGAAGCCGCCATTGTATGTGCAAGGGAAGGACGCAAGTTTATAGAGCAGGAAGATATAAGCAAGTCATTTATTAAAGTGGGCATAGGCAAAGAAAAGAAAAGCAAAATTATCTCTGAGAAAGATAAAAAAATCACTGCCTACCATGAAGCAGGCCATGCAATACTGTTCCACCTGCTTCCAGATGTAGGGCCTGTCCATATGGTATCAATTATACCAACAGGCTCAGGGGCAGCAGGCTATACAATGCCGCTCCCGGAGCGTGATGAAATGTTTATGACAAAGGGTAAGATGCTCCAGGATATCATTGTAAGCCTTGGCGGGCGTATTGCAGAATCTATAATATTTGATGATATAACAACAGGTGCTTCACAGGATATAAAACAGGCAACCAATACAGCCAAAGCAATGGTTACTAAATATGGTTTCTCTAAAAATATAGGCATGATTAATTATGCTGATGAGGACGAAGTATTTATCGGGCGTGACTTCGGGCATACAAGCAGGGGATACAGTGAAGATGTTGCAAAGAAAATAGACAGTGAAGTAAAAAATATTATGGATGAATGTTATGCCAAAGCTAAAAATATATTGGAAGAGCATATGGAAATCCTGCATAAATGTGCAAAACTTCTTCTTGAAAAAGAAAGAATTGACAGGTTTGAATTTGAATCACTCTTTGCACCACATGTAATAGAAGACAAGGCGGAAAAAGAGCAAAAAAAACATATAGGAAGCTTAAAAGAAGAAAATACAGAAAGTTCTGGTGATAGTGACAGCATATAAAAAAGGTTTTATGGTGAAAGTGCACAAAATAAAAAAGTTTTTTTATGCAAGTTTGTGCACACTTAAATTGCACAGGTTGCTATACTAATAACCGTAAACCCCAATACATTATATAGTTTTTGCTACACCCCATAAGTAACAAAAATACCTTCTCCAAAGGCGGGAGCACGAAGTGCTCCCGCCTTTACTTTATAGTTTTTCTGTATTTCTATAAACATCCCTGGGTTATTTCCAATAATACAAAAATATTTTGTTTTGAAATATAATATAAAAAAGTTGTGTTTTTAGTTATTTATGTGGTATAATGTGCTTTATAATATTAGATTAACAGATTAAATATATGTAAGAAGGATACATTATGAACATTAAAAAGGTAGCACATATAAATAAATTGCAAGAACAAACTATACAGGAACATCTAGAAAATGTTGCTAAACTGGCTTCTGGATTTTGTAAGAATTATAAAATTAAAGATTTAGATGTACAGGACTATGCTTACCAGGCAGGCATGGCACATGATATTGGAAAATATTCAGATGTTTTCCAGCAGAAAATAAGGGGAAAACATGAAATAATGACAGACCATTCTACAGCAGGTGCGAAGGAGATGCAGAAACGCAGAATGCCAGCAGGTGCTTTTGCAGTTGCAGGACATCATGGAGGTATACCCAATGGCTGGGATACAACAGGTTCTAATTTAATACAAAGAATAAAAAACAGGGAAATAGAAGAATATTCTGGATATGAAAATGAGATAAGGATTAAACCAGTACAAGAACCTGCACTAGAGCCATTTGAAGAAGGTTTTTTTACCAGAATGCTTTTTTCTGCATTAGTTGATGGTGATTTTTTAGATACAGAAGATTTTATGGAACAGGGAAATGTTGAAAGGGGCGGATATGAAAGCATAGATGTCCTCTACAAAAAAATTACAGAATATATAAAGCCTTGGCGTAAGGTTAAGGATAAGATACCAGAACTTAATAAAATACGTACAGGGATTCTAGAACAATGCCTGTCAGCAGGTAATGGCCAAAGGGGATGTTATAGCCTGACAGTCCCAACTGGCGGAGGGAAAACAATATCTTCCCTTGCATTTGCATTAAAACATGCTGTACAAAATGGTATGGAAAGAATTATATATGTAATTCCATATACAAGCATTATTGAACAGAATGTGGAAGTATTTAAAAAAATTCTTGGAGAAAGAAATGTTCTGGCACACTATGGTAATTCACTAATGGATTCAGGAAAACAGGATAATGAAATATATGAGAAACATAAACTGTCAACTGAAAACTGGGATGCACCAGTTATTGTTACAACTAATGTACAATTTTTTGAATCATTATATTCAAACAAGGTTTCAAAGTGCAGAAAACTGCATAATATTGCAGGAAGTGTTATTATTTTTGATGAAGTGCAGATGATACCATTACATGCAATGATACCATGTGTAAAGGCTTTGCAGATGCTGTTAAAATCATACCAGGTTAGTGCTGTTTTATGTACAGCAACACAGCCTGCCCTTGAAAGATGGTTAAAACCTTATTTTGTAAAGGAAATATGCCATAATTATACAGAAATTTTCCAAAAGCTGGAACGCACACATATTAAAAAAATGGGTAATGTAACAGAAGAAGACTTACTGCAAAAAGTTAATGAAAAAGGGCAGGTCTTAATAATTGTTAATACAAAAGCAGAAGCACATAAATTATATGATATGCTGGAAGAAGAGGGACGTTACCATTTATCTACATATATGGCACCAGTGGACAGAAAAAAGATTTTAGATATTATCCATGAAAAATTAGCAAAGGGTGAAACTTGCAGGGTGGTATCTACTTCACTTATAGAAGCAGGGGTTGATATTGACTTTCCAGCAGTTTTCCGTGAAAATGCAGGCCTTGATTCTATTATACAGGCAGCAGGAAGATGTAACAGGGAAGGAAAAAGAAAAACAGAGGATAGCATAGTATGGGTATTTGATTTGGAGAAAGTACCACGTATGCTTGAAAAGAATGTTGCTATAACCAGGGAAACAGTAGAAAAATATAATGTATATGACAGCCCGGGAGCAATAAAGTATTATTTTAAAACATTACAGTCATTAGATAAACAGCAGCTTGACCCCTGTAATATTGTAGAAAGTTTTGAAAAAGGACTTGATGGAATTAAAATGCCATTTAAAAGAATAGCAGAAATATTCCATATGATAGAATCTGATACAAAAATGCTTATAATCCCATCAGATACTAAAGCCTGCCATCTTGTAGAAAAGATGCAGTACAAAATTGATAACCGGGAAAATTTTAAGGGAATTATACAAAAGCTTGGTATTTATTCAATCAATCTTTATGAAAATGAATACCAGAACCTTCTTCAGGAAGGAAGCAGTTATGAAATTGCAGATGGCATAGCAGTTTTACAAAATTTACAGATGTATTCAGAGGATAAAGGATTAGTTTATAAAAATGCAGATGGGGCAATGATAGTTTAGGAAAGGTGGTAGTACAATGTCAGTTATGTTTGAAGTATGGGGAGAATATGCAGCATTTAACCGTCCGGAATTTAAGACGGAACGTGTAACATATGATTGCATAACCCCTTCAGCGGCAAGGGGGATTTTAGAAGCAATTTACTGGCATCCGGGTTTAAAGTACAGTATAGATGAAATATATGTATGTAATCCGGTACAGACAACAAATATACGCAGAAATGAGGTGAAAGATAAAATTAGTATCAATAATGTAAGAAAAGTTATGAACAGCGGAAAGAAAGACACACTTTATTTAACTACAGCAAGTTCAATCCAGCAAAGGGCTGCATTAGTTTTAAAGAATGTGAGGTATGTAATAAAAGCCCATTTTGATATGACTTCAAAAGCTAATGAAACAGATAACACAGGCAAGTTCCAGGACATCTTAAAAAGACGCCTGCAAAAGGGGCAATGTTACCATACACCATACCTGGGGGTAAGGGAATTTCCAGCTTATTTTAATATCTGGGATAAAGAAAGGAAAGTACCAACAGCATATAAGGGAGAAAAAGATTTAGGATATATGCTGTATGATATGGATTACCAGGGAGAAAGTGGAATAGAGCCTATGTTTTTCCATGCAGTATTAAAAGACGGAAAACTGGATTTAAAGGATTGTGAGGTGTTAAAATGATTCTTAAAGAACTGGCGGAATATTACAATCTGCTTTTAGATGAAGGAAAGGTGGGAAAGGAGGGATGGACAGAGGAAAAGGTTTCATATGCAGTTACAATAGATTATGACGGGCAGGTAAAAAGTATTTTTTCTATTGAAAAAAAAGAAAAACGGGGTAAAAAGGAAGTTTTAGTAGCAGCAAAAAGAATGGTTCCAGTACATGGCGTACGTTCTGGCAAAACCCCAAAGCCATATTTTTTATGTGATACTGCAAAGTACATTTTAGGGATATGGACTCCGTCTGGCAATGAAGAAACAGATAAAAAGAATAAAAAACAGGCACAAGATTATTTCCAGGCTTCTGCATTAGTACATAAAGAAATACTAAAGGGTTCAGAAAGTAAATTTGCACAAGGCATATGCAGATTCTTTGAAACATGGGATTTTGAACAAAATAAGGATAATTTCCCAGCCAGCTGGAAAGATATTGAGAAATCAAATGTAATATTCCGTTTCTTTGAAGATGCAAAAGAGGTATTAGAAGATGAGGAAATAAAGGATATATGGGATTCTTATAATAAAAATAGTAATGATGGCAATGAAAATAGAGCCCGCTGCCTTGTAAGTGGCAAACTTGCACCAGTTGCAAGGCTGCACCCACAGTTCAGGGGAATACAGGGGGCGAATCCAAGTGGTGCTATGCTGGTTTCATTTAATGGGCCTGCCTTTGAATCTTATGGAAAAGAACAAGGGGATAATGCACCTGTTTCGCAGGATATTGCCAACGCATATGGACAAGCATTAAATTATTTATTATCAGACAAAACACACAACAGGCAGATAGGTGATGCAACTACTGTATTCTGGGCTAAAACAAAGAAAAATGAAAATGGATATGTGGATTTTATGTCACAGTTATTAGATGGGGCGGATGAGAATGAAGAGGACAAACTTCTTACGGTAATGTCACATATTGCCAGAGGGGAACAAACTGGTTATATGGAAATGGAATTAGACCCAGAAGCGCCATTTTATATTTTGGGGCTGTCTCCGAGTGTAGCCCGTATATCAATACGTTTTTTCTATGGCAATACATTTGGAAAACTGGTTTCTAATATACAAAGCCATTATAAAAGACTGGAAATAGAGAGCCCGGATTATAAGAAAAAGAAATTCCCAGGTATCAGGGAATTATTATATGAAACAGTAAACAAGAAATCTACACAAAAACAGTCACCGCCAATTTTAAGTGGTGCTTTGATGCGTGCTGTTCTGGAGAACCGTCCTTATCCAGCAGGCATATATAATAATATTATGTTAAGGATACATGCTGAACGTTCTTTAAACCGTAATAAAGCAGCGTTTATAAAAGCATATATAATAAAAAATTGCACAGATAAAAAGGAGGCAGTGGATACAATGAAGTTAAATGAGGACACAGAGTATGTACCATATGTATTAGGCAGGTTGTTTGAGATATTAGAAGAAATACAGGTACAGGCCATAGGCAAAGAAACGGTAAAAGACAGGTATTTTAATTCAGCAAGTACAACACCATCTGTTGTTTTTCCACAGATGTTAAGGCTTGCAAACAGCCATTTAGCTGTTTTAAGGCGTGATAAAAAAGGAATGCAGATATACCTGGAAAAGAATTTAAGTGGGTTATGTAATAAAATACACTCAAATTTTCCTAAATATCTTTCATTAGAAGACCAGGGAATTTTTATGCTGGGATATTACCACCAGCAGCAGAAAAGGTATGAGAAAAAAGAAAATAAAACAGAAATAACACAAGAGCAGGAGGTATAAATCAATGGCAGAAGCAATTAAAAACAGATATGATTTTGTAGTATTATTTGATGTAGAGAACGGAAACCCGAATGGAGACCCAGATGCAGGCAATATGCCAAGAATTGATATGGAAACAAATTGTGGCATTGTTACAGATGTATGCCTGAAACGCAAAATACGTAATTATGTAGAAGCTGTAAAAGAGGGGGAAGAAGGATACCGTATATATATTAAAGAACGTGTACCATTAAACCGCAGTGATGAGGAAGCGTATCATTCCATGAATGTTGACCCTAAAAAAGTTAAGGAACAAAAAAAGAAAATAGAAAACTTTGATTTAAAAGCCAGGGACTATATGTGTGAAAACTTTTTTGATATCCGTACATTTGGGGCTGTTATGACAACATTTGTAAAAGATAATTTAAACTGTGGACAGGTGCGCGGACCTGTACAGATTGGATTTGCAAAATCAATTGACCCAATTATACCACAGGAAATTACAATAACAAGAGTAGCAATTACAACAGAAAAGGATGCAGAAAACAAAAAAACAGAAATGGGACGTAAGTATATTGTACCTTATGGACTTTACCGTGCAGAAGGATATGTTTCTGCAAATCTTGCAAGGAAAGTAACAGGATTTAGTGAAGAAGATTTGGAGCTTCTCTGGCAGGCAATTATAAATATGTTTGAATTAGACCATTCAGCAGCAAGGGGCAATATGTCAGTAAGAAAGCTTATTATATTCAAACATGAAAGTGAATTTGGAAATGCGCCAGCATACCAGTTATTTGAGCGTATAAATGTAAAGCGTAAAGATGAAACAAAACCAGCCAGATGTTTTAATGATTATGAAGTAACAATTTCTGATGATAACCTTCCAAGTGGTGTTGAGTGCATACAAAAGCTGTAAAACAGCATGATATGGGGGATTTATAAAAATATTATGTATGATGAAGAAGACTATATTATGCTTTCTGGCATACAGCATTTTGCATTTTGCAGAAGACAATGGGCATTAATACATATTGAACAGCAGTGGCAGGAAAATTATAAAACTACATCAGGAGAACTGATACATAAAAAAGCACATGAAGAGGGTTCTTTTGAAAAAAGAGGAAACTTGCTTATAACCAGAGGGATGCGTATTGCATCACATGAACTTGGTTTTAGCGGGCAATGTGATGTAGTTGAATTTCATAAGGCAGAAAATGGGATTGTATTATTTGGATATGACGGGGAATGGAAGGTAGTTCCTGTTGAATATAAAAATGGAAAACCAAAAGAACATAATGCCGATGAATTGCAATTATGTGCCCAGGCAATCTGTCTGGAAGAAATGTTCCAGACAGATATAAGTGAGGGATTTCTGTATTATGGCGGGAACAGAAGAAGAAGTAATATTGTTTTTAGTGAAAACCTGAGAGGAGAAGTAAAAAAGGTTAGTAAGGAAATGCACACTTTACTACATAAAGGATATACACCAAAAGTAAAACAAACAAAACAATGCAAGGCATGTTCACTGGAAAGCCTGTGTCTGCCGAAATTACAAAAAGCAGCAAAAGTTAGTACATATATAGAACAAAATATTCATACAAGCATTTGATTTATCTGTTTGTATAATGAAAAACATTATGGGGGATTATAGTGAGAAAGTTATTAAATACATTATATGTAATAACTGAAGAAAGTTATTTAACATTAGACGGTGAAAATATTGTTGTACAGAAAGATAAACAAATACTTGGCAGGTTTCCATTACATACATTGGAAAATATTGTTTGTTTTACATATAAAGGAGCATCTCCTGCATTAATGGGAAAATGTGCAGAATACCATATAGGATTAACTTTTTATTCGCCAAGAGGCCGGTTTTTAGCCAGGACAGTTGGAAAAGAATATGGAAATGTTTTGTTAAGAAAAGAACAATACCGGATTTCAGATTGTGAAGAGAAAAGTATTTCTTATGCAAAAAATATGATAACTGGAAAAATATTTAATTCAAGGTGGAGTATTGAAAGAACATTACGTGACCATTCATATCGTGTTGATAAAGAAAGGCTTAAGCATATTTCAGACATACTTTATAGTAAATTGCCAGAAATCAGACAGGTGTCCTGTATGGACAATTTGCGGGGAATTGAAGGAAAAGCAGCAGAACAATATTTTTCTGTATTTGATGATATGATTCTCAACCAGAAAGATACATTTATATTTAAAAACAGAAACAGAAGACCACCACTTGATAATGTAAATGCCTTGTTATCTTTTGCATATACAGTTTTAGCAGGGGAATGTGCTAATGCTTTGTCAAGCGTGGGACTAGACCCATATGTTGGCTTTATGCACAGGGACAGGCCTGGCAGAAATTCATTGGCATTGGATATTATGGAAGAAACAAGGCCAATATTGGCTGACCGTTTTGTGCTGACGCTTATTAATACAAAAGTAATTAAAAATACACATTTTGAAGAACAAAAAGACCATGCAATTCTTTTGAATGATGAAGGAAGAAAAATATTTTTTAACGCATGGCAAAAGCATAAAAGAGAAACTATTACACATCCGTTTTTAAAAGAAAAAACAGAATGGGGGCTTCTTCCATATGTACAGTCACTTTTATTAGCACGTACCATACGTGGTGATTTAGAAGAATATCCTCCATTTTTATGGAAGTAGGTGATAAGTATATTAATTTTGGTTACATATGATGTTTCAACACAAGATGCAGAAGGACGTAAACGTCTTAGAAAAGTTGCAAAAGAATGTGTAAATTACGGACAAAGAGTACAAAACTCTGTATTTGAATGTATATTAGATGCCTCACAGTTGTTATTATTTAAAGATAAACTTGTATCACTTATAAATGAACAAGAAGATAGCCTGAGGTTTTATTATTTAGGAAATAAATATAAGACAAGAGTAGAACACTTTGGCATAAAAACATCTTATGAGGCAGAAGGACTTTTAATAATATAAAGGTGCGGCAGTATAATGTACATAAAACTATTAAATGGTTCGCACTGAAAAATTAAAGGAAATTATTAAAAATTTTACTTAAAAATTTGAAAATAATTAAAATTTGTGTTATATTATACAAATAAAAGAACATATTTTAATATAAATATGTGATTTTTGCTGTCGCTCTCCGCATGGAGAGCGTGGATTGAAATTGGATATTCCTGTAATGAAACGCTGCTTTTTGCTGTCGCTCTCCGCATGGAGAGCGTGGATTGAAATTAAATCCCAGGCATAAGACATTACCTGGCTGTATGTCGCTCTCCGCATGGAGAGCGTGGATTGAAATAGGACTTAGTTTATCTGAAATAATTTTCATTAGTGTCGCTCTCCGCATGGAGAGCGTGGATTGAAATAATAAAAGGCGGCAGTACAAGTATTACAATGCAGGAGTCGCTCTCCGCATGGAGAGCGTGGATTGAAATAGTACACAAGAAAACAATAATGCTTCTGACGGTTAGTCGCTCTCCGCATGGAGAGCGTGGATTGAAATAAGTGCCAGCCTGCGCCCTTTTTGCGGCAGTATTGTCGCTCTCCGCATGGAGAGCGTGGATTGAAATTATATATGCACTTTTACCTATATACTGTGTTGCCTGTCGCTCTCCGCATGGAGAGCGTGGATTGAAATCAAACTGTGAATCTTTTACTTTTTCAAGTGCTGTCGTCGCTCTCCGCATGGAGAGCGTGGATTGAAATTTGCAGCAGCAGTCAGATATCTGTGTCTGTAATGTCGCTCTCCGCATGGAGAGCGTGGATTGAAATCACCATCTTTTGTCATTCGTTTTCATCTTCATCGTCGCTCTCCGCATGGAGAGCGTGGATTGAAATCGTATACGTACATTTTTTCAAATAATGCAGTAAACGTCGCTCTCCGCATGGAGAGCGTGGATTGAAATAAATTATACATATATTTTAGACCCTGACGGAAACCGTCGCTCTCCGCATGGAGAGCGTGGATTGAAATTATATTAGTTTTTGGATTATCTATATTCCCGAAGGTCGCTCTCCGCATGGAGAGCGTGGATTGAAATATCTAAACCGGGCAGAACAGGCAAACCAGAAAATGGTCGCTCTCCGCATGGAGAGCGTGGATTGAAATCCTGTCTGGAAGGTATGCCATAAACCCGGCAAGGGTCGCTCTCCGCATGGAGAGCGTGGATTGAAATCCGGAATAACACGGACTGCGTACCGTCAAGCCCCGTCGCTCCCCGTATGGGGAGCGTGGATTGAAATTAGCATAAACTCCGATTCGTCGCATTTCCCTTCGTCGCTCCCCGTACAGGATAACCGCATAAAATAAATATTTTATAAAACAAGATAATATATAAACATTTTCTTTGTTTACCAGTATTGTATATTTCTGGTATAATCTTTTATAAAGATTATACCAGGAGGGAATTATGGTACGTAAAGTAGTAAAAATTTGGGATATACAGGAAACATTAAAAGATTACAACATTAAAATTAAATACATTGTAGTGAATGATGATTTTATCTGTTGCATTTCAGAAGAGGCAGAAAAAGTACCAGATTACAGGCATCCGTCTTATGTAAAACATAAACTGCAGGATATAATTTCCATATGTATAATTGGATTCCTTGCAGACTGCAATGAATGGGAAGAGATAGCGGATTTTGCACGCCAGAAAGAGAAATGGCTTAAAAAATACCTGGAACTTCCTAACGGTGTACCATCTTCTGATACTATAAGCGTGGATTGAACACCTTCTTTTCTTAGGAATACGTGCAAAATACAACTGGCAGCCTGTCCCTGTTTCACTTAATGAATTACTTAAAGAACAACTGCAAGAAGAACTTAAAGAGAAACCAAAACAGGCAAAAAGAGGAAGAAAAAAACATATAAATGCAAAGGAAGAAGCCGAATTATAAACAGTCATACATGGCACTTCAAAAGATATTATGCCAGCACATTACAAGAAGCATAATGACTGTGAATATTTAGTATATTAACTATGGTATACATATAATAAAAACAACTTTATAAACACTGGATGGAATAAAAATATGGTAATAACACAGCTATATCTAAATAATATAAATCTAAAGGGTGAAATACAAATGTATTACAGAATTAAAAACACTATTGACGCACAAATATTTGCAGAAAACTTTTCAGAGGAAAAACAGGTTATAGGCAACAGGATAAAAGAAATAGCAGATATACTTGATGGCAGCTATGGCAGTAAAAGGAAGTCCTCATATTATGGCGGTTATGTACTTTACTTCCCAACACAGGCTTTATATAATGCTTATACAGATAAGATACTGGACTTTTATAATTTAGACAAAACTATGTATGAATATACTGGAATTATAGGTGGAAAAGCTATAAATGGTATTATGTGGTATGAAGAACTGTTCCTTTTATCATCATATGACAGCCTTATACTTATACACCTTGTAAAAATAACAAGCAAATGTAGATTGTGTATTAATATAAAGCAGCCTTGTTCCAGGCTGCCTATTTTTGGTGTTTTTTATTTACTGATTGTGGTTAAGACGGATTATTGCAGAGCCTGTCTGGCTGTACAGCTTATACTAGCAATTTGTATTGAAGGATGTATAATATAATTAGCCGTCCTGTTAAAATCTAGCTTTACAAAATATAAAATATATCATAAAATAGGCTTATAATTAAGAATATATACAGAAAGCGGAGGTTAGTTTATGAAAGAGTTTTCACCTGTTAAAGAAGGCAAGGTACGTGAGGTATATGATAACGGGGACAGCATGGTTATTGTTGCAACAGACAGGATTTCAGCGTTTGATGTAATACTTAAAAATGAAGTTGCAGATAAGGGTGCTATACTTACACAGATGTCAAAGTTCTGGTTTGGTTTTACCAGTGATATTGTACCTAACCATATGGTTTCTACAGATGTAAAGGATATGCCGGAGTTTTTTAGAAGTGAAAAGTTTAATGGCAACAGCATGTTGTGCAAGAAGCTTAAGATGCTTCCTATAGAGTGCATAGTACGTGGATATATTACAGGGAGTGGCTGGGAAAGCTATAAGGAAAGTGGGACTGTATGTGGGATAAAGCTTCCAGATGGGCTCAGGGAATCAGATAAACTTCCAGAACCAGTATATACACCTACAACAAAAGCGGATTTAGGGGACCATGATGAACATATAACATTTGAGGAAAGTGTACAAATTATTGATAAAGAGTTCCCGGGCAAGGGCAGGGAATATGCAAAGAAGATTATGGACTGTACAATAGCACTTTATAAGAAATGTGCAGAATATGCGTTATCTAAAGGAATAATAATTGCTGATACAAAGTTTGAATTTGGGCTTGATGAAGAAGGAAATGTAGTTCTTGGTGATGAAATGCTTACACCTGACAGTTCAAGGTTCTGGCCGTTAGATGGTTATAAGCCAGGGCAGGGGCAGCCTTCATTTGACAAGCAGTATGTAAGGGACTGGCTTAAAGCTAATCCTGATAGTGGATACAAGCTTCCGGAAGATGTTGTAAAAAAGACAACGGATAAGTATAAAGAAGCTTTCTTAATGCTTACAGGAAGGGAGTTTACGCGTTAATTAAATACCCGGCAGGGTCTTGCAAGGGCAGGTGTATAAACACTGCCCTTTTAAATTTTTATTAAAATTATTTTAGAAAAAAGTGTATACATCCAGCCCCAAATGTGGTAAGTTTATATTAGTAGTATTTAGGCACAAAAGGATTTTGATTATTAAATGAGGATTGGAGGAGAAGTATGGATTTACAGAAAAATTATAAGTTTTGGTTTTGCACAGGTTCACAGGATTTATATGGTGATGAGTGTCTTGCAAATGTAGCGGAACATTCAAAGAAAATTGTTACTGCTTTAAATGAATCAGGTAATCTTCCATTTGAAGTTATATGGAAACCAACTCTTATTACAAATGAACTTATAAGAAAGACATTTAATGAGGCTAATATGGATGATGAATGTGCAGGTGTTATTACATGGATGCACACATTTTCGCCTGCAAAGTCATGGATAATTGGACTGCAGGAATACAGAAAGCCTTTACTTCATTTACATACACAGTTTAACCGGGAGATACCATATGATACCATTGATATGGATTTTATGAACGAGAACCAGGCGGCACATGGTGACAGGGAATACGGCCATATGGTTACACGTATGGGCATTGAGCGCAAAGTAATAGCAGGGCACTGGAGTGATGCAAATGTACAGGAGCGCATTGGTTCATGGATGCGTACAGCTATAGGCATTATTGAGAGCAGCCATATAAGGGTAATGCGTGTTGCTGACAATATGAGGAACGTTGCAGTTACAGAAGGTGACAAGGTTGAGGCACAGCTTAAATTTGGCTGGGAGATTGACGCATATCCTGTAAATGAAATTGCAGCATGTGTTGATGCTGTATCTGAAGCAGATACCAATGCACTTGTTGATGAATATTATGGTAAATATGAAATACTTCTTGAGGGAAGGACCCCGGATGAATTTAAAAAGCATGTTGCTGTACAGGCACAGATTGAAATTGGTTTTGAGCGTTTCTTAAAAGAAAAGAACTACCATGCAATAGTTACCCACTTTGGTGACCTTGGCGGTTTAAAGCAGCTTCCAGGGCTTGCTATACAGAGGCTTATGGAAAAGGGATATGGCTTTGGCGCTGAAGGTGACTGGAAAGTTGCTGCAATGGTACGCCTTATGAAGATTATGACAGCAGGCATGAAAGATGCAAAAGGAACATCAATGCTTGAAGATTATACATACAATATGGTTCCTGGAAAAGAGGGCATTCTTGAGGCACATATGCTTGAAATATGTCCTTCCATTGCAGGAAGCCCTATACAGATTAAATGCCAGCCGCTTTCAATGGGGGACAGGGAAGACCCGGCAAGGCTTGTATTTACATCAAAGGACGGGCATGGTATTGCAACATCACTTATTGACCTTGGAAACCGTTTCCGCCTTATAATTAATGAAGTAAACTGCCGCCAGACAGAGAAGCCTATGCCAAAGCTGCCTACAGCTACAAACTTCTGGACACCTGAACCAGACCTTTATACGGGTGCAGAGGCATGGATACTTGCAGGCGGTGCACACCATACGGCATTTACATATGACCTTACAGCAGAGCAGATGTGTGACTGGGCAGCAATGATGGGGATTGAAGCAGTAGTAATTAATAAGGATATAACAATATCTGGATTTAAGCGTGACCTTATGCTTGGGGATATTGTTTACAGATAAATATATAATGTGTGTATACACGCAGAATGGAGGGTAAGATGAAAGACGCTATTATTAACGGCAGGACAGCACTTGGAATTGAATTTGGTTCAACAAGGATTAAGGCAGTCCTTGTTGATGGCCAGAATAACCTTATAGGCACTGGCGGCCATTCTTGGGAGAACAAATATGAGAATGGTGTATGGACATACAGCCTTGATGATATCTGGGGAGGATTACAGGACTGTTATGCAAGCCTTGCAAAAGATGTTAAAGAAAAGCACGGGGTGGATATTGAAACAGTAGGTTCAATAGGCTTTAGTGCAATGATGCACGGGTATATGGCATTTGACAAGGATAATAACCTTCTTGTGCCTTTCCGTACATGGAGAAATACCATAACAGAGGAAGCATCAGACAAGCTTACGGAATTATTTGGTTTTAATATACCACAGCGCTGGAGCATTGCACATCTTTACCAGGCAATTTTAAATGGTGAAGAGCATGTAAAGGACATTGCATATTTTACAACACTGGCAGGATATATACACTGGCAGCTGACAGGTGAGAAAGTGCTTGGTGTAGGCGAGGCATCGGGAATGTTCCCTGTAGATTCCGCTACAAGGCAGTTTAATGCAGAAATGACAGCAAAATTTAATAATATAATTGCAGATAAGGGGTTTGCATGGAAACTGGAGGATATTATACCAGGGGTGCTTACAGCAGGTGAAAAAGCAGGCGTCCTTACAGATGAAGGTGCAAAGCGCCTTGATGTTTCAGGAAAGCTTAAAGGAGGCATACCACTTTGCCCGCCAGAGGGTGATGCAGGTACAGGAATGGTTGCTACAAACAGTGTTGCAGTACGTACAGGTAACGTATCAGCTGGTACATCTGTATTTGCAATGATAGTCCTTGAAAAACCTCTTAAAAATGTACACCGTGAGATAGACCTTGTTACTACACCTGCAGGTGATGCAGTAGCAATGGTGCACTGTAATAACTGTTCTTCTGATATCAACGCATGGATAAATATTTTTAAGGAATTTGCAGATGTGTGCGGATTTAAAATTGATAAAGGGGATATTTATGAAATCCTTTACAGAAAATCAGAAGAAGGCGATAAAGACGGCGGCGGGCTTCTTGCATACAATTATTTCTCAGGCGAGCATGTAACAGGCTTTGAAGAAGGAAGGCCATTATTTGCAAGGGAAGTAAACAGCAATTTCAATCTTGCTAACTTTATGAAGGTTACACTTTATACAGCATTTGGTGCACTAAAGACAGGGCTTGATATACTTCTTAAAGAAGAAGATGTTAAAATTGACTCAATATTCGGGCATGGCGGGTTATTTACAACAAAAGGCGTATGCCAGAAGATTCTTGCAGCTGCAATGAACGCACCTGTATCTGTAATGGATACAGCAAGTGAAGGCGGCGCATGGGGAATGGCTATACTTGCATCTTATATGAATAATAAGAAAGATGGTGAGTCCCTTGAAGATTACCTTAAGGCAAATGTATTTGCAGGGACTACAGGTTCAGTAGAACAGCCTGCCCCTGCTGATGTAAAAGGATTTGATGACTTTATTAAGAAATACAGCAGAGGGCTTGCAATAGAACGTGCCGCTGTTGAAAACCTGTAAAATTTTTAACTGGCATTAATTAATAGAGGATATGTACCTGGCATGGGTGCATATCCTTTTTGGCTTGCAGTGTGTTTTTAAAAATTTGCATGGATAGATTATATAAAATGGTGTAGAATAGTTACAGTATTATATATAATATATACGGCAAGGGGGATAATATGGGAAACATTAAATTAATAATTATGGATATGGATGGTACTTTGCTTAATTCAGAGAAAATAGTAGACAGTTATACAAAAAATTTATTAGAAAAGCTTTGTGCGGACGGGTACAGGCTTGGAATTGCTTCCGGGCGGCCAATTACAGGTTTAAAAAAGACTGTCCATGCACTTGGCATAGAGGATATTGTTAGTTTTATGACAGGTTCAAATGGTGCGGAGCTATATGATGCCAGGGATGGCCAGGAAAAATGCTTCTACCAGCTTGAACCAGCTGTTATAGATGAAATAACCACCTTATATAAACCTTTTGGCCTAAACCCGTATGTTTACCAGGGAGAGGACTGTTACGCCTACAGAAGTGACAGTACAATAGAAAGGGCAGCAAGGAATAACCACTTAGGAATTGTGCTGTGCAATCTTAAAGAGGAGATAAAAACCCCACAGAGCAAACTTGTGCTTAGCACTCCTCCAGAGAAAATGAAACAGGTAGAATCTTTTTATGAGGAGCATAAATCAGATAAATACAGGGCTTTTAAATCACAGGCAGATATGTTTGAATTTGTCCATCCTGAATTGTCTAAGGTATATGGCATAAAATATTATTGTGGGAAGTATGGCTATGATATCAGTGAAGCAGCAGCCTTTGGGGATACTACTAATGATATAGAGATGTTAAAGGAATGTGGCACAGGGGTATGTATGTGTAATGGCACAGAAGATGCAAAGCAGGCAGCAGACATTGTAACAAAATACAGCAATGATGAAAGCGGGCTTGCAAGAGAGCTGGAAGATATGTTATCCTAAAGTCTGGAGTATATATAACAGGGGGTGTATGGCCATGGTATGGCTTAAAGCAGATGCAGGGCTTGAAAATACATATAAAAAACTTATTTACGCATCAAAAGCAGATGTGGAATGGAATGGCTGTATTCTGGCAGAAAATAATACAATAATACTTCCAGGCAGCATTAATTCACTTATATTTGATTTTGAATTAAAAAAGGTATATGCCAATATAATTGATATTCCTGCAATGCCGGCGGATATATTTGAAACAGAAGGCCGGCAGATGATAAAGAATATATTTAACCTGCTCCTTTATATTTTCGGCAAATGGGGGGCAATACAGGGAATAAGGGTTGAACATACTTATGAGAAAATAGATTTACTGCTTAAACAGATTTTAAAAGATGCAGGGGCAGAAGCCTATTATTCAAGAAACGGGATAAAATTTACATGTGGCGGGAAAAGTGTGGTTTTTGAAGATGTTATAATGTCAGCGGTTAATAAGATAAAAGCAGAAGAAAAGGCTGCAGAAGAGGGTATGGATGGTGAAGATGAAGAAGAATACCCTCAAGGTTTATGGCATGACATGAAATGGAAGATGACGGCAGCAGGTTTTAAGAAACAGGATTTGGATAATGATATACATGGCAAGGAAAGGCTTGGCAGTAATTTTTATATATCACCATATAAATGCCCTGGATGCGGCGGACATCTCCATATGTCAGTTTATCCTGATGGCAAGGAGATTACAATAGATACAGAAGAAGGCAGGGTGTATGCAGCAAGGGTATATATGTGCCCTGCCTGCAGTATTTTTTATACCCCAAGGCCTGGAAAACTTTTATCAGAGGGTGATGAATATATCCTTGATTTCGATAAGGATGTAAAGGCAGCAGAAGATTACAGGCAGCTTATTGGCAGGAATGGCGGCAAAAACAGCAATAGCAATACCAATATGTATGAACATGAATATGCCAGCAAGGTACATAATGGAAGTAAAAGCCTTGCTAAAATCTGCCGCCATATCAGCCGGCTTTCAATTACTGAGCTTGAAAGGCTGCTTGGTGAGATAGATGAAGGGTTTTACCGTGAAAGTGAGGTAAAAAGGTTTCTGGAATATATAAAACAGGAACTAAAATTCCGTATGGATGAGCAGCTTGACCCATACACAGCTTTCAGGAAAGGGCTAAAATCAGGCAAAATAGGTGAAGATGGTGTTGCTGGCGGCATAGAAAGGCACAGGGTGGATTACAGCAGTATTGAAGATGAAGAAGAACCAGGCAATGCTGCTGCAGATAATATGGAAACAGAAGAAAATGATACAGAAGATAATAGTATTATGGAAGATATTATCAAGAAATATATGGGAGGCGGGGAAATACCACCAGATGATATACCAGATGCAGAAGAAAGTATTTATGCTGGTGAAGACAAAACAGAAAGCAAAACAGAAGATAAAATAATAAATAAAACAATAGATAAAACAGAAAGCAGGGACAACAATGGATACATTACAGATAAAACAGAAGCAGAAGAATACCAGCAGGTACAAGGCAACAATGGTAAAAATACCAGAAGAACCGGGAAAGCAAAATCTTTATTTAATAAGAAAAAAAACCAGAAAAATACAGCCGGGGAAACAGGGGATAATTTTGAAGAAAGCAGTAATATAGAAGAACCAGTTAGTGAGGATGCTATAAGCAGTATTGATAGAGATGAAGACCAGCAGGATATTGAAAATAGTAAAGATAATATACAAGATATTACGGAAGAGAAAGAAACAACATATACAAGAGGAAGCATTTCAAGCAGGGAAGAGGCAATAAAGAAAATATCAGCAGCCAGAAAGTACCAGGATACACTAAGGCTTCTTGATGAAGTAGAGAACAGCAGTTTAAGTGATGAGGATAAAGAGGAGTTTACCAGACAGTTAAATGAAATGCTTGGGAAGGCTGGCAAAAAAGAACTTGATTATCTTATATCACATCTTCCACAGGGTGACAGCAGGGAAAGATACAAAAGGGTTAAAGAGCGTATCCAGTCATATAAAGATATTGATACCGGCAGGTATGAAGAGATAATTGACAAATATATACAGAATGCAGAACGGGAAGAACTTTCCACAATGGCAAAAAGGGCGGGAAATGACAGGCGCAGCCTTTTAAAGGTGCTTGAAGATATAAAGAACAAGGACTTTGAAACAGGTGTGCTTAAAGAATATAGTGATGAAATATACCAGCGTGTAAAAGATATTGACATGGAAACAGTAAGAAGAATAGTTCCAAATATGTCTGCACTGGATGTGGAAGAAGGTATACGTGCAATGAAAGAAATAGAAGAGGCAGATATTCTTCCAGAACTAAAAAAAGAAATGACAGAACTTATAGATAAAAAACTTACACGTATGAAAACAGAGGAAAGTGAACAGCTTGTAGAGAAAATCCAGAGAAACCTTGAAGGCAGGATAGAGAACCTTTCAAGGATACACTATTATGATGCAAGGAAAATGCTTAATGGTGATAATAAAGACGAAGAATCATTTCTTATAAGGAAAGCTATAAGCAAATACGCAGTTTTACTTGGAAAATATGAATATCCGGTTATAATCTGTGATTCATCACTTTTTAATAATGGAAAAGAAGGTTTTATAATTTCACCAGACCATATTTTTTATAAAGGTGTTATAAAATCTGGAACATTAGATGTTATGGATATTGATAATATTTCACTTGAAAACGGGAAGGCCGGCAAGGCAGTATTTGTAAACAGCCAGACAAAACGCAAGGTAAAGCTGCCATGCCCGTTTAAAGGCAAAGACCAGGAGAGCCTGGCACAAGTGCTGGATGAATTTGTGGAATATTTAAAAGCAAAACCTAAATCAAGAAGTGTAGAATACCTGGCACAAAAGAAACATGCAGCAATATGCTGTTACAGATGTGGCCATGTGTTTAAATCAGGAAATATATGCCCGAAATGCGGAAGCCGTAATTAGTGTAAAAATAATGAAAAAATACTTGCATATTTTACGTATATATGATATAGTAGTCCTGTTAGCGCTTCTAGCTCAGCTGGCAGAGCACCTGACTCTTAATCAGGGTGTCCAGGGTTCGAACCCCTGGAGGCGCATTAATATTATAACAGGAATAAAAGTGGTACTGCATCTGGCAGTGCCGCTTTTACTTTGTCTGTGGTTTTTTTAACAGTGAAATTGCAATAAGTTTTATTTCGGATGGTATTATACTGAAAAGCTTATTAGTTTTTCCTGGAATAATAACTGGTTTATTTTTACAGAGCCCGTCTGCTGCATATTCTGCTACCTTTACAGCAGACATCGCCCATGCAGGTGTTTTAATGCCTTCTTTTTCAAAAAACTTTGTATCAGTTGTACCAGGACAAAGGGTGCATACATGGACACCATGTTTTGCAGCTTCATGCCTTATTGCCCTGCTGTAACTGTATAAATACGCTTTGCTTGCAAAATACGTAGAGTTATAAGGCCCTGGCTGGAAAGCAGCTGTTGATGCAACATTTAAAATGCTGCCATGTTTTCTTTTATACATATCTCTTAAAAACAGTTTGCAGAGTATTGTAGGAGTTACCATATTCAGATAAAGAAGCTCTTCATCACTATTTATATTAATCTTTTCAGTAGCACCAATAAGGCCTTTTCCTGCATTATTAACAAGTATGTCTATTGTAATTCCTATTTCTTTAACTTTATTATATAAGCTTTGTGCAGAGTTTTTCCTGCTTAAATCTTCCTCAATAGTATATATGCTTGTCTTTGGAAATCTTTTTGCCATATTTCTTTCTGCCTGCATAAGATGTTTCTGGGAAGATGAAACCATTACAATCCCATATCCTTTACGTGCAAATACCCTTGAAATTGCAATGCCAATCCCGCTTGTAGCACCTGTAACTAATACATACCTCATATTAAATACCAGCCTTTCTAAAAGTTTCCACATGTGCAGCTATATAATTATAGCACAAAATCTGTTTTATTTCATATAATATATTAAGTAAATATAAAATGGAGAACCTGGTATGGGATTTAAACAAACTATTATAAGGCATACACAGTGTAATGCTACTTTAAACCGCAAAGCAATGTGCATGAAACGCTCATGGGATGAGGTTTCCAAAATGCTTGATTCTTTAAGCTGTATATGCCCATGCAAAAAGAAAAAATGCTGTAAAAAATGTTAAATGCCCCTGGTCTTTTTTGCCATAAATGCAAAGCCGTCTGAAGATATTCCTGATATGGCAATGGCAGGGCATTTTCTTTCAGAATCCCATGCAGTATATACATGTGCTGTTTCTTTATGGTTTCCATATTCTATATGTAATTTCTGGTTCTGGTATTTCCATCTGCCCTGTATTGAACAACATTCATAGTAACCATTTTTACCAAGCTTCATTGGCACTGAACATGTAATGCCCTGTGGAAGTTCTGGTTTTAATGTTATTCTTTCATAGAATCCATATAATTCTTTTTCTGGTATGTCCTGTTCTTTTTCACCTGCATATGGTTCTGCAGCAAGCACAGGCCATCCATCACCAGTCCAGTACATTTTACGTATCTGCATTTTAGATATCTCAGGCGTGCCTGTAAAATTATGTTCCCTTATATGGTATATAATATACCATGAACCATCTGTGTCACGGAGTACAGAATTATGCCCTGGTGCCATATATGCTGTACCATCATTCCATCTGTAACCACAGTGTATAAGCAGTCCTGTGGAGTTATCATTATCAGATATATCTGTCATATCCACACCGTTAAAATCTTTATATGGTCCAGTAATATTACGGCTTCTTGCAACCCTTACATTATAATCACTTTTTAAAGAACCATAAGATACAAATAAATAATAGTATTCTGTAGCAGGGTTATATATTATATACGGGCCTTCTATTGCGGCGCTCATCCATTCCGGCCTTCTTGCAACACATGTACCAATCCCGTTTTCTGCGGCAAGCCCTGTTTTTTTATCAAGAAGGAGCATATGGCATCCTCCCCAGAAAGAACCATACAGCATATACATATCACCTGTCTTATGGTCTGTGGCAATATTGGCATCAATAGCATTAACAGGCATTTTACTAGTGGTTTTAAGTACACAGCCACGTGGGATAAACGGCCCTTCAGGGTTATCTGAAACTGCAAGGAAAATACAAGACTGCCTTACGCCCCATGTTGAATTTGAGCAGTAGAGCCTGTATTCCCCATCTGTTTTAACAATATCAGGTGCCCATATATCCTGCCCGCCAGTCCATGAAGAAGCCTCTTTGGGAGGGGAAGCAACAACCTTTCCTGCCTTTTCCCAGTGTATTAAATCATCTGAACGGTAACAGCCTGCACCTGTACAGTAAACATAATATTTGCCAGTAATATCATCTTTAAATATTGCAGGGTCGTGGATAAACCATAAACCTATATTGCTTTCTAAGCGGTCTTTGCCAGGCACAAACACTGGTTTAGGTGCTTCACCAGGAGGTGCATCTGGATAAATAAGTTTAGTGGACATAATAAGTTCCCCCTTTAGTATATTTTAACAATGTTATAATTATTTGGAGTTTTTATATTTTTTTCATACTGCACCTCCATAAATCCTAGTAACTATTAATTAAAGAATAACCATACTGGATTAAAATGTCAAGTAAATTTTGTATAATAATACCCTTGACATGCCCTGTAATTTGTATAAAATATACAATATATGGTACATGAAATAATTTCACAGGAACGGAGATTAAAATGGAATTACTAAACCAGCTTGAAACGTTACTTCATATAATGGCAGAATTTGTAATAGTTGTGCTTGAATTTATGGGTGTATTAATTATTGCCGCTGCTGGCATAAAAGGGTTTTATAATTATGCAAGACATTCGCCAGAAACTAAGAAAGACCTTGCAAAAGGGCTTGCTGTTGCACTGGAATTTAAAATGGGAAGTGAGATTTTACGTACTGTTGTTGTAAGACAGTGGTCAGAGATAGCCACTGTTGCAGGAATTATATTACTGCGTGCTGCCCTTGCTTTTCTGATACACTGGGAGATAAAAGAGGAGAACCAGTGATTGTCCTCCTCTGGAAATATGGTGTTATAAGATATATTTTACAGGTTACTTATTTTCCTCACCAACAATTTTATAATATGTCCTTGATGTAAGCAGGAATACTATTATATAGATTACTGCAAATACAAGAATTGTAACTATTGTACATTTGGCATATAATTTATAATTTGCCATATTAAGCATTAACAAAAGCTTTTTTATCATAGGGAATGCTGCTGTTACATGTATTGCTGCGACAGCTATAGGCAGCAGGAATACTGTTCTTATCTGTGAGCGTATACTTGTTTTTACATCTTTTTTGCTCATGCCCGTCTTTTCCATTATAATAAACCTTTCCCTGTCCTCATATCCTTCTGATATCTGTTTGTAGAATATTATAAGCACTGTAATCATAAGGAACATTATACCAAGAAATATACCAAGGAAGAAAAGCCCGCCATATAAGCCATAAAAGTCCTGCCTTTTATTTTCCCTTGTTTCAACAAGCATTGCTGAATAATCTGCTTCATTGTCTTTTTTATCCCTAAGGACTTTGGTTACAGCATCGTCACATTGTTTTTTCTGTTCTTTTGTACCATCAATATCTATATGCAGTTCATATGAATAAATACCATACCGGTGTTCCCTTAACTTGCTTGCAACCTTTTCAAGTTCATTATAATCATTGGCAATTACATAGAAACAATTTGCCAGTGTATTATCCATTATTGGAAAAAACTCATCACCAGCTTCAAAGCTCTCTTTTACTTTAAAGACCTGTCCTGGCAGTTTTAATTCTTTTTCTGTGTACCGGGGACTGCTATATATTATAACTTCATTCTCTGGAATATCCCCGGTATCTATATTAATTATATCTTTAAAACTTTCTTTTGTAACAAGGCTGATAAATGTTATATCTGAATATTCATAATGTACACCATCTTCACCTTCAGTATCCAGTTCATTGCCTTTCATAATCCCTGAAAGGTTTATGCCAGTATGGCCATATTTTTTTGTTATTTTCCTTCCATTATTATTTATTTCATCTTCAATAATTTTTTCCAGTCCGGAATTGTCCTGCAGATGGTCTGAATTAACAGAAACATTTATTTCTGCTTCAAAACGTGTCTTTAAAATATCTTCTTCGCCAACAAACATACTTACAGTTGTAGAAACCATAACAAGTACCATTGTAGAAAGAATACATATATTTGCAAGGCCTGTTGCATTCTGTTTCATTCTGTAAATCATGCCTGATACAGCTATAAAATGCTTCTTTTTGTAATAATAATTTTTATTATTTTTAAGCATTTTTAAAAACGCAATGCTTCCAGCTGTAAAAAGGCAGTAAGTCCCAATGATTACAAGAACTACAGCAATAAAGAAAAGGGTAACTGCAGCTATTGGATTTTCTGTTGTAATTGCAATATAGTATCCTATACCAATACATGCAAAGCCTGAAATTGCCATAATTATTTTTGTTTTTGGTTCTTTCTCGCCTACATTGCCTCCCCTTAGAAGCTCTATAGGATTTGAAAGTTTAACCTGCATAACATTGTACACCATTGTCAGAAAATATAATATTGTAAATATAACTAATGAATTAAACATTGCCTGGAATGAAATAGTAAATTTTATGCTTACCTTAAATTTTAATATTTTATATAAAAGCATCATTAAAAACTTATCAAATATAATACCTGTTATAAGCCCGCAGGTAATTACAGTTATAGCAATAGTTGCAGTTTCAACAAAAAGTTCCATTGCAATATGCCTTTTTTCCATGCCAAGGATATTGTAAATACCAATATCTTTTTTTCTTCTTTTCATTATAAAGCTATTGGTATAGAATATAAAAATAAAACTGAATATTATAACAACACCTGACCCAAAGTACATAACAGTCCTTATATCTGAACCACCTGACATATGGGAAAGACCTTCACTATAATAAATTGCCATCATATTGTAGAAAAGCATAACTACAAGTATTCCTGAAAGAATATATGGAAGATAGAACCTTTTGCCATTTTTAATATTGGCCGCCATAAGTTTAAAATAAAGCTTATTCATTTATATCACCACCTGTTGCAAGTATTGTTAATGTATCAGAAATCTTTGAATACATTTCCTCATTATTCATAGTACCACGGTAAATCTGGTGGAAAACTTCACCATCTTTAATAAAGAGTACCCTTTTAGCATTGCTTGCCGCTTTTGTACTGTGTGTAACCATTAAAACAGTCTGCCCGTCATCATTAATTTCCTTAAAAAGCTTTAAAAGGCTGTCAGCAGCTTTGGAATCAAGAGCACCTGTCGGCTCATCGGCAAGTATAAGCTTTGGTGAAGTTACCAGTGCCCTTGCAACAGCAGTACGCTGTTTCTGCCCGCCTGATACTTCATATGGATACTTAGAAAGGATTTCAGTAATTCCAAGCTTTGCTGCTACAGGCCTTAATTTCTGCTCCATGCTGCCAGGTGAAATGCCCTGCAGTACAAGTGGAAGGAATATATTATCTTTAAGTGAAAAGTTATCAAGCAGGTTAAAATCCTGGAATACAAATCCTAAATTATCCCTGCGGAAAGCAGAAATTTCTTTTTCCTTAATACCTGTTATATTTTTACCCTCCAGCAGAACCTGGCCGCTTGTAGGTTTGTCAAGCGCTGCAAGAATATTAAGCAGGGTAGTTTTACCAGAACCTGATTCACCCATAATTGCAACATATTCCCCTGCCTCAACAGAAAAATTAATATTACTAAGAGCCTGTACCTGGTTGCTGCCAAATCTTGTTACATATATTTTTTTTAGATTGTTTACTTGTAAAATTGCCATTTTAAATACCCCCTGTTTATTTGTTTTTATAAGAATAACAAATAAACAGGGGGGCTGCCATAGATTTAACTTACATTTATCTATTTAATCTTACAGTTTTGTAAGGCTGGAAATGCGGCTTTGGTATTATTGCATTACAACACAGATTTTTTTTATATTATATATTTCAAAAAGCTTTACCATATCCTGGTCTATAATTTCACCACATACTGCTATAGGAACAGCTGGCGGGCATGATACAGTTTCTGCTGCACATATGCGCCCAAGGGAATCCCTGGCGTCTATTACTTCTGATGGTGAAAATACTGCATCACGTATTGGCATTTTCTGTTGTGGGGTTTTTAAACAAATATCTGGTAATGCCAGCTTTTCTTTTTTATTATGTACCAGTGATGTGCCAGAAGCCCATTTTTTTATTTTTTGGAAGTCTTTAAGGGTATTTTCTGGTGTAACCATTAACACAATGTATTCTATATCTGCATATTCACATTCAATGCCATATTTTCTCATTTCACTGCTTATGCTGGTACCTGTATATCCTGCGCAGGCAGTGTTTATAACAATTTTTAAGGGTTCTGTTTCCATTACGCATATGCCGCTATGCCTTAAAAAATCTTTGGTTCTGTTTATAGTATGTATGCAGCCTGCCAGCTTTTTTTTATAGCCTTCTGCAAGGTATTTGTTACATAAGTCAAGTGACTGTAATATAATGTATGACGGGCTTGTTGAGCCGAATAGTGCAAGGGCACGCCGGGCGGTTTCTGTATATCTTTCCCTGTAGTTTTCTGATATATGTAAATATGCACCTCCTGTAAGTACAGGCAGTGTTTTATGGGCAGAGTCACAGCATATTGCAGCACCAAGTTTTACTGGGTGGCTGTTTTTGTCAAGAAAGGCAAGGTATGCGCCATGTGCATTGTCTACAGCAAGGGGGATGGAATATTTTTCACAGATGGAAGATATAGCTGCAATATCAGAAATATCACCAAGATAACCGGGGGATGTAATATATACAGCTATAGGCAGGCTGCTTCCTTCTTTTTGCCTGTCCTTTAGAAAAGCTTCTATATCATTCGGTGCTGCTGTGCCCTGGCATATATTACTGCTTCCCTGGCTTGTTATAAACCGGGTTCCAATGCCAAGAAGCGCACAGGCATCGGCCATTGAGCGGTGTATATTTCTTGCTGCCAGTATATATTCCCTTTTAAACCTGCCCTGTTTTCTTGCATCTAAAAGGACTGCCATAAGCATTGCTTTAATGCAGAGGGATGAGCCTTCTGTGGAGTAAAGTGTTTCACCTGTACAAAAAAGGTGTGAGGCATTGAGCTGGCTTTCGGCAATAATGCCACCAGCCATACTTAATACATCAGCACCTTCTATTTCTGTTATATCGTATCCTTCACACCCGAGGAAATCCTGTCCTTTATGTCCTGGCATATGGAATCTTGAAGTTCCGGAAGCTTTATAGTTTTTAACAAAATCATATATTGGAGTTTCCATACGCTAATTCCCCGTATCTGGCCTGCTGCCAGCTTTTTTCCCAATAATATTTCCCATTTTAACCAGGGTTTCGTATCCATACCTGCTGTTATTAATTATTTCTTTATCTATCAGGACTCTTCCTTTTGCAAATGCAAGTATAATTGTTGAACCGCCATATTCAAACTTCCCTTTTTCCTGTCCGCGTACTGCATGGGTTTCTTCATTATAATTGCATATCCTGCCTACAAGCATTGCGCCGACTTCCATCATAAGCACTTTTCCAAAGTTTTTACTGTAAAGTATTGAAAATTCCCTTGAATTTTCTTTATAAACAGGGTATCTGCCGCAGGCTATAGGATTAACGGTATGGAGCACACCTGGGATTTTATGGTTTTTTTTCTGTTTGCCAGCGTCAATATATGCGTATCTGTGGTAGTCATCAACAGAAAGCCGGAATATACATAGTGTGCCGCCTTTATAATATTGTGCAAGTTTATGGCTTTTTGTAAGGCTTTGCATAGTGTAATATGTGCCTTTTACCATAAAAGAAGAATCATCTTCAATTTTATAAACACTAAGCTTTGCATCACATGGCGAACATAAATCATTGTCTTTTGTGGAAAATTTCCTGCTGCCTCTTTTTATTTTACGTGTAAAAAACTCATTAAAACTCTGGTATCTGCATTTTTCAAATTCTTCCATATTAATATGGTTATATTTAATAAAAGGTTTTATTAATGGCACTGAAAAGTGTGAGTCCATAAAGTATCCTGCTGCTTCTGATACATAAGGGTTAACCAGTGCTTTTAGTAAAAAAGAGCCTGGCTTTGTCTGGTATAAAAAACGCAGTATACTGTTCTGTATGCCTTTATTATTAACAGGTACACGTTCTCTTTTATTCTGCATAATGGACACCTCCCTGGTATAGTTCCGGCTATTGGTATATAAGTACACCGAATAATTTTTTAATAACTGGCCATAATGGCATTTCGGGAAACCTGAGTTTTGGAATTTTATAGCTTGAAAATATTATTATAATAAGGACAGCTGCTGCAACTATGGCAACAAGCAAAAACAGTATAAAATTATTTGGTTTCCTTAATTTGAAGTTTACAATAAATAAAGTGCCTACAATAAATAATACAAAGTGGAGCAGCAGTAAAAAAGCAATTTCCGGTATAAATGGCTGTAATAAAAATACTATTGGAAGTATTATTGCCATTGAAGTTATAGGAAGCCCGTGGTAATATTTATTAGCCCCATCTTCTGCTGCCTGCCTCCTTGTTTCAAGTACATTAAAATATGCAAGCCTTATTACTGAACAGACACAGTAATAGCCTGTAGCAAGTGAGCCAGCAGGGCCTCTTACACCTATAAGGAAACAAATCATTGCAGGAAATATGCCAAAGCAGATTACATCACATAATGAATCAATCTGTATTCCAAAAAGTTTCTCATCGTCTGTCCTGTCCTTTTTGCTTCTGGCAATTTTGCCATCAAACATATCACATAGCCCTGACAGTGCAAGACATAAAATTGCAGTACGGAATCTTCCACCAAAAGACTGTATCATGCCAAAAACTGAGATAAGCAGGCTTATGTATGTAAGAATTACCGTATAATTATAAAATCCAATCATCTTATTGTATTCCTTTTCTGTATACTATTTTAAAATATGCCACAGCGGACATAACAGCACTTATAAGAAGCTGTGTATAATAACTTATTCCACGGCTTACAATCATAACTGGCAGTACAAGGTTTTTGCCGCATAAAGGGGTAAATATTTCTTTAAAAAGATTTTCTGTAATTCCCATGCCGCCTGGAAGCGGAAGCATGTCAACAGCAACTGAAATCATTGCCTGCAGCCCTGTTATTGTAAAGAGCCCTGCATCTGCTGTATTAAATGAAATACACACAATATATGTTACAGCAAATAAAATAATACGCTGGAATGCTGTTATACAGAACACATTCCATATTACAAACTTATGTGATGCAAAATAACTGGCACTGTCTTTGTATTTGTCCATTGCAAGAACCAGTTTGTCCATATATTTCTGCTTGTTTTTTATAATTTTAATCCTGCCAGCAATATTTATTATAAATGATGCTGTATTCCCGGCAAAGGCTGGATGGAATACAAATATAAACATAACAACAATACATATAATATTTAGTGCCATCCCAAGCACGCACCAGCCCGTGGCGGGTGAAAGATATTGCATAATGCCCTGGGGACGAAATATAAAAACAAGCATGCCGGCAGCTACAAGAACAAGTTTATAAGTAATTGTTACTATAACAAGGACCATTGTGGACACTGTAAGCGGCAGCCCGTCTTTTTTCATAAAATAAAGCTGTGCAGGCTGTCCTCCGGTAGCAGACGGTGTAATAAGGCTGAAGAAGAATCCGGCAAATGAATATAAACAGCAGTGGGAGAACAGCACGTTTTCACCAAGCCCTTTAAGCATATAATATATAACCACTGATTCACATTCAATGAAAATTAGTACAAATATAACGCCTATAAAAAAATATCTGCTGTCTGCATTTCTTATATAGCTTATAATAGAAGATAAGTCTTCATTATAAAATACTGAGTACATTGTTGCCACAAATACTATAATTAGAAATAAAACATTAAAAATATTCCTGTTCTTCTTCCCTGTCATAAATAATATCCCCAAAAACTTTTGCATTTATTTTGCCAAAAATTTTACTGGTCTTTTTATATAATTTTGTATGGTTTCCTATATACAGGCAGGTTTCTGCGATAAGCACACCAGCAATTACATCTGCTATATAATGCTGTTTGGTAAACTGTGTTGATATAAAAACCATAATAGCAAATATACATGAAAATGCCCTGTACCACAATGGTATATTTTTCCTTCCCCTTATTCCAATATAGCAGAACCAGCTTACAAGGCAGTGTATTGAAGGGAAAAGGTTAGTTGCAGGGTCAGCCATATATATGAACTTCATAAGGTTTTCCGTTAAGCTGTCCCCTGTAATTACAGGCCTTGTATTGGTTGTTGGCATAAGTATAAAAAATACCAGGCATATAATTCTTGAAAGATAGTCTGCTGTTGCAAATTTAAACCATTCTTCACGCCCCTGGCGTGTAATTGTTATATAATTAACTGCCCAGAATGCAAAACATATAATATATATTAAAACCCATTCCGGGATAAATGGCAGGTTATGGTCAAATGATGTTGATAAATCATAATGTTTTGCATTTTTCATTAAAATCTGCGTGCCAGTATATATCAGTGAATTAAAAACAAAGCAGGATATAACAGAAAAAAACGCATATCTTGGAACTATTTTTCCAATATATGCTTCATACCATTGTACTAACCTGTTATTCATAAAGCTTTCCTCCACAGATATGGTTAATCTTTAAAGTGCAGGCTATAACAGGGACTGCATGGCAGAACCATCTGTTAATAGCTGCACAAATCCTTCCAAGGCATATATTAACACAGCAGGCTGCATGGTAACAAGCCCTTTGGGCACTTTGTAATGAAACTTTAATCTTTTTGTATTATTGTCCATTATCTTCCTGTTTTTCCCTTTTTTTATATACAACCTTATATATTAGCATATATGCGTATAAAAATATTGGAACAATAATTGTTGCAGCAAGGCTTCCTAAGAATAATGAATGTGTGTTTGGTGTTGCAAGTATTGCAGATATAAATGTAAGCAGGTACATTCCAAGAAGAAGCACCACACCTGCAATAGCAAATATTTTTTTCAGTTTTGCCATATAAAACCCCCATTAATTCTTTATATAATTGAAGTATTCTTGTATCTTTTTTTCATACCCGTTATCTGAAGGGATATAGAACCTCCTGCCGGTAAGGTTATCTGGCAGGTACTGCTGTTTTACATAGTGTTTTGGATAATCATGTGCATATTTATAGCCTGTGCCATATCCAAGTTCTTTTGCACCTTTGTAATGTGAGTCCCGGAGGTGGGGTGGTACTGCACCTGTTTTTTCATTCTGTACTGTTTCCATTGCCCTGTTTATTGCTTCTACAGCAGAGTTGCTTTTGGGTGCACTTGCAACATAGGAAACTGCCTGTGCAAGTATTATCTGGCTTTCTGGCATTCCAACCCTTTCAGCTGCCTGCGCTGCACTAACTGCAACAATAAGTGCCTGCGGGTCAGCATTGGAAACATCTTCTGCTGCACAAATCATTATCCTTCTTGCAATAAACTTTATATCTTCACCAGCATAAAGCATCCTGGCAAGATAATATATGGCAGCGTCAGGGTCTGAGCCTCTCATGCTTTTAATAAATGCCGAGATAACATCATAATGGTTGTCACCGTTTTTATCATATCTTATAACCCTTTTCTGTATACATTCTGATGCCACACCAATGGTAATGTGTATAATCCCGTCAACACTGCGAGGGGTAGTAAGTATTGCAAGTTCTATGGCATTAAGTGCAAGCCTTGCATCACCGCCAGAAATATCTGCCAGGAAATCCAGCGCATCATTATCAATTTCTGCTTTATATGTCCCCATTCCCTTATCCCTGTCATTTACTGCCCGGAGAAGGATTGACTTTATATTTTCACAAGAGAGGGGCTTTAATTCAAATAATATGGAACGTGAAACAAGCGCACTGTTTACTTCAAAATACGGGTTTTCAGTAGTTGCACCTATAAGTATTATTGTACCATCTTCAATAAAAGGCAAAAGGTAATCCTGCTGCCCTTTATTAAACCTGTGTATTTCATCAATAAAAAGTATAGTTTTTTTACCATACATTCCTGCGTTATCTTTGGCTTTCTGGATAATTTCTTCCATATCCTTTTTACCAGCAGAAGCTGCATTGAGCTGTGTAAAAACAGCACTTGTTGTATTGGCAATAACTTTGGCAAGGGTTGTCTTTCCAGTGCCGGGAGGCCCGTAAAAAATAACAGAGCCAAGTTTATCTGCTTTAATTGCCCTGTATAAAAGCTTATCCTTTCCTATAATATGTTCCTGGCCGGCAACTTCATCAAGGGAAACAGGCCTTAACCTTGATGCAAGCGGGGACTCTTTTTCTTTGTCCTGCTCCCTCATATAATCAAATAAATCCATTAAAACCTCCGTCAGAATATTATAACTTCCTTATCTATAACTGCAAAATATATATCACTGCCCGTATTAATATCTGCCTGCCCTGATGTTGCTTCTGTAACTTTTTTAATAAAGCTGTCTATATTGCCAGAAGAAACAGCAAGTTCCATTTCTGCCTTATCAGTATATTTTGTGCCAATAACAGCAAGCCCCATTTGTGATGTAATATATTGTATCTTTCCTATGCCATTATAATCAGTTACTATTATAATCCTTTTGCCAGCTTCTTTAGTTATAATCCTGCTGGCAGCAAGCCCTGCCTTTGCAGCGGCCGAATATGCACGTACAAGCCCGCCAGTACCAAGAAGCGTGCCGCCAAAGTATCTTGTGACAATTAAAAGCACATTACAGACCCCTGTCCCTGATAATACTTCCAGAACCGGCCTGCCGGCAGTGCCCTGGGGTTCACCGTCATCACTGCACTTGCTAATGCCAGGATTTTTGCCAATAATATAAGCATAACAGTTATGCCTTGCATCCCAGTATTTTTTCTGTGTTTCCCCAATTATTACAGCGGCTTTTTCTTCGCTTTCCACAGGAAAGACATTGGCAATAAAACGGGATTTTTTCTCAATAATTTCACCAGTCCCGCCGCTATATACAATTTTATAATCCTCCATTATCCCCTCCGGTTTTATCTTTTCCAAACTTTACTTTCCTGCCTTCTTTATGTATCTGGCGTATTTGTGCTGAAACTGTAATAACTGCACTGGCTATAAGTATTACATAGAAGCTTGCACCCCTGCTAAGAAGCATTGCAGAAACTGCCATGCTCTTTCCCATAACTGGTGCAAAAAGCTTTACAAAAAATCCTTCATTAACACCAACACCGCCTGGGAAAGGAAGTATATCTATACAGACCGATACAAAACTCTGGAGCACTATAATCTGTACACATGTATAACCATCACAGCCAAGGGCTTTGTACACAAACCATGTTACTGCAAAGTATGACACCCTTTGTATAATTGTTGTAAATAAAACTACAGCTGCCGTTTTCATATGGCTTAACATATATTCTGCACCTTCATTATATGAATTAAGCAGCTTGTCAAGTTTTTTTTCTATTTTTTCTTTTCTTTTGACTATATGGAGTTTATGGAGCAGCCATGTTGCAAAATATGCAATGTTCCTTGCACCGTTTTTGGAAAATACAACTATTGAATAAAGGAATATTGAAACTACATTTACTATAATCCCAATAATAAAAAGCCACATATATTTTCCAATATACTGCCTTGCAAAGCCGTTCATAAAAATAAATACAAAGCCTTCAATTATAACAAGTGCAATCTTATATATTATTGTCCAGAATAAAAGGGTTACAGATGAAGCCCCCATATTTATCCCGTCGCTATTCATATAAAGCACCTGCATGGGCTGGCCGCCAGTAGCTGAAGGTGTTATTGCATTAAAGAAAAATCCAATAAATGAATATTTGGTACATTTTAATATATTGGTTTTACAGCCTAATGATATTAAAATAATCTGCATGGAAACACCTTCCATTATAACGTACATAAGCCCTGCTATGGCTGCAAAGAACATAAATGCGGCACTTGTGTCTTTAAGGGCATTAAGGATTTCCCCAAGGTCTTCTTCCTTTAAAATAACATAGAATACCAGAGCAAGCAGCACAGCCATAAATATAATGTTTAAATAATACTTTTTTTTCTGCATAAACTCCCGCCTTTTAATATTTATTTACTGGTTAAAAATTTCATTTACTGAAGGGAACATGCTTACACTTCTCTTTAAAATCCCATTTACATATGCAATGAAAATCCCATAATTTACAATAGGGACTCCCTGCCTGTCTGCACAGAAAATCCTGTGTTTCATCTCTTTTTCAGTAAGGGTGCACCCGCCACAGTGTATTATAAGTGAATAAGGTGATAAGTCCTGGGGAAAATCTGCACCACTGCAGGTTTCTATAACAAGTTCCCTGCCTGAATGTTCTTTAAGCCATTTTGGTATCTTTACAGTGCCAATATCTTCACACTGCCGCCTGTGGGTACATCCTTCTGCTATAAGTATTTTACTGCCATCTTTAAGCCTGTCCACAGCAGCAGCACCTTCTGCCAGCCTTTTTAAATTTCCTTTATGCCTTGCAAAAAGAATTGAGAATGATGTAAGCGGCATATCCTCTGGTACTATTGCAGCAACTTCTTTAAATGCCTGTGAGTCGGTTATTACTATTTTAATACTGCCTGCAAGGCGTTTTAAAACATCTTTAAGCCCTGGTACTTGTGTAACTACAGCTACAGCGCCATTATCCAGCAAGTCCCTTATTACCTGCTGTTGTGGCATAATAAGCCTTCCCTTAGGGGCAGCAGAATCAACAGGGGTTACAAGGACTGCAGTTTCACCGCTTTTTACAAGGTCTTTTGTTATACTGGGCTTTGAAGAATCATCAGGCGCTAAAAGTGCAATGGCATCTTTCAGTTCCTCAATGCCGGTTTTCTTTGTAGTGCTTACAAGCTGTACAGGAATGCCTTTGTTTTTATTTGCAATAATATTGCATATTTCTTTAGTGTCCCCAGGTTCCAGACGGTCAGACTGGTTAAGTACAATTATATATGGCAGTTTCTTTTCTTCAATAAGGGCAATAATATGTTCTTCTTCTGGTGACATTCCATACTGGCTGTTTAAATCCCTGCATGTAAGGGAGGATATATCTGTAACTATAATGGCTATATCAGTTTTAGCCAGTACCTTAATTGTCTTTTCAATCCTCTTTGTGCCAAGCTCCCCTTTATCATCAATGCCAGGTGTATCTATAAGCAGGCATGGGCCAAGGGGAAGTATCTCCATTGCCTTGGAAACAGGGTCAGTAGTAGTGCCTTTAATATCAGAAACAATAGCAAGCTCCTGGCCTGTAATGGCATTAATTATACTTGACTTCCCGGCATTCCTCCTGCCTAAAATTGCTATGTGTACCCTGTCACCCTGTAGTGTACTGTTTAATCCCATATTAATTCTCCTTCCCTGCATCCTCTATTGTAGAAATTATTGCCTGTACCCGTTTTTCCATTGTATGTTCTTTCCGCACAAGCAGATGCCCTTCCCTTGCAATCTGCTGTCTTTCTTCATCATGCCCCAGATAGTATATTATCTTGTCCATCATGTCACTGTGCGAATCATACCATACAAGGTGCTTTCCCTGTTCAAAGTATTCTGGAAGTTCTGCCTGGAAGTTTGTCAGCACAAAGCCTCCCGCACTAAGTATATCCCATATCCTTAACGGGATTCCCGTTTTAATATTACGCAGTGTTATATTTAAATTAATCCGGGACTGCTGGAATACATGCGGCATTTCATATATATAATCAGCCTTGCCCATATTTTTTATAAATGGGATATCATCTGTATTGCTTCCAGTATATATCCTGGTATTCTTCACTTTTCTTGATACCATATTTAATATTTTCCTGCGTTCAAGCGAAGCAAGTTTCATTCCAAGTGTTGTATTGGCTACTATTAGTGAAGGAGTGCCAATAAATTCATCACCTGATATATTAACTGCACGTCCTTCTAACTGTTCCTCTATATCAGAAAGCATTCTTTCAAGGAAGTTGTCACCATAAGTTTCCATCTGGACATTTATAAGTGCATCAAAATACCCACGTATATAATCAGGCATATTAACCATCTGGTCATAACGGTTCTTTTCATAAAGGCTTCCGACAAATGAAACATCTGCATGGTAGTCTTTTTCCGGAACCTGGGATAATATATAATCATTCCGTGCTGTATCGGCAGCAAGCGGGAGATACCATATATTTTTAATCCCCCTTGCCTTAAATTCACAATATGCCTGCATGTCAAATACAAATATATAATTTGAGGGCAGGTATGCGGATTTGGTGTAAAGTGTAAGCATCGGGCTGTCACATGTCCATGAAATATATTTACAGCCTGTCCTGCTGCAGGATTTAGCTATTACTGGAAAGTAATTTATTGATATTACTGCGTCATAACCATGTTCTTTAAGATAGGCACAAAGCTTTCCCTCAAATCCTGCATCCTCTTCCGGATTGTCAATTTCACATGTAAATGTACAGGTTTCATGTCCAAGGTTTATTAAAGCATCTTCCAGCGCCATCTGGTTATATGCCTGCCATCTGTATACTAAAAATTTCATATATTTTAACTTCTAATCTGTCCGTTGCCGTTTATAAGGTATTTAAATGTTGTAAGCTCATTAAGCCCCATAGGCCCTCTTGCATGGAGGCGCTGTGTGGATATGCCTATTTCAGCGCCAAGGCCAAATTCATTGCCATCTGTAAAGCGTGTTGAACAGTTTACATATACACATGCAGAGTCCACTTCCTTCTGGAATTTTTCTGCGCTTGCAAGATTCTGCGTAATAATACATTCTGAATGGCCTGTGGAATATTTTCCAATATGTGCTATTGCTTCTTCTATGCTGTCTACTACTTTTATTGCCAGTATATAATCATTAAATTCAGTGGCATAATCTTCATCTGTTGCAGGTTTTACGCTGTCACCAAGAATCTGTACTGTCCGGGCACATCCACGTAATTCAACATTGTGTGTATCAAGCCTTTTCTTAAGTGCAGGAAGAAAACTTTCTGCAATACCTTTGTGCACAAGGCATGTTTCAAGTGCATTGCATACACTGGGTCTTTGCGTCTTGCCATTATCAGTAATATCAACAGCCATATCCAGGTCTGTATTATTGTCTATGTAAATATGGCAGTTTCCGCTCCCTGTTTCTATTACAGGTACAGTTGCATTGTTTACAACAGCACTTATAAGACCTTTGCCTCCACGTGGTATAAGTACATCTATATAGCCATTTGCCTTCATCATTGCAGAAGCAGTTTCCCTTGAAGTATCACAGACAAGCTGTACTATATCCATTGGAAAGCCGCATTCTGCAACAGATTCACGCATAATATCCATAAGTGTTTTATTAGAATTAATTGCCTCTTTGCCGCCACGCAGTATAACAGCATTGCCGCTTTTTATACAAAGCGTTGCAGCATCTACTGTTACGTTTGGCCTTGATTCATATATAATGCCAATTACACCCATAGGCACTCTTGTCTTGGTAATTCTCATGCCATTTGGGCGTATGCTGCCTTCAATTATCTCACCAGAAGGGTCTTTTAAGGCTATAAGTTCCCTGCATGCTGCTGCCATACTTCCAATACGTCCACTGGTAAGCCTTAAACGGTCTGCCATAGCATCAGATATGCCATTATCACGGGCACTATCCAAATCTTTTTTATTACTTTCAAGGATACGTTCTGTACCTGCTAGAAGGTTTTTGGCTATTTTATCAAGAATATAATTTTTATCTTCTGTACTGGCATTTGCAATGCTTGCTTTTGCCTTTTTTGCATTTTCCCCTAACTGGCTTATATAGTCCATATTTTAACCACCTTTCTAAACTATCTTTTAATTACTTTGGAACATGCGATTGCCAGTGCACCCGCACCGATATGGCATGAAACGCTTAATGAAAGTGGTGACAGGTCAACAGCACTGGCACCAAATTTTTCTTTAATTGTTTCTATAAATCCAAGTGCCGCCTCTTCATTCTGTGTATGTGCAACTTCAAGATGTACATTGGAAACGCCGCCAAAACGGTTATTTATATCAGATTCCATTGCAGACAGCATTTTGCTTACACCCTGTTTCTTTGTACGTGCAATAGTAAATGCGTCAAGCTTTTCACCCTGTATCTGGAGTACCGGTTTAAGCCTTAGCGCAGAACCAAGGGCAGCAGCGGCAGGGGTAATCCTTCCGCCCTTTTTAAGATATTTAAGCGTATCGAGCATAATATATATGCTTGATTCCATTTTAACTTCTTCAAGGTACTCTTTAATTTCTGCCGCACCCATTCCCCTGCCTGCAAGCTCTATGGCATCAAGCACGGACTGCCTTTGTGTAACAGAAATGCGCTGGTTGTCTACAACCTGTACTTTGCCATCAAAATCTTCTGACAGCATTATTGCTGTATGGCATGAACTTGACAGCCCGCTTGACATAGGGATATATACAACCTCTTCTGCATGTTTTAATTCCTCTTCCCAGATATCCGTAACTGAACCAGGTTCAGGCTGGGAAGTAGATATATCAACATCTTCCCCCAGCATCTTAAAAAAATCTTCCTGTGACAGGCTTATTTCTTCATAATAGGTATTCCCGTCAATAAGAAATGGCATAGGTACTACCCGTATCCCAAGTTTTTCTGCTTCACTAAGTGTAATTCCGCTGTTACTGTCTGTAACTATTGCAACTTTGCCCATATCAGCCCTCATTTCTATGATAAAAATTTATTTCAGGAAACCATTAATTATCTGTTCTTCTGCTTCAGCCTCTGTAAGCCCTAGTGTCATAAGTTTTATAATCTGTTCGCCGGCAATTTTACCGATTGCGGCCTCATGGATAAGTGCAGCGTCAATATTGTTGGCAGTAAGCTGTGGTATTGCACTTACACTTGCATCTTCCATTATTATGGCATCACATTCAGTATGCCCGTTACATTCATTATTGCCATTTATCCTGGAATTAAATACCTGTTTTGAATTTTCCCTTGCTACAGAACGTGAAACAACATTGGCACTGCTGCCCTTGCCGTCAAGGTCTACTTCAAAATTGGTTTCTGCTGTCTGTGTGCCATGTGTCATAATTTTTTCATGGATTACAAGAGTTGCACCTTCTTTAAGATATGCTTTGGTATCACGTACAGTTGAGTCAACACCCTTAATCTGTACAGTATCCATTTCAAGATAGCCGCCATCTTCAATATTTATAATAGTGGTTGGGTTAAGTATGCGCTTTCCCATGCCGTCACCATCACCATAATGCTTCTCAATATATTTTACCCTTGCATTTTTCTTAATATAAAACGTGTGTATCCCGTCATGTTCTGAGGTATCAGTACCACAGTTGTGTATGCCGCAGCCTGCCACTATCGTAACATCTGCATCTTCGCCTACATAAAAATCATTGTACACCATGTCTTTAAGCCCTGACATGCTTAATACAACAGGAATATGGACACTTTCATTCTTAGTGCCCGGCTTTATAATTATATCTATGCCCGGTTTATCTTCTTTAGTTACTATATCTATATTGGCAGTTGTATTCCTGCCTGAAAGAGCACCATTAGAACGGATATTATAAGCGCCCTCTGGTATTTTGTGTATATCTGCTACTTGCTCTAATATATTTCTCTCTACTGTATTTAATGTATCCAATTTACTGTTCCTCCTGTTTCATTTTATCAAGCAGGGTAGGGCATGCAATATTATTTTTCATAAGTTTTGGCATAACCTTATCCCTGCTTCCTTCATCTATAACATTCCCATCTGCTAAAACAATTATTTTATCTGCAATATTTAAAATCCTCTCCTGGTGCGAAATAACAAGGACTTGTCCATTTATTGTTTTATACATCTTTTCAAACACCTGTATAAGGTTCTGGAAACTCCACAGGTCAATTCCTGCTTCCGGCTCATCAAATATTGAAAACTTTGCCCCCCTTGCAAGAACCATTGCGATTTCAATACGTTTTATTTCACCGCCGGAAAGGCTTGCATTAAGCTCCCTGTTAATATAATCCTTTGCACAAAGCCCTACCTCTGAAAGGTATTCACATGCCTGTGCTATAGTAATATCCTTTCCTGCTGCAAGGCGTACCATATCTATAACAGTAAGCCCTTTAAAGCGTACAGGCTGCTGGAATGCAAAGCTTATACCCTTTTTTGCCCTTTCAGTAATAGAAAGCCCTGTAATATCTTCGCCATCAAGTATAATTTTACCTGAAACAGGCTTTATTATTCCTGCAATTACCTTTGCAAGAGTAGACTTGCCGCCACCGTTCGGGCCTGTAATTACAACAAGGTGTTCATTAATTTTCAGGTTTATGTCTTTTAAAATCTCTTTATCATCACTATCATCATTAACCTGGTAAGATACATTTTGTAATTCTAACATATAAAAATCTCCATTCTGGCTTATTTAAGACTTTTTCCATCTATTATATATGAAAAAAAGGCTGTTGACAACCATTTTGCTTTTGGGGTCCTGCTATTTTATAAAATTGTAAGATTCTGCTAATGGAATATACAGGAGATAGCACAATTATAGATGGACTGGCACTTCCAAGTTTAGCAGTTTATACAAATATTCTTATTTTCGATGCATAAAAAAATTATTTATTTTTTTATTTGTAGTTGAAATTTAAAGTAAGTTTATTTATAATGTGTAATGGAGGACTTTGAAAATGAATAATTTTACAGTTTTAAACTATCAAGGCAGCAAAAATAATCTTAGTAGTTTTATATATAAAAATTTAGAACCCTATATGCAAAAAGGAAAAGCTGTTTTTGATATATTTTCTGGTTCTGCGGCAGTAAGCAACATGTTCAGGGATTCATATCCAGTATACGCAAATGACGTTGAACCTTATGCAAGTATTATTGCAGATGCAGTCTTAAGTCATACAGAGATTAAATCTGTTCATTCAGTCTTAAAGGAAATTGAAGCAGATTATCTTTTAACGAGTAAAAAGTTAGCTAAACCAATTTTGGGTTTTATCAATAACGAGAGGTCAGCAATATTTGAAAATAATTATGAAAAGCTTATGGCTATTTATAAATCATATCCTACAGTATGGAATAATAAATATTCCGAAATTATAAAAGATAATATGACAGTTGAAAATATTAGGAATTTTAATGGATATTATCTTTTTACAACATATTATGCAACAAATTATTATGGCATTGAACAAGCTCTGGAAATAGACTGCATTATTAAATTAATACATACAAAGTACAAAAAATATATGAATGTTTTTTATACATGTTTATTTTATGCTATGAAGGAAACAGTTTTTTCAAAAGATGGACATATGGCACAACCATTAAATCCAGAAAAGAATCAAAAACGGTTATTTGTTCAAAGAGAAAAACATATTTATGATTTATTTATAAAAAAGTATCAAGAATATGTTACACTCCCATCTTCAAAATATGCAGATAAAAATCGTATTTACAATGCGGATTTTGAAGAATTGCTTGATACTGGTATATTTTCAGATGTTGGTCTTGTATATGCTGACCCCCCATATACTGATATGCAATATTCAAGATATTATCATTTGCTTAATGTAGCAGTAAAATATGAATATCCTGATTTAACAATATATAAATCCAGATATACAAAAGGGTTATATACAGAAGGCCGTTACCAGTCAAAATTAAGCAAACGTAGTTCAGCAAAAAAATCATTAGAGAAACTAATACAATTTTGTGCTACAATCCAGACAAATTTAGCTATAAGTTATGCTTATCCGCAAGATAGGGAAAATCAGGCTACTAACAGATATACGGTAACAATAGATGAACTAATACAATTAGCCCAGAAGTATTATTCTTCAAGTAAAGTTCATATTATCACACAATCATATAGCCATGCAAATCATCGTAATACTACACAAAAAAAAGTTTTAGAATATTTGATACTTTGTGGAGAAAAGAATATCGTGCAAACCAATTTTGAAACTCTGAAAAATAACATAAGACAGTTAGTTCCAAATAAAAATAATGTAATATATAATTCCCACATTTATTGGTCTCAAAAAGCATATAATATATGCGATATTCTTATTAATACATTATCAAATAAAGGGGATATTGTTTTCGACCCGTTTCTGGGTTCAGGTGTTACAGCTTTAGAAGCAATTCAAGATAGTATATCCCGGGCTGTAATTGGTTGTGATATTAATGATGTCCCAGTTTTTATTTCAGAAACATTATTATCTATAAATAATATTGATTGTATAAAAAATATTCTTAAAGATTTTCTGGCTAAGATAAAACCTTTAAAAAGTTATTACAATACTATATGTCCAAATTGCAAAGGTATAGGAGTTATTTCAAAAGTAGTCTTTGATAAGGAAGAACGTAAAAAAAATCTAGTCAGGATAAAAGCAATTACTTATTCTTGTACATGTATAAAAAGAGGGGTAAAAGAGGCAGATAATGATGATTATCTTTTAATGCAAACACCAGTTTTGTTAAAAAATATAAAAAATACCTCGTTATTAGCTGATTCAAAAATTGCAGTTTCTGAAAATGATGATATTAAAAATATATTTACCAATAGAAATCTGGCAGTTTTGGATGAAATCCTAGAAATAATAAATACTTATGATAAATATTATCAGAATGTATTAAAGTATATTTTAATGTCAATACTTCATCTTTGTAAAATAACAGATAAACATTCTAATTCACAATGGCCTTTATGGATTCCTAAAATAGATTGTGTGGAAAAAAATATATTGGATATTTTATCAAATAAAGTAAAGAAATTTGAAGGTGTAGTTTCTTTTATGAAAGATAATTATTCTAATGCCAAAATAGTGAAATCATATAATGATTTACAATCATGTAGTTATCTATTAATGAAAAAAGGAAGCCAAAATATTACTAGAACAGATATTCCTGATAATGGAGTGGATTTAATTATTACAGACCCGCCATATCTTGGACAAATTCCTTATTCAGAGTATATGCAGTTGTACAAACCTTTTTTGGGATTAAATTTTAATTTGGATGATGAAATAGTAGTCTCATCTGCACCATCAAGGAATAAAAACAAAGATAACTATTTTGATATGTTGCAACAGGTGTTTGAAATATGCTCAAAAAAATTAAAAATTAATCATTATTTATGTCTATATTTTCATGATAGTAGTTTAGAGGTATGGAATAAGCTTATTACAATATTGGAAAATAATTGTTTTAGATTTATTACACAAATACATATTGCCAAAACGAATACTCTTAAAAATATTATAAGTCCAAAGAAATCACTTAATGGTGATTCTATATTGATTTTTTCCAGAGAGGAAGTTCCTGTTGTTCATGCAGCTGATGAAGACATAGAAGAAATTGAGTATAATATAATTCAGCAGAGTAAATTTATGGTTAAATCAAATGGTTCTTTATCCACACCCGAGTTATATGACAATGGTCTTATGGAAATATTAATTCAAAATGGATGGTTAAATAAGTTTTCCAAGAAATATTCTTCATTAATTGATATATTTGAAAAACATCTAAAATGGGATGTGAAAACTGGAAAATGGATGTTATAGAAAACAACAGAGAGGGTTTTATACCCCTCTGTTGTTTAATCATGTATGCTATTATAATATTTCCCTGGAAAATGTTTATTTAATCTTTTTATTAATTCACTACCATTAACCATTTCTACATTTAAATCTAATGCTACTTTTTTTCCATCTTTTGTATAATCAGAAGTTGTAATACATATTGAATAATCTAATCCCCTTCTCATCCTTTCAGCATATAAGCGCTGAATTGGATTTGAACCTACTTTAGATGCCCAGCGTTTGCATTGAAAAATATAATGGATGAGTTTATTGGCCTGTTTTTTACATGCAATGATATCAACACCTAAGTCACCAGCACCTCCTATTTTTATAACATTTTCATATCCCTCTGCTTTAAGTAGTGATTGTACTAATAATTCAAAATCTGTTCCACTTAAGGTTGATATATCTATTGCATTTTCATTCGGTTTAGAGATATCCTTTCTTTCAATATAATATCCTTTATGTTCTATACAATAATTTAATATTAAATCTTTTATGTCACTTTGATGCCGTTCATCTTCTAAAATTTGTATAATTGTTTTCGGATTTCCATCGCACAATGTATTAACTAATTCAAAATAAATATCTTCTAGTACAAATTTACCTTTTGTATTTAAAAGACGCCTGATAAAAATGGGCATTAAATCATAAAGCTTAGTATATAAATCCGTAGCATCTTCTATATCCAGATAAAGCTGGTTTCCATCTATCTGAATGTATCCCGCATCTACCTTGAAATACCGTTTAAGTAATGTTTTGATTTTTTCAATTTCTTTTTCAGATGCAATATGTAAATATTTTGACTTTAAGTCATTACACACTAAAGCCACTGCACTAGATAAGGTTACATAATCCTTTGCATTTAATAAATAGGAATATATTTTTTTAATGAGAAGAAATTCATAATTTTCATTTCCTATATACCAATACCGTTCTTTGTCTGGCAATTTACAAAACGATACAATCATTTCATTCATAAAAGTATTGATAAATGCTGACTGTTTTCTTATAGTTGGGTCTTTTTTCTCTAAACCAGTTTGATAAACATATTCAAATCCATTTTTTCGTGCAAGATTTATAATTTCCATGTAAGTTTTGAAATATTTTGCTTTTCCTAATTTCATAGTTAAAAATACAAGTCCATTATATTTTAGTATTTTTGAAAGGTGAAGAAACATATTATCTATATCTTTATAATAACTAGCAAGCTCTCTTTTATTAGTCCGTTCTTCAGCATTTGTTTGTACAATTTCCTGGTTAAGCATATCTGGGGTAAGCTTATATTTTGAATCATAAAATTTTTCAAGCCATATTCTGTAAAGCTGGTTTCTTTCCAAATAGGGAACTTGGTCAGTGTAAGGGATATCAGTATAAATTATATCAGCCTTTAGATTTGTATTATTATCTATGAATGTTGCATAGTCCTGGTTGGATATTTTAACATCTGATTTACAAGTACCTATTTGTTTCATGGCAAATTTTGTTTTAAATTTACAAAAATTTTTGTATTTGCCCTCAAATAAAGTCCAAACATTCATTTCTTGTGCACTATATTCTACAATGTGATATAAAATATCTGTACTTGAACCATACATGGCAATCCGGGCAAGTGAAAGTGTTGAAACAAGTACTTGTTCAAGAACATCCCGTTCTGTTGAATAATGCAATTTATTAATTGAATCTTGTAATATCAATAATGCAATTTTATTTCTTTGTGTAAATATTCTGTCATATTTATCAGCACCAGCCGATGAAGTTATGTTTATTCTGCTATTTACTATATATTTTGTTTTTGGAAATCTATCTATATTAAAATTATAAGTTTCTTCAATTTTTTTATAATCAAACTGTTCAAATTTTTTTGATTTTTTTCCACATATAGGGCATTTATTAACTAGCTTAATGTTTTTTCCATTAACAATTTCCCTGTTTGCAGTTGGATTAAAATAACCATTCTTACCTTCAGCTGGGTCAAATAATAACTTTAATATATAATTTTTATGTCCACAGCAAGTTGTTTCATATAAAGACATTATTTTCTGGAAGCAATCATCTCTTACAAAATTAAATAATTGCTCAAGCTTAAACATATCTATTTTATATGCTAATGCTTTTACCGCATTAAAAGTATAATTATCTAATTCTGTTCCATATATTGTTTTAACTTTTCCCATTGCAGCAAAAATAAAAGAGCCAGAGCCCATAAATGGGTCGTATAGCACATCATCTTTGGTACATATAGTTTCAATTATTTTCTCTGCAATAGCAGGAGATTTTCTTCCTTTAAAATTAAATGTTGTTTTCATTTCATATGGAACTGTATTAGGAATACCGTTGATTGCTCCTTTGATTTTATTCAATTTTTCCATTATATCTTTTTCAATTTGTTTTCTCATCGTACAATCCTTTCTTTATTAGTTGATGTACTGGTATGCCTATTGCTTCAGCCATATCATCTAACCGTTTAAGTGGTGGTGTTTTAAAATTATTTTTACGAAAATATGATTTTAAATTATCTTCACTAACAAAACCATAAAATACAGAGGCCTTATCAGACCATGAGAATTTTCCATTATTTATAAAATATTTTTGTAAATTATCTAATAAAATTTTCCTTGAGTCGTTTTTGACAAATTCTATTTCCTTTAATATATCTCCATTTTCTTGAAGTAATGTATATGAATAAATATTCTTTTTATCTGAGATTTTATCAATTTGAGATAATAAAGGGCAACGTGTTTTATTTTGCCACTTTTTTAATGCAGTTTCTGTTACTCCAATATCCGCTGCCAAATCTTTATAGGTTTCTAAATTCTGATATTTTGCAATTCTGTTTATATTATCAAGAAAAATTTCCATTGAGGTCATTTTATATTACTCCTAAATTTATACTATATCTAAATCACATATTCTTAATTTGTAATCAATATATAATTAATATAATTTTAGTATAACCGAATTTAAAAAATATGTGTGACTTTATGCCACTAATGGAAATGTAAAAAATGACTTTTAGGATTTAGCCAAAATATATATTTTTTACTTGCGTACAACTGGTACTCGTAGTATTATGTAAAGTGCTTTAATACACATAATTATCAGTGGAGGTAGGAATGCATCGTTTTTTACGGGCCGTAGGCTTTAGCAATATTAGGACACGCCAGGATTTAGACAAATTAGTTGGCGTAATTATGGACAAACCAGACCTGACAAAGAAAGCCACCCACAATGGTGAAAATATATATACTGAAATAACTAAAGAATTTGCACCGCATACAGGCATTACGCTGCGTGGTGAGTACGATAAACTGGGTTTTTTCTATCTTGAACATTATTTTCCATACTGTGAAAGCATACTTGTAACTTCTAATGAAGATGTTGTTGTGAACAGGAGAGTAGATACAAGTGCTTTTACTGGGATGTGCGATGACTTGCGTCTTGGGATTTCAATGATTTTTTATCTGCAGAATGCTATAGATTATATACATTTAAACCATCCTGAAAACACTCCTTGCAGGGCGAAGCTTTCCCTGTCAGGGCTTTCCCTTGAAGGCAGTATACTGCTTGGTATTGCACATGACAGTGAAATGCAGGGGCAGAGAAGCATGAAAGCACATATACGCAGCCAGCTTATAGCAAGGGCAAAGGCTGGTGACCAGGAAGCTATTGACAGCCTTACTATTGAAGACATAGATTTAAGCACACAGGTTAATAAGCGTATAATGACAGAGGATTTATACAGTATAGTTGAAACAACATTTATACCATATGGTTCAGAGTCAGATAATTATGCCATACTAGGTACAATTATTAATTGGAACAGGGCAGTTAATCCATATACAAATGAATATATTTATGAACTTTTATTAAATTGTAATGATATAGTAATGAATGTCTGCATTAACAGCAAAGACCTTGTTGGCGAACCAATGGCTGGCAGACGTTTTAAAGGCACAATATGGATGCAGGGGCACGTAAGCTTTATACATGGAAGCACAAAATAGCCTTCTGTTCCAGCAGATACTTTTTTAATCCTTAAAAGGCTATGGCAGTAGTGGTTATAGTCTTTTTTTATGCGGCAATTAACGGAAGAAAATATATACCAGCACCAGAACCAGTCAATCATATCAATCCATATCAAAGGAGGGCAAAGACCATGAATAAAAATGCAGGAAAAAACAATGTCCACAGCACCACCGGTAAATATATCTGCAACAAGTTAAAACAAGCAAAGGAAAGGGGAATATGGGACTATGAAACATTATTGTGGACAGCTTTAGTTCTTATACTTTCTTACTTATGTTATCTTCCCATGTTTTTAGAAAAAAAGAGCATTCACATTTCCCAAGTATTACTTAGTTCAAAATACTTGTTTATTATTGTGCCATTTCTAGTATCAATATTCATTATGCTAAAACATGGATACTTAAAAAAATGGTTTAAGGCTTTATTTGTGGAAAAAATAAAACTTCAAGCAATATTTAGCTGCATAATACTGGGAAGTATTGGATTGTGTTTTTCAATAATATACTGTTTGTTTGCGGACAGAAAAGATTTGTTCATAAGCAGTTATCCAAGCGTTTTAGCAGTTGTCTTTAATTGTTCTTATTTATTTGTGACAGCCTTGCTTGAAGAGATGGCATGGAGGGGTTTTTTATTGAATAAATTAGCTGCTGCAAAAGGAAAAAAGATTGCTTTAGTATATGTTGGAATTATTTGGGTAATATGGCATATTCCCATGTGGGCAGTTAGAAATTCGTTGGAATTTAGGGAGATACTAATGTATGCTATATGGACAATTTTAATTTCGCTAATTTTAGGAATACTTTTTTACAGATATAAAAATATATTAATAGTTTCATTATCACATATGATTTTTAATACTTGTTTTATAGCACCTGTAAAATATAATGTAATTTTATTGATGTGCATAATCGTTTCATCTTTTATCATTTTTAATAAAAAGATTAATACAGTTTAACACAAAAATAAATTTATGTTTATTAAGAACATATATTAAGAACTTAGGAAATTTTAAGTGTATTTCTATGAAATAGTATGGAAGGTATTATCGTGAAGTATTCCCCCACCTGATGTGCCTGAAAAATATGCAGACCGGGCCACTTTATGGAACGCCGTTGAACTGCCAGAGAAAGGGCAGAAATAACAGCTTGCAAGAATGTTAAAAGTGTCACTCCCCAACGAATGGAGAGATGAAGCCATCAGGGATTACGTTCAGACAAATAAGAAAGGAATTTCTTTAATCCTTAAAAGGCTATGGCAGCAGTGGTTATAGTCTTTTTTTCAATTATGGAACAAAACAAAACAGGACAGAAAGGTTATCCAGAGAATTAGATAGAATATGTGGTTATTTAAAAATAATTTTAAATAGTTCTTGACTATTCCATATAAATTCCGTATAATCTATTTAAAGATTTATTGAAATAGGAGGTGGTATATTGGCGGTAAATGAGATACTTGCAGCATTGGCAGATGAAAACCGTAGAAAAATTTTGCATAAATTAAAGGAAGGCAAAATAAATTCTGGCGATTTAGCAAATGCCCTAAACATGACGCCGCAAGCCTTGTCATACCACTTATCGAAATTAAAAAAGGCAGATTTGATTTATGAAACAAAATATAAAAATTATATTTATTATGAACTGAATTTATCTGTACTTGATGAAACTATTATGTGGATTAACGAGTTAAGAGGAGGCAAAGAATGAAAATAAGAAAAATAGTATATTTTATTTTAATGTTTCTTCCTTTAGCAGTTACTTTGATTGTACTGCCATACCTTCCCGGAAAAATCCCTGCACATTATGGATTTGATAACCAGGCTGACCGCTGGGGGAGTAAATATGAAGTTTTGCTGTTCCCGGTAGTAAGTATTTTAATGGGATATTTTCTGCTTGGAATGGCAAAGCTGGCGGCGAAAAAGGAAGAACATGGGGAAAACAATAAAAATGTTACAATTATTGTGGGTATTTTAGTGCTGGTATTGTTTAATGCTTTGAATATCTATTCTCTTTACACAAGCTTTAACAAAGTAGAAAATCTGTCGTCCCTTTCTTTGGAAATCAGCCAGCTTGTTTTGGGCATCATTGGTATGTTAATGATTGTTACAGGAAATCTTATGCCTAAGTTGCGGATGAACTCTATGATAGGATTGAGGACACATTGGAGCATGAAAAATGAAACAACATGGAAAAAATGCCAACATATAGGAGGTATTTCCTTTATTATTGGAGGAATTATTATAATAGGGATTTGTATTGTTATGAAAGGCACTCCTTGCTTATTAGCTGTTTTAGGAGTATGGGCAATTTTAATAGTTATAGATGTTTTCTTAACATACCGGATTGCTAAAATGAACTGATTAACGTGAGTTCGATAAAAATAAAAATCCATAAGCCTTATTCTATGGTATAATTTAATTGATAACAAAAAATTGCCAAAGAAGAATAAGCTTATTTTAAGTGAAGCAATGGCAATATGTGCAGTATTCCATCTTTCAGGATACAGGACATTTAAACAATATTATAAAGAACTTGTTTCCAAGAGATTTAGAAAATTTTTTCCATACCTTACCAGCTATAACCGTTTTGTGGAACTTATCATCTATACAGCCATGGAATAATGCAATTCCATGCAGGATTTTATAATTATCAAAAACGGATATACGTTCTGTTAATGTAGTTGCCTGACGAAAGAATTGTTGTATCATAATAAACTAATATTTTATCTCTTTTTTTATCGAACTCACATTAATTTAATTCTTTTTAATTATCATTTATATTTTACTGTTAAAATACTCCTGTGTAACCTGTAGCTGTTTTTTAAGAATTTCTTTCCACATTCTTGTATGGATTTCTCCTGAACCTTTAGATACCTTTGTCAGCCGTATATTTCCATTATCATCTGTTTTTCTGTAAAAATAATGGTCTGTATCCTTGTATAATTCCCATCCATCCCGTTCACAAAATCTTTTTAATTCTTTCCACTTTGGCATTGCAGCATATCCCCTAACTTTTCTGGACTATCTATGATTAATGCTTTAAATATATATGGAATATGTTTTTTTCTGTTTGGACTATGTGAATATATTTCATATTCATTATAGTAATCAAGCGAATATTCCATTATAGATTCAGCAAGTTTAAAACGGGCTGCCTTTTCATCTGCACCATTCTCTACCAAATCAATCTCATTGAGGGATAATGTCACAGAACCATCTTCTTCTATATATTTTATTGCTGTAAAATGGTATGCTTCCAGAATCTCTAACATAGTTTCTAAATTAGAAAACCACATTTTATCCCTTGTCCGTTTTATAAATTTAGGTTTCTGGTGTATAACACTGTCACATACAGAACTCCATTCTTTTCGTATATTTGTAGCCTGTTCCATTATCATATCAGTCATCTCCTTTACCGTTACTGAAAACTTATAAAAAGTTAATAAAATTATCTTATAACTTATAAAA
>CAJTOK010000003.1 GCA_910577825.1 uncultured Lachnospiraceae bacterium | reverse complement strand
TTGCTAAAGTATAGCAGGTTTTTTATAATATTTTCAAAAGACTAATTGAAGTTTACAAACCAGCCTTCTTTGACCTTTCTATCCATCCATCAAGTGTAAGCGGCCTGTAATCTGAAAACACTGTAAAGCAGTTAATCATATTACATGGAATATTAATGCCGCCAGAAGTGCTTTCCCTTGTTTCTTTTATAAAGCGTTTTACATTCTGGTAATCGGCCGTATTATGTACATGCCCGTAAAGCATATATGTTTTATCACCATAATACTGTCCATTATAACATATAACAGGATAGTGGCATAAAACCACTGTCCTGTTATTATCCCTGAGTTCTGCATATGGTTTTACCCATTCAAAAAGAGAAACATCAAACTTCTTATCATGTAAAAACCTCATATCATGGTTGCCTGAAACAAGATATTTTTTACCATTCAGCCTTTTTAAAAGTTTATTAACTTCCTCACCTTTTGCAACGGACAAATCACCAAGTATAACTACTTCATCTTTTTTCTTACGGACAATGCTGTTCCATGCCAGTACCATTTCTTCGTCCATCTGCCCCACGCTGCCAAAATTACGCTGGTCTAAAATCCTGGCCTTGTCATGCCCGAAATGGCAGTCTGCAATATAATACCTCATTTTTAAAATCCCTTTGGATATTTGCTCTGCCATCTCCATGCGTCTTCACACATTTTACCTATATCCCTTTTAGCCTCCCAGCCAAGTTCTTTCTTTGCCTTTCCAGGGTCTGCATAGCACATGTCTATATCGCCTGGCCTTCTGTCTGTAATATTATATGGGATTTTCCTGCCACATGCTTTTTCAAAGTTATGGATTATCTCAAGCACACTGTACCCCTTGCCAGTACCAAGGTTATACGTTACAAGCCCTGGGTGTGAGCTTAACTTTCCAAGTGCTTTTATATGCCCCTCTGCCAAATCCACTACATGTATATAATCACGTACACCTGTACCATCAGGCGTATCATAATCATTGCCAAATACATTTACGGTTTCCAGTTCCCCTATTGCAACTTTGGAAACATATGGCAGCAGGTTGTTAGGTATTCCATTTGGGTTCTCGCCGATTTCACCGCTCTCATGTGCGCCTATAGGGTTAAAATACCTTAAAAGGGCAATATCCCAGCTTTCATCTGCTTTATAAATATCCCTTAGCATATCTTCTATTATAAGCTTAGTCCTGCCATACGGGTTAGATACTGATAATGGGAAATCTTCCCTGATTGGCACACTTTCTGGCTTGCCATAAACGGTTGCGGAGGAACTGAATACAAGTGATTTTACATTATACTGTTCCATTGCCATAAGCAGGTTTATAGTACCTGTAATATTATTATTAAAATATTCCAGCGGTATCCTGCATGATTCACCCACTGCTTTTAAACCTGCAAAGTGTATAACTGAAGATATATCCTCTTTTTCAAATATATTCTGCAAAGCCTCTTTGTCAAGCAGGTCATCTTTGTAAAATTTAATACTTTTGCCGGTTATCTTTTTGACCCTTTCTAATGATTCACTGCTTGAATTAACAAGGTTATCAAGCACTACTACACCATACCCGGCATTAAGAAGTTCCACAACTGTATGGCTTCCAATAAACCCCGCACCGCCTGTTACTAAAATATTATCCATTATTATCCCTTTCTGCCATATTTTCTTATTTTGGGAAATCAACTGTGCCAAACTTTGTATACTCACCAGCCCATGTCTTTGTCCTGTTGCTGCCTTCCTGGCGGATATAAATAACCTGGCCGTTTTTTAAATTACTGAGGCTTAATGATGATTTTGCATTTAATTTCCTTGCACTTGCATTAGCAGCCGGCTTTTCTTCCTTATCCATAACTGCAACCTTGTAAATATCATCACTTGTGCTTGTAAGAACAACATCATACCCCTTACTTCCGCTTACATATTCTGCCTTTACAAGTACAGGCTTTGTCCCGGAAGCACCAGCCTCACCTGCTATTGTTACATTTTTAATGCCTCCGCTGCCCACCTGGTCAGTTCCTGAAACATCAAGGGCTGATGGCATCTCTAATGGGATACGTGTCCATCTGGAAGCACACTTTTTCTTAGAACTATTGGGTTCTTTGCGTACCTCCAGTATTCCGCTTTCTATATTGCCTGGTAACAGTTCATCTATTGTAACACCCTTTTTAACAGATGTATTTTTAACCACCTCACCAGGTATTGATATAGTACTGCCTGAAACTGTTACAACACGGTATTCTGACTGCTTTGGAAGTGTCAGCGTGCCAGAACTGTACTGTACAGAAACTGACGGGCCATTAGCCTGTTTTGCAATATTTAATTTGGTTTCCTTGCCTGGAAGCCTTGGTGCATCATACACTGCTACTTTCTTATCTGGATTACTTGCATCATAAGAATTGCTTAGTGAAGTATCTGCAGTTTCAGTGATTTTTGATAATGCTTCACCTGGAGTCCTTACATATAAAGTTGCACCCTGGAACTGGAATTCCCCGAATATCCCTGGCACTTTGCCGTCAGAAAGCTGCTGTGAAGCTTCTGGTGTCTGCCAGCTGCTGTACACTGTCCTCCACTCATAGGCACTTGCAGCTTTTACACTTGACTTGTTAGTACCAGTTTTAATGTCAAGCTCCTGTGTAGCACCATTATATTTAACAACAGAAACCCTGTCTGTTGCAGGAATCCTGACAATAACTGGCACTTCCATGTCATCTGTTTTAACTGCTATGAAATTATCCTTTACATTGCTTAATTTAGATAAATCAATTTCCGCCTTTGTACTGCTGCCAAGTTCATAAAGATTCCATGCAGACACTTTAAATACTACCTTGCCTGTCTTTTTGCCCATTGTTGCTGTGCCGAAAAAAAGTTCCTTGTCCTGGCCGGCATTTACATACATTTTCTGTTCAGTACCACTAGCTTCTATATCACCAGCGGTAATGGCAGCTGCTGCATCATCCGCCCCTGCCCATGTCCACGCTGCTGCTGCACAAACAGCAACTGCTGCCCATTGTAATTTTCTTCCTGTCTTCATAAAAATCCCCCCTGTCAGGTAAACTCCAGTGAACTTCCTGCTTCCAGGCAGTCCCGGGCCTGTTAAATTTTAAAATTATGGCATGTTACTATTTTATAGAAAATTAGGATACACCAAAATTATGTAATAATTATGGCATATTGCACCAAATTTTACAAAATTTAATAATTTAAACAATTTTTATTTACTAATATAACTAAAAACTATTAAAGATTTTCTTTATATGCCTTCAGCATACAAAAAAATAAATATTGTTCCTTTTCTGGCAAAGACTGGAATAATTCTATATATTCCAGGAAAAGCGGGGAATTTTCCTTTTCTGAATAATCTAAAACCGCACCAATATGGCATTCCAGAAAATCACATATATCCGACAGCGTATCAATGCTAGGCTTTGTAATACCACGCTCAAGCTGGCTTATAAAACCAACAGACAAACCTGTCTGTTCCGCCAGTTCCTCCTGCGTAAGCATCTTTTTTTTACGGTAAAAATATATATTCCTTCCTAAAGTTCCATAATCAATACCCATACAAATCCCCTCTCTAAAAATTTTTGTATAATTATTATTTATGGTTTTATATAGAAAAAACAGCAACCTATACTGTTATTTTTTCAAAAAAAATTAGTATTAGTATTGAAAATCCATAGTATTAGTGTTAGTATATATAGGAATAATAGTATTATTTCAATTCTGGGAATTAAATATATAATATGGATATAAAGAAACATTATTAAGCGGGAAGAAGGGAATATTATGGTTATAAGGTCAAATATGATAGCTGCGTTTACAAACCGGCAGTTAAATATTAATGAAAAATCCAAAGCAAGGTCTACAGAGCGCCTGTCTTCTGGTTACAGGATAAACAGGGCAGCAGATGATGCAGCAGGTCTTTCTATTTCTGAGAAAATGAGGGCACAGATACGTGGTCTGGACCAAGGTGCAAGAAATGTACAGGATGGAATCAGTTTTTGTAATACTGCGGAAGGAGCACTCCATGAAGTACATGCTGTACTGGGCCGCATTAAAGAACTGTCTGTACAGGCTGCTAATGACACATATATAACCGCTGACAGAATTACAATTAATGAAGAAATTATTGCATTGAAAAAAGAAATAAACCGGATTAGTGCACAAACAGAATTTAATACATACAATATTTTTGCATCTCCATTTGAAGTCAATTTCAGTGGTGATGTGTATGCTGTACAAATTTTTGATGCTACAAATGGCAGCCCGGCTGACCCGGATTCATATGGTGGGATTATAGTAACATCACCCCTTGGACAGGATACACGTGTTTCATGGAATGCAATTAATCCAGGCATGGTTAAAAAAGATGCCAGTGGAAATACTGTATTTAATGCTGGTACTTATACATACAATACAGGATTATGCAGCCTGGAAATAGAATGTAAAGATGGTTCAAAACCTCCAGAAATCAAAGTTTCATTTCCTGTTGAGGGAACAGATAATGGAATTAGCATAGCAGGACAGGAAATAGGCTGGGAAGATATTTTAAATGAAGATAATGACACTATCTTAAACCATATTGGTGAAGAAGGTTTTTACCATTTTAATATTGGAAACGGTGTTGGAAGCTTTTATGTAAAAGGTTTTGCTTCTTTAGATACTATTAAAAACGGCATTAACACATGTAATAAAAAATATTCCAGAAAATACATTAATGAATATAATGGATATTATAAAGCACAAGCGGTTGATATAAAAGATACAGGAAGCCGCTTGCGTATTACTAATGAATTTGCCCAGAACATGGCAGATAAAACAGACTTAGATATAAGGCTGAAAGCAGATGATACTGGAATATGGATTGTCAATATCAATAAAGACGGCTCAGATGGTGCTGTATTTAAAAATTCCAAGAAAACATGGGCAGAACTTGGCATTACATCATGGGATTCTAAAAATGATATTTCAGATACTAAAGTATATAGTTACGTATATAAATCTGATGATAAAGATGATTCAAATTACAATATACAATTTAACTTTACACTGCTTGATGAAACAAGCATGGAATCTGTAATTGACGGTATTAACAATGCAGCTGTCCATGACAGGAATATAAGTACAAATGATGAATATGGCTTTACATTTACCAAGGGCAATAATGTTGAAAGCGGTATACTAAAACAATCCTCTTGTGGAATTTCAATATATGATGAAATTGCATTAGGACGTGATTTTGATAATAAAGAAGACCAGTTTGGAAAAACAAAATTAGAGTATGACAAAGATTCTGGTTCATTCCATATTAACTTTAAAAAAGATGGCAATACTGTTGCCAGTTTAAATTCTGTTTCAGTAACAAGTATGGATACAATAAAAAATAATGCAGAGCCTTATGAAAATTACCTTATTGCAAGACAAGTCCAGAAATTATTATCAGGCAGTGCAAATCCAACACATCCAGCTTTAGAAGATGTAATAGGAAAAAGCAGCATTATACCAAACAGCCAGGTTGTACTGGACAGTTCAAAAATGAACACCACACAAAAATTAAATGGAACATATTCTTTAGCAACAATGGATTTTTCAGGACTTGGCAAAGACTACCAGTTATATGATTTATTAGGAATGGGATTTAATTCCACTTGTGCCACATGCTCAAACCACTACAGTATAATGTTTGTCTATGGAAATACTGACAATGTGGCATCAAACGGTACTGGCTATACAATGTCCGACGATGGAAATAGCAATTATACATTACAAATAGACTTAAAACAAATGCTTGAAAAGGGAATAAATAATGGTACTGATTTCGTTAATGCTGTAGTAGATGTAATAGATGAAAGCGGTTTTGATTTCCATTTCCAGCAATATGCAACAGACGGTGCAAAACTTTATGTATGCGATAACAGAAAACGGGCTCTGGGTTCATTTGATACAAAGCCATATGAAATTGATAAATGTACTATTGATATCAGTACAGCAGGGAATGGTAAGATTGATTTACAGTATGTTTATAATTTAAAAGATGATTTAAACCCTCTTGCAGAAAAAATACAGGATTCTAATGGAATATATGTAGAAGATGATAAAGGGAAACTTATTCTATATGATGCAAATGATACATCAATGAATGGCAAAACAAGGTATAATATTAATATAACTAACACTACTGCATCATGGGAAGAATATTATGATACAATAATGCAAAACATTGCAGACCAGTCAGAAATTACATTAAGTTCAAAAGATTATTCATATGTTGGTTACTATGCTGATGAAAACCCTAATTCTGCTACAGTTTCAACATTTGATTTCCATATAGAAGATGAAAAAGGATTCTGGATACAGGCAGGGGCAAATACAGGACAGGGCATTATACTGGAATGGGATAATTTTTCCACATATACACTTGGCATAGGAAATGGCAATACCTTAACACAGAAAAATTCAGAAAAACTTATTTCTGATGCAGATACAGCCTCAGAAACAATAAGTTATATGCGTAGTGTTTTTGGTGCATATACAAACCGTATGGAACATATGTATTCCATTGATACAAATACATCAGAAAACCTGCAGTCAGCAGAATCCAAAATACGTGATGCAGACATGGCAAAAGAAATGGTTACTTTTACATTAGAAGATATACTATCACAAGCCGCCCAGTCAATGCTTGCCCAGGCAAACAAGATGAGGGACGGAATATTGCAGCTTCTTCAATAATATTTTACCTACACACACTGGCACATACATAAATAAGAGAGGTGATACACAAAATATGTTTTAAAACAAAAACAGTATTATATTTTGTAACAATAGTATTAAAAAAGAAAGGTGAACTTATATGAAGAAAAAATACAAAATAATATTAGGGGCAATATGTGGAATGGCATTTTCTGCCATTAGCACTATAGGATTACAAAACAGTAAAACAGTACAGGCAGCAGAAGTAGCTATTGATGTAACTAATTTTCCAGATTATATTTTTAGAAATTATGTTATTGAAAACTTTGATTTAGATTCTGATGGTAAATTATCAGATGATGAAATAAAAGCGGCAACTAATATAAAAGTCAATAACAAAAATATATCCAGTTTAGATGGATTAGAACACTTTACTGCACTGACTGAACTGGATTGCAGCAGTAACACATTGATAAATCTTGATATAAGCAAAAATACATTTTTAAAAAAATTACAATGCAATTACAACAAATTAACAAATCTTGATACAAGTAATAATATATTGTTGACAGAATTAATTTGTAACAGTAACGAATTATCAAGTTTAGATTTTAAAAAAAATACCGCTTTGAAATCTTTGTATTGTTCTTTTAATAAATTAACAAATTTGGATTTAAACAATAACAATGCTCTAGAATATGTGGATTGCTCTGATAATAAATTAACAAATCTGGATTTAAGCAATAACAATGTTCTAGAACATGTGAATTGCTCTTATAATGAATTAACAAATCTGGATTTAAGCAATGACAGTGCTCTAAAATATGTGCAATGCGATCATAATGAATTAACAAATCTGGATTTAAGCAATAACAATGCTCTAAAATATGTGTATTGCTATAATAATAATCTGGAAAATCTTGATGTAAATGGTGATACTTCTTTAATAGATTTATATTGTTGGAATAACCAGCTGACTAATCTTAACATAAGCAGCAATACTATGTTGGAATCACTAAGTTGTGGTAATAACTACTTAATAAATTTAGATGTATATAATAACACTATGTTATATCATTTGGCATTTGATGATAACCAATTAACAGATATAGATTTAAGTAAAAACATTGTATTAGATTCTTTATACTGTTCTAACAACCAGCTCTCAAGCCTGGACTTAAGCAAAAATATTATCTTGAACTTTTTAGATTGTTCTAACAACAAGTTAACTAGTATTGATTTAGGCGGTATAAAATTTTTAGAAGAACTGGACTGTTATTGTAATGAATTAACTGATCTGGATTTAAAGAATATAAGTTCTGTAATGACATTAAATTGTTTTGATAATAAACTAACTAATCTGGATTTAAGTAAAACTTCTTTATGTTCACTAAATTGTTCTAATAATAAACTAACCAGTCTGGATTTAAGCAATAGTGCTCATATGGAGGTTTTGGCATGTCATAATAACCAGCTTGAAGAATTAAAATTAAACTTCAAAACATACTACTATCTTGATTTAAATGCAGAGGATTTACATTCAGAACATGCCATTTTATCTAATCTATTTAACATAATGGCAGATAATAATTACCTTAAAGTAATGGATATTACCAAGCCTGCTACATACCAATATTCTTCTTCTGATATAAATAATGGTATTCCAGTTAATATGACAATTATTTATACAGATGGTAATAATACAACAGAAATAGAACCAACATTTTCAACTCATTTATTCAATAACCATGACCATACCAGTCCTGTTACAAGCTCTCCTATTGTAATTTATGGCAATGGCGGCACTTTTAAAACAGGTACTTCAAAAACTACTAATAAACAGTTTACTGCATATACAGATATCCTTGCTTCATACAAATATACATTAAATAATAATGGTATTGTAAAACCTGTTGCCAGCAAGGTTATTGTGGGGATTACAAAATCAAATACAAAGCCTGTTGTAACTAAAAATAAAATTATAGATAGAGATGTTGCAAAGATAGCAAGAGCAAAAATTAAAAACGGGCAAATCACTGTAACTGCCACTGGCAAGGAAAAGGGTCTTGTATATCTCTGGATTATTGATACTGGTGACAATGATGTATCTGAATGTTATCCTGTAGATGTCCTGTTAGCCCCAAGGAAACTGGAAGTACAGGATACTTCGGGAAATAAGCTTAAAAATACTAAAATTGAAAATGGCAAAAACCTTGATGTATGTGTGACAGGTTTTGTTTCAAGCACAAAGACTGATGACTGTACATATACTGCTACTGTTGCACCAAATTCACAAAGTTATATAAGTGTTGTACCAAATGGTAATTCTGGTAATAAATTTACAATTACTGCAACTGGACTAAAAAATAATAAAAATACAAAAGCTATTATTATATTCCAGTGCAATGAAAATGGAAAGAAGCTTAAATTTGCTTTAACTATTACACAATAAATAAAACTAAATATTAATTAAAATTAATGGAGGTAAATATATTATGATTAAAAAACATAAAATACTGCTAGGAACAATATGTTGCATAGCTTTTTCTGCTATTAACACTATAGGAACTTCAAATGTTAAAACAGTACAGGCATCAGAAGTGGCTATTGATGAAGCTAACTTTCCAGATGAAAATTTCAGGAATTATATCTCTGAACATTTTGACAGTGATGGAAATGGCAGATTATCTGATACAGAAATCAATAATATAAAAAAAATAGATATATTACGCATGAAAATATCTGATTTAAAAGGTATAGAACATTTTAAGGATTTGACAACACTTAGTTGTACCTATAACAATATAACAAAATTAGATATCAGCCATAATACCAAACTTACATATCTTGAATGCAATGTCAATAAAATTGAAGAACTAGATATAAGTAAAAATACCGCTTTAGTTGATTTGCACTGTAGCAACAACCCTATATCAAAATTAGATTTAACCCATAATACCCAACTTGAAAGGCTTGCTTGTGGTTTTAGTAGTTTAACAGAATTAGATGTAAGTAAGAATAGCAAATTAATAATGATTGATTGCCAGGATTGCCAAATAACAAATTTAGATTTAAGCAATAATAGTGAATTATATAATCTTAATTGTGGCAACAATCCACTTAAAAAAATAGATGTCACTAAAAATCCAAAACTAGGTATGTTTAGTTGTGCTTATTTTGAACATCGTGTAAACGTCCCACTAATATCACAAGGAGAAATTACTGAACTGGACTTAAGCAAAAACCCATTATTAACTCATTTATCCTGTAGTTCTACTAAAGTTAATACATTAAAACTTAATGCTAATACTTATAATAATTTAGAATTAAATGCAAAGATGCTGAATTATAGCAATAATAATCTTGTTTTACAGAATCTTTCTAATATTACATTATTATCCACTTCAAGTAATAATAAGATACTTAAAGTAACTGATATTACAAAACCTGCTACATACCAATTTTCATCTCCTACAAATGATAATGGGAAAACCAGGGACTTTACAATTATTTATGTGCAAGATGACAATACAAACCCAGCCCCTGTACCATCTGGTAATTTTACCGCCCCATCTTGTACACGCCTGTTTAATGATTACAATTATACCAGCCCTGTATCTGGCTCTCCTATCATTATTTATGGCAATGGCGGAACTTTTAAGACAGGCACTACAAAAACTACTAACAAACAGTTTACTGCATACACAGATATCCTTGCTTCATATAAGTATACTTTAAACAGCAAGGGCATTGTAAAACCTGCTGCTGGCAAGGTTATTGTGGGGATTACCAAATCAAATACAAAGCCTGTTGTGACTAAAAATAAAATTATAGATAGAGATGCTGCAAAGATAGCAAGAGCAAAAATTAAAAACGGACAAATTACTGTAACAGCAGCTGGCAAGGAAAAAGGTCTTGTATATCTCTGGATTATTGATACTGGTGACAAAGGCGTATCCGAATGCTGCCCTGTAAATGTCCTGTTAGCACCTAAAAAACTTGAGGTACAAAACACTTCGGGAAATAAACTTAGCAATACTAAAATTGAAAATGGCAAGACCCTTGATGTATGTGTGACAGGATTTGTTTCAAGTACAAAGACTGATGACTGTACATATACTGCTACTGTTGCATCAAATTCAAAAAGTTATATAAGTGTTGTACCAAGTGGCAATTCTGGCAATAAATTTAAAATTACTGCAACTGGACTAAAAAATAATAAAAATACAAAAGCCACTATTATATTCCAGTGTAATGAAAATGGAAAGAAGTTTAAATTTGCTTTAACTGTTTTAAAATAATAATATACAATATCTGGGAATTAGCAATATATAAAATAATACCTCCTCTTCCAGTTTTATTGAGGAGGTATTATTATTAAATAGTCCTTAGTTAAACCGCATTGTGTCCAGACAGTCCGTTCCCACAAAAACAGACAATAGAAATTACCAGAATTTATAAAATGGACGTGGTTTTTTGGTCCTCATTGTAGCAATATGGACTAAAATATGTTATGATTTATTATGTTGTTTCCTGTAACAGAAGTACGGATTTTAAAATGAAAGGAAGTGTTCCAAATGCCATCATTAGCACAAGAGAAGTTCTATAATATTGATGATATTTACAATTTAAAAAACGGAGAGCGCGCAGAACTGATTGATGGGCAGATTTATTATATGTCCCCTCATAATACAAACCACCAAAGGATATTGAATTTTATTAATACTGAAATTAATATTTATATACGGCAAAATAATGGAATATGTGAAGTTTTTCCTGCACCGTTTTCTGTTTTTCTTTTTGCTGATGATACAAAATATCTTGAACCTGATATTTCTGTAATATGTGATAAAGATAAAATAAACAGCAAAGGATGTAATGGTGCACCTGACTGGATTATAGAAATTATATCACCTGCTACTAAAAAAATGGACTATTATACAAAATTAGCTTTATACCAGGAAGCAGGAGTAAGGGAATACTGGATTGTTGACCCATATAAGCGTACTACTGTTGTATATGACATGGAGCATGATGAAAGCCCTCTTATATACCAGTTTGCTGATAATATCCCCGTTGGTATTTACCCAGGATTCTCAATTAGTCTTTCTTCACTGGGGATTTAGAAAGAACCTCCGGTACGGCTTCCACAGAATAAATCTGCTGGTAAAATATCCTCGTACCGTTCCGGCAATGCTCTTTCCCTATATTTTTTATTCCCCCGCCATTAATGCCACTGGCGCATTTTTCCTGATTTTAAATGACATTACGCACACTGCCAGAAATGTAAATATAACAAGCCCTGTTCCTGCCGCAATATTAAACGCTACTGGAACTTTAAATGTACATTTTACAATTCCTATTCCATTTAAAAAGAAAGCTACAAGCGGGTTTATAATAAATGAACTTAATATAATCCCTGCTGCTGTTGATATTATTACAGCTGGCATAAAGCTTGCTGCAGTCTGGAATATAAGCTGTCCTGTGGTAAAACCAGCTGCTTTCATAATCCCGTAGTCACGTTTTTTATTATTAAGCATTGTCCTTACAAGAAGATACATTACAAATATAACTATTATTAAACTTAATATAATAATACCAGCTACAATAATTGCCATAAGTGAAACATAAACTGTTGCTGTACTGTCTATTACTGCTTTAATATTTACAGACTGTACGCCATTGCCTATTTTGTCCGCTATTTCTTTATTAAATTTATCAATATCTGTACCGTCTTCCAGGTTTACAGAATAACATTCATTTACAAGTCCTGCCATACGTTTATAGCCATCACATGTAAGCATACAATCTTTTCCAAGGTTATTGCTTATCTGTGTAAATCCTGAAATTATATATTTTTCCTCTTTGCCATCTGCTTCCAGCATAATTTCACTGCCAATTTTTAAATTTTTTTCTTTTGCATATTTTGCAGCAACTGCTGTTTCATTATCATATTTTGGAAATCTTCCCTCTATACAGATATCCTGGTTATTAAGTTTTGAAAAATCATCTGATAATGTTGCCATTAAAACAGCATTACCACTATGTCTTGTTTCAACTGTATAATAAAAATATATTTTTTCTACACGTTTATCTTTCTCTATTATTTGTAAAAACCGTTCACTGGAATCTGCGGGTATACTAATAGAAGAATCTGACGTTTCTCCTGCCACCATATTTATAAATGGTTCCATATCTACAATTACATTTGCTATCATAAGCCCTGAAAATACTATAACAAGTGAAAGTACAAGCATTGTGGTACATACTATAATATTTTGTTTAATTCCCGAAAATGTTGTTTTAAGTGCAAGTGCAGTATTTAACGGCATATGTGTATTTTCAAGTGGTATATGGTTACGTTTAAAGTTATGTGTCTGTATACCCTGGCGTATTGCAACTACAGGCTCTATTTTCTTAATTCTGTGTGATGAAAACCATACAGCGGCAAATACAGTCCCTGCTATAAATGCAATAGCAAGCAGGAAAGGCAGCGGCAGAAATTTTATTTTATATGGTATGCCGGTCTGTGAAGCCATCATAGTATTTATATAAGGAAAAAGACAGTAAGAAAAGCCTGCGCCCGCTGCCGAGGTTAATAGCGTTACATAAAGAAACTGTATTAAAAGTGTACAGATAATCTGGCTGCTTTTATAACCCCCAGCCTTTAATACCCCTATATTTTTCATGTTTTTCTGTATATAGTTTATTACATTGGATGAAATTACTACAAATGCAATAAAAGCTGTCATAAATGCCATTACACATATAATGCCTGAACATATCATCTGTGAAATATAACGTGAAGAAGATACCAGTATATAAGAATTACTTGCAGTGTCTATTCCTGGATACTCCGAAGTTATACTGTTTTTAAGTGACGCCTCAAAATCATCACTTTCTGTTTTATCCTTTATCCTTACAGAAGTAAAAAGTGCTTTGCGTGTCCATTCCTTTTCTTCAAGTTCTTTATATTTATCATCTGTAAGTAAAGCAGTACACATTATACAATTATGTGAACCTGCCATTACAGAGTTTATAAATCCGCATATTGTATAATCAGCTGTAATATTTCCAATTTTAAGGCTTATTTTCTTTCCAGGCTGGATATTTTTATCTGTAGAATAAAGGACTGGAAGATATATGCCGCTTTTATAGCTGCTATCCTCTACAATTTCTATTTTTTCTACTGTACGGTTTATTGCTTCCTGCTTGTTAAGAAATACAAAACTTGTACTTATTTCACCGCCATTATAGCCAAAAGAAGCATTATTGGCAAACGCATCACTTATACAATATTGTGTTGTACGGCTGTCATTATCCAGTGTTTTTGAAATGAAATTTTTCAATTTATTGTCACTGCTTCCAACTGCAAGTGTAACATGTCCTGCATTCAGTTTGTCATGGTAACGGTTAAAATTACTTTTATAGTCCATAGACAGCATAAGCCATAAATTTAACATTAATGCTGTAATAAATACAAGAACAGCGGTTGCAACTGTCTGTCCTTTTGTCCTGCGCAGGTTGGAACGTGCAATTAAAAAATATTTCTTCATATTTACCACCCCATTTCTGTAAGGAAAAATGACAGCTTTTTATGCCTCTCCCCGTCCCCGTGCCTGTATTTCCCAAGGTTACATTCCCCTAAAACCATCCCGTCCTTTAAATATAAAACCCGGTCGCCACGCCTTGCAGAACGCATATCATGTGTTACCATAACGATGCTTTGCCCCTGTTCATTAAATCTGGTAAATGTGTCAAGTACATCAAGACCTGTTTTTGAATTAAGCGCCCCTGTCGGCTCATCTGCAAAAAGTATTTCAGGGGAATTTATTAATGCCCGGACAATTCCTGCCCTCTGTGCTTCACCTCCTGAAATCTGTGAAGGGAATTTTTTCTGTGTTTCCTCTGGAATATCCACGGCACTGAATAATTCCCTGGCACGTTTTATAATCCCTTTCCTATCTTTATTAGCAAGAAATCCTGCTGAAAGTACATTATCCATTACACTCATGCCATCAAGCAGGTAAATCTGCTGGAATACGAAGCCACAATGTTTCCGCCGGAACATTGCAAGCCTGTCTTGCGTCAAACCAGATATGACTTCATCCCCAAATGTAATTTTTCCAAGTGAAGGTGTATCCATGCCTGAAAGTGCATATAAAAGCGTTGACTTCCCTGCACCGCTTGCCCCCATTATTACAGTAAAACTGCCTTTATAAAGCTCTAAATCAATGTTTTTAAGAACATGCTGCAAAGTCCCGCCACTAGAAAAAGACTTGCTTAATTTCTCAGTTTTTAAAAGTATTTCCTCCATAAGAAAACCCTCCTGTTATGATTTTTACAAGTCCTATTCTACATTTCAAATCCTTAAATGTCTTTAGGTAATCCTTAACTATTCCTTAAATCTTTAAATTTATAAAATGCCGTCCAATAAACCTGCTGCCATATGCCAGAACTTTTTCTTGACTTCCTTTTTTTATAATGTTAATCTAAATAAAGAAAATACATTATAAAATAAAGAATGAAGGTGGCTTTCTGGAAATTTATTTTTCAAAACAAGCAGAAAAATTCTTAAAAAAGCAAAGCTTGTCTGCTAGAAATAGAATTTTAACTGCTATCCACAGCCTTCCCACAGGTGATGTAATAAAGTTACAAGGGAAAAGCGGCTACCGCCTGAGGGTAGGAAATTTTAGAATTATTTTTGACAGAAACGGCAATATATTATACATATCACGCATTGGAAACCGTGGACAGGTTTATAAGGAGGGATAATTACATGACAATGGTTAAAGAAAAAATTATCAATGCTGTTAATGTAATGGATGATAATGATGCAGAAATAGTATGGAATCTTATTTTGAGAAAATTTCTGCCTTCATGGAATGATATAAGAGAGGAATTACCTGATGAAACTGACCTTCATATGCTGGATGAAATTGAAAATAACCCAGAGTGCCATGAATTTACTAAAGAAAGTGATATAAACTGGGAATAACAGGACTATAGTCCTCTGGTAAAATAAATAACAGCCATTGTACAAAAATAATGGCTGTATATTTTTTAATTAAATGCCACCACTTAAAGGTATAACTACTGTTACTTCCAGCCCGTTTTTTCCATTTCTGGTAATAAGCCTTCCATTCATTTCCCCCATAAAATAATCAGATATGTAAAGCCCGAGACCGGCCCCTTCAATATGTGCTGTATTGCTGCCACGCCTGAATTTATTCTTTAAGAATGGCAGTTCTTCTTCTTTTACACCACCGCCATAATCTTCTATAATTATTTTAAGCTTCTCCTCTTCCATTAAAACTTTCACATCTATTTTTGTGTTTACATATTTGTAGGAATTAGCAAAAATATTGTCAAATACCTGCTGTAAACGGAGTTTGTCTGCATATAAAATACATTCTGGAATATTATGGATATCTGCATAATGCAGGTAATCTGAACATTCCAGCATCTTTTTTAATTCCCTGCTGTCTATATCAGATGGTGATACGCTAAGCTGTTTTAATTCCTCAAGTGTTGCTGTAAAAAGATTATTTACCAGTGTATTTATCTGGTCTGCTTTATGTTCAATCTGCAAATAGCTTTCCTTTATACTGTCCTCATTTGCAAGTGCAGCGCCCAGTTCTGAAGCTGCTTTAATGCTTGCAACTGGTGTTTTAATATCATGTGAAAGATTTGCAACAAGTTCTTTTTTACTTGCATTTGCCTCTGCTTCTGCTGCCTGTGCCCTTTTAAGTTCTGCACGCATAATGTCAAAACTTTCTGTAAATGCACCAAAGAGATTCTGCTTGTCCATTTCAAGCGGAATATCAAGGTTGCCGCCTGCAATGCGCTCTGCAAAACTTTTCATTTTATAAAATGGCCTGATTATAGTATATTTTAAATAAATAATGCAGGCCAGGCATACAATAAATTGTATAAAAACCGCAGCTGGCATTATAGTAAATACCTTACGCTTCCATAATTTTATTTCCTGTGCACTGTTATTATAAATAATTACTTTCCCTGCAATACCGCCGTCTTTTTCTATATCAAGAATTGTATCCCTGTGTATTATGGCTTCGTTTATGCTTCTGCTAATCCCTTCCCCTGTACTGTACAAAACCGTCCCATTATTATTAACCACAGTATAATCTTTGCCTGTACTGTCTTTATAATCCCTTATTTTATCCCAGTTCTTTTTTACTGATTGTACTATTTCATTTACCACAACAGCATCCTGCCAGTTTTCAGTTTTTTGCACAGTAAAAATAACCAGCATAGTAATCTCTGCTATAAATGCAAATACAAGGCTGGTTAAAAATATACTTTTTTTCATTGTTTTTCCCCACAAAACTTATAGCCGCCGCCCCAGATGGTAATAATATATCCAGGATTTCCCGGTTCACGCTCAATGGCTTCACGTATCCTGCGTATATGTACATTAAGTGTCCCGTCGCCTGTAAATTTATCCTCCCATACATTTTCAAAAAGCTCCTGTTTGGAAACTACTTTATTTTCATTTTTAACAAGATAAGATAACAGCTTAAATTCAAGCTGTGTAAGCTTAACAGGTTTTCCTTCAACTAATACCTGCATTGAATCAAAACTAATGCTAAGCCTGCCATCAGAATACCCGTTGCCTGTACTTCCTCCATAACGTTTTAATACTACTTTTACTTTGGCAAGAAGTACGCTAAGTGAATATGGTTTCTGTATATAATCATCACCGCCAATGCCCAAGGCGGCAATTTTATCATCATCACTTGTCCTTGCAGATATAAATAAAATAGGGATATCTGTTTTCACACGGAGTTCTTTGCATAATTCAAAACCACTGCTGCTGCCAAGGTTAATATCAAGCAGTATAAGCCCTGCTGTATCCTGTTTAAAAAAATCCCTGCACCCGCTGGCACTGTATACAACAGCTGTTTTAACGCCAAAAAGGTTAAAATACTGTGCTGTACTGTCTGCAAGCATTTTCTCATCATCTATAACAAGACAATCGTATTTCATTACCAGTCCCCGTTCCTGTATTATATGCGGGTAAAGCCTGCCTTTTTAAATGGACAATGCTTTACCTGCAGGTTTAAAACTTATATATTTAATCAAAAAGTTCATTAATTGATAAGCTTGCACTTTTATCTGTAAATGTATGTTCAGGATTCTTAACACTTACCCTTGTCCCTGGCGGCACTGATTCTGTTATAAAGGCGTTGCCCCCTATAACTGAACCCCTGCCTATTACGGTTTCACCGCCAAGTATTGAAGCGCTTGAATAGATTGTTACATTATCTTCAATAGTCGGATGTCTTTTTATATCACGCAGAAGCTGGCCGCTTCTTGTTGAAAGCGCACCAAGTGTTACCCCCTGGTATATTTTAACATTATTGCCTATTATTGTAGTTTCCCCTATTACCACGCCTGTGCCGTGGTCTATAAAGAAATATTCACCAATACTGGCGCCAGGGTTTATATCTATTCCAGTACGGCTGTGTGCATACTCTGACATAATACGTGGAATAAGCGGCACACCCATTTTGTACAGTTCATGTGCAATCCTGTATACAAATATTGCAAGAAGCCCCGGATAGCAGAAAATTATCTCCTGTTTTGTCTTGGCAGCAGGGTCGCCATTATATGCTGCCTCTACATCTTTTAAAAGGATGTTCTGTATATTTCCAAGGGAGGAAAAAAATTCCATACATATCTTCTCACATTTTGCTGTAATCTCTTTCTCTGTAACATCCTCTTCTGATACCTGTATAAACGCTGATTTCACCTGGTACAGTAAATCATCATAAATTTGCAGTATATTATGCCCTACAAAATACTCTGGAACAGTCCTGCCAAGATATTCATCATCAAAATATCCCGGAAACATAATTTGCCGCAGTTTTAATATTATATGTATTATACAGTCCCTGCCGGGCATACAGCACCCGTTTTTAATATAAAAAAGTTCTTCGTTTTTATAATTCTGCGTAATCTGTTGTACAATCCCACCCAGTTCCTGTTCTGAAAACATATATCTGCCCCTTCTTTCCAGTTATAATGCACTGGTAATCCTGTGGATTGCCATTACACTATATTTTATAATAATACCACCGGAAAAAGAACCCTTAACAAACTATTTCCGGTGGTTTTTATATTATGCGGGATTTATGCCCTTACAAGTGCACCTGCATCTATAATAAGGCTTATACTTCCATCCCCAAGCTGTGTACAGCCTGATATTCCGTTTACTTTCTTGATATATGAAGGGATAGGCTTAACAACTATTTCCTGTTCCCCTATAAGTTTATCTGCAAATATTGCAAGGTTTTTATCTTCATGTGTAAGGACTACTACAATACCATCTTCTATATTATCTACTGCACCATTAAGGTGGTAAAATTTATTCAGCCTTATAAGCGGGTAATACTCTTCACGTATCATTACATACTCTTCACCGTCAGGCTCGACTATAAGTTTATCACTTGAAAGCCTTATAAATTCTGCTACACTGTTTGTAGGTGATACAAAGTTTGTATCTGCCACAGAGAATATTATTCCATCTATTATAGCAAGTGTAAGTGGTATTTTCATTGTCATTGTTGAACCTTCGCCCTGTACGCTTTCTATATCAAGCATACCGCCTACATCCTGTATATTCTTAACAACAACATCCATTCCTACGCCACGCCCTGAATATTCAGTAACCTGCTTCTTAGTTGAAAATCCAGGAAGTGTAATAAAGTTAAATACTTCTTTGTCGGTAAGGTCTTTTTCTGAGCGGCTGCCAAGAAGGCCGTTTGATTTTGCCTTGGCAAGTATGTTTTCACGGTTAAGCCCGTGCCCGTTATCTGAAACAGAAATCCATACCTGGCCGCCTTCATTCTTGGCTTCAAGTATAATCCTTCCTTTTTCAGTTTTGCCTGCCTCTGCACGTTCTTCATTGCTTTCAATGCCATGGTCAACAGAGTTACGTATAAGGTGCATAAGCGGGTCAGATATATGCTCAATAATATTTTTGTCAACTTCGGTATCTTCACCAATTACTTCAAGCTCAATGTCTTTGCCAAGCTTCTTGGATGTATCATATACAATACGGTTCATCTTCTGGAATGTATTTTTAAGCGGCATCATCCGCATTGCCATTATTGCATCCTGGAGTTCGGAAGTAATCTTTGAAAGCTGTGCTGCAGACTTCTGGAAGTTTGAAAGGTCAAGCCCTGGCACTTTTAAATCCGGGTTTTGTAATACAGTGGCTTCTGCAATTACAAGCTCCCCTATTAAATCCATAAGCAAATCCATTTTCTTGATATTTACGCTTATAAAACTCTGTGCCTCGCCCTTTTTAGCTGCTGGGCGCTTTACTGGTGCTTTCTTTGGTGTCCCTTCTTCCTTCTTGCTTTCTTCTGTATTTACAGCTTCTGCCCCTGCTGCTTCTGCCTCTTTAGCCATCTGTTCTTTTACAGCCTGTGGTTTCTGGCTGTCTATAAGGATTGTTGGTGTTTTAACAGGCTCTGTAAGGACTTCGCCTGCAGTTGCCACAGGTGTTTCTGCCTCAACGCAAAATTCCAGAAATTCTTCACTTGTGCATTCATTAATCTCTATATTTTCTATGCCGGCGCTTGAATTGACAAGTTCCATAATCCTGTCAGGCCCTTCTGTTGTCTGTAAGGCAATCCTGAAGCCAAATTCCAGCACAACATTGGAACTTTCAGGATTTGTAATTATATCAGATGGCGTAAAAAGTATATCTTCAGCTATGCCTTTAAGGGAATTAACTGCCATATATGCCCTTATATTTGCCATATCAAGGTCTTTCATATAGGTAATGAAAATACTGTAAAACCTGCTGTCATCAGATGCAACAGGAGCTATATAAAAACGTGGTGTTTCCTGAAGTGGTGTTTCCTGGACAGGGACTACTGTTTCAGCAGGCACATTGCCTTGTATCTTGTCAAGAAATGTACTAAGCCTTTCTATAAGTTCTGTTGAATCCCCGTCCGATTCAAGGCCGTCTTTAATCTTTTCAAGTTCATTGGTTATAAAGTCAGATACTTCCAGCACATCATCAACAAGTTCTTCATGTGGTACATTATCAGGCTGGTTTTCCCTTATAAAATAAAATACATCTTCAAGTTTATGTGATAATGTAGCTATATTCTGGTACATCATAACAGCAGAAGCACCCTTTATGGTGTGCATTATACGGAATATTTCATTAACATTATCCTCATCAAATTCACCTGCATCTTTACTGTCCAGGCAGATATTTTGAAGATTCTCAAGGCCCTGTTCTGTTTCAAATATAAACATGTCCAGCATGCCTTCTGTAATCATATCGTCAGACATTTCTTACTCCTTTCCACAGTAAAACCAGAAGCCCCTAAGCTATGTATTTATTAAGCTTAGGAGTTCCCTTTCTAATATTTATGGTATCAGTTCAAGTTTTTTCAAAACACTTTCAAACTTTGCCTGGTCTATAGGCTTCCCTGCATATGCAACACAGCCAAGGTCAAATGCTTTATTTACATTCGCCCCTTCATTCAGTGCTGTTGTCATAATTATTTTAGCCCTTTCTTCTTCTGGGATTTTCCTTTCCTGCTCAATATCCCTGATAGCTTTTAAAGCCTGGTATCCGTCAAATGCCGGCATCATTATGTCAAGGCAGACAAGGTCATAAGGAGTCTGGGCATCAAGTGCCATAAGATATGCGTCCACTGCCTCCATTCCGTCAACTGTGACATCACACTCCCCGAATTTTGATAAAAATTTAAGCATAAACTTCCTGCTTGCAAAATCATCCTCTGCAATAAGTATTCTCATAGTTCCCTCCATTCTGCCATATATGGTATACATATGGCAATATTATTAGTTCCTTCCTATATATCAAGGTATTGAATTAAGTATATTATACACCTTTGCTGCGATATTTTCCAGTGGTACCTGGTATTCAACGGCACCGATGTCAAAAGCTACCTTAGGCATGCCGTAAACAACACAGCTTTTCTCGTCCTGCCCTATTGTATGTGCACCTGCCTTGCGCATGGCACTAAGCCCTAGTGCCCCGTCACCGCCCATTCCTGTCAGTATTACGCCTATTGCATTGCTTGCTGCAGCACTTGCAACAGAACGGAACAGTACATCTACTGAAGGGCAGTGGCCGTTGACCCTTTCCCCTTCTTTACATTCAACACGGTATACATTGCCTGATTTAACAAGGCGCATATGTTTGTCACCTGCTGCAACAAGGATTTTGCCTCTTTCAAGTATATCACCATTTTCAGCTTCTTTTACAGCTACCCTGCACTGGTTATTAAGCCTTTCTGCATACATTTTGGTAAACCCGGGCGGCATATGCTGTACAATGACTGTGCCTGGTATATCAACATTAAACCTTTTTACTACATTGTAAATTGCTTCTGTCCCTCCTGTAGAAGCGCCTATTGCAACTACTTTATTTGGATACTGCCTTCCTGTTGAATTTACCTTAAACTCCTCTGCTGCCTTATACTTCCCGACTTTTACCGTAGATGCAATCTTTATCTTTGTTATAAGTTCACCTCTTATCCATGTACCCATCTGCTCAGTGCTCATGCCTTGTGGTTTATCAACGAAATCAACCGCACCATTTGCCATTGCGTCAAAAACCGCGGAATTAAGCGAGCTAATCATAACTGTAGGTATAGGATGCTGTGGCATAAGCCTTTTAAGAAATGCTATGCCGTCCATCCTTGGCATTTCAACATCCAGCGTCATTACATCAGGTTCATAACGTATAATCATGTCCCTTGCCTGGTATGGGTCTGCTGCTGTTGCCACCACATGAATCATTGGGTCGCTGTCAAGTATCTGTGACAGCATATTCCTGAACAGCGCTGAATCATCAACAACTAAAACTCTTATAGGCCTCATAATTTTACATCCCTTCTTTATATTTTATTAATCTTTTTTATCTTATTTCATGTAAATTGAGGGCTGCACATACCTGAAAGGCGTGTTTACTTTATCAATACTCTCTGTAGTTCCTATAAACAGGAAAGCACCTTTTTCCATATGGTTGTAAATCCTGTTCAGAAGCTTTGTCTTTGTGTCCTCATCAAAGTATATCATAACATTACGCAGAAATACTATATGGAACAATCCCTTAAATTTAATGTCATCCATAAGGTTAAACTGCCTGAATACCAGTTCTTTCCTTAATTCCGCTTTAACCTGGTATTCCTCATTTGAAATACGTGTAAAATATTTTCTCTTCCATTTATCTGGAAGTGGTGTTATCTGCTCTGCAAGATACCTTCCTTCCATTGCATGTTTAAGCACCCTTGTTGATAAATCTGTGGCAAGCACCTGTGTATTCCATCCAGGCGTCATTCCAAAAAATTCTTTTAAAATCATTGCGATTACATAGGGCTCTTCACCTGTTGAAGAGGCAGCAGACCATATCCTTGCATCTTTCTTTGCTGCTGCACTCTGTTTTATCCATGGAAGCGCAACTTTCTGCATATATTCAAAGTGTATTGATTCCCTCATAAAAAATGTATGGTTTGTAGTAAGTACATTAATCATATTAGTAGCTTCTTCCCCGCCAGGGTCTTGTTCTACCTTTGCAATATATTCACTATAACTCTGGTAACCATTCCTTAAAAGATAATTTTCAAGCCTCCCTGCTATTAATACCCTTTTCTGTGACAGGTTAATTCCATATTTATTATGGACATATGATACAATCCATGAAAACTCTTTATCTGTAAGCTGCATGTTACACCTCATTTCCCATCCTTATATAATAATTAAATATATACAACTGAATAATCTGTATCACCATTATCTTTAACTGTCATAACAATATATGTAGGCCTTCCGCCGTCCTGCCTTGGCCTTGAAAGGCTGCCAGGGTTTATTACAGCCATGCCAGGCGTTTTATCTGCCATAGGTTCATGGGTATGCCCGAACATTACTATCCCTGCCCCGTTTTCCCTGGCTATGTCCTTCATTGTATCTATCCCCCATTTGCCCCCGTATGTATGGCCATGTGTGATAAATGCTTTATGTCCTGCTATATCTATAAGCTTTGCAGACTGGATGGAAGATAATGAATCACAATTTCCCCTTACCATTTCAACAGGACAGTCCACAAGCCCCCTTATAACATCAGGATGGCACATAAAATCGCCAAGATGTACCATTAAGTCAAGGTTTTCTCCCATATTGGCTATAGCTTTCCTTAAATTTGTATTATTTCCATGGGTATCACTTACAATCAATATCTTTGCTGGCATCTATATTATCCCTTCTTCTGCAAGTTTTTTATTCATTGCCCGCAGTGCCCTGCCCCTGTGGCTTATGGCATTTTTCTCTTCTGGTTTAAGCTGTGCCGTTGTACATCCCTTTTCTGGAAGGTAAAATACCGGGTCATAGCCAAATCCGTTTTCACCCTTTTCTTCATATGCAATCTGCCCTTCTATTTTTCCTTCTGTAGTAATTACCCTGCCATCCGGGAATGCACATGCCATTACACACACAAACCTCGCACTTCTTTCATCACCCTCTGCATCTTTAAGTTCTTCTATTATATGGTTATTCTTAATGGTATATGGTGTATCTTCCCCCATATACCTTGCAGAATAAATGCCTGGTGCACCGCCAAGATAGTCAACTTCAAGCCCTGAATCATCTGCAAGTACCATTAAACCTGTAGCCTCTGATACAGTCTTTGCCTTTATTACTGCATTTTCCTCAAATGTAGAACCATCTTCTGTAATATTAATACCTGACAGCCCTTCATCTTCCAGTGATACATACTCTATGCCATCCCCTGCAAGGATTTCACGTATTTCCTTTATCTTATCCTGGTTGCAGGTAGCAACAATAATTTTCTTCATCCAAGTGCCTCCATTATTCCTTTATAAATACCCCTGGCCGCCTTTTTCTGGCCACTCTTTTTTAATATATATTTTAAGTCTGATTTATTAGACATATACCCAACCTCTACAATAGATGCAGGGACTTCTAAGTGGTGCATAAGATAAAGCCCCTCCCTTCTTATAACACCACGCTTCTTATTGCCAAGTTCTTCTGCCACATTATTAAGAAGAATCTTAGAGAGCTTCTTATTGTCAAGCTTTGAATTAAGCGGCTTTCTTTTTGAATACAAGGTTTCTACACCATAAGCGCTCCCGTCACCATCTTCTGAATTGCAGTGTATGCTTATAAAAAGGTCTGCTTCAAGTTTATTGGCAAGTTCTGTCCTTGCTGGCTTTGTTATCTTCTTGTCACTAAGACGTGTATAATAAACTTTTATATCTGTCTTATCTAACATCTGTTTAAGTTCTTTAAGTACCAGAAGGTTGTAATCCTTCTCCTGGTGGCCATATGCTGAAGAAGTACCTTCATCACTCCCGCCATGTCCTGCATCTACAACAATTATTTTATCATATACATCCCTTGGTTTTGCAAGTGAAATAAAATATGCTTTATCTGTTTCATAAAGTACAGGTGCATATAAATGCTTTGTCTTTAATTCCAGTTCTGTCCTGTACGTATTTTTCTTCACAGAATACCTTATACACATGCTTTCTGCAATATCTTTTTTATTCTTTTTATTAACTTTCCCTTTATATTTCCTGCCATTATTATATCTGGCAATATCTTCTTTTTTAAGCTTTTTGCCTGATTTGTTTTCGATAACCAGGCGTACACACTGTTCCATATATTCATCTTTTAAATATACTGCTGCACCTGTCTGGACAGCAGGCTTTGGTATCTTAATATATGTACTGCTGCGTGCCGTAATGTGTGCTTTATCTGTTTTCACTGGTAATTCATATCCAGAAACTTTTTTCTTCTGGCTGGCCTGCTTTGTAACTTTTTTGCTGTTGTTTAATACTGCCGTGCCATCAGCCATAACTTTTGTACCATTATCCCTTATAATGTCCCCTGGGTGGAAAACAGATAGTGCCAGCACCACAGCAAGAAGCAAAACGCTTTGTACTGCAAATCCCTGCCACTCTTTCTCTTTCATAATTACCCCGTTTTATGTCTGGTTAAAATAACACTATCTAGTATACAATATATCTCGTTTATATGCAACTTTTCAGGGAATTTTAACTAAAAATTCCTTTAACCAGAACAAACCCTTTAAAAACCCGTCCTTTAAAAGACTGGTTTTTAAAGGGTTTAATGATACCTGGATTATCTTTCCCTTTCCTTTTGTTTTGCAAGCAGGCTTCCTATGTCAAGCATGTCATGTACATCTTCTTTTCTTTCCCGCCTGCTGTTTTTCTCTTTCTTCTGGGCGCTTTGTGCCGTTACTGCTTCTGTCTTTATTGCAGTGGTATTATCCGCTGCCTGTGGCTGCCTCCTTCTGGCTTTTTCTCTGCTGCCTTCCGCTGCCTTTGCTTTTATTTTGGCTGCCTTGCCCTGGACTGCCACTGCAATCCTGGCACCTGGCTTTATATCAAGCCTTCTGTATGTTATATCTATTAACAGGACTATTACCGCAGCTGCTAACAATGGTACAGTTATATTTTTATTTGCCTGCACCTGCTCCGGCCTGCTGTCAAATATACCGTCAAGGTTTTCTATAAACCTGCCTGCGGTCTGGCTTACAAAACTGTCAAGGCAGTCTGTGGCATCTGCAAACCTGTATTCCTGTGAATACTGCATTACCAGCCTTGTATTCTTTGAATCCTTTACAACACCATCTTCTGTATTTGTAACATTTATAGAATAAACCCCTGTTCCTGCTGTTTCTGTTTCCCCTTCAAATACACCTGGCGAAGTGGCTTTAAGCTCTGTTTCTGTTTTTTTGCCGTCCTTTCCTGTACAGACGGCTTTTACTTTTGTCTTGCCAGAATATTCTTTTGTTGTATATACAATCCTGCCTTTGCTGCCCTCCTGTAACACACTGGCTGTACTGCCCTCATCCTCTGCAATATCCGTAACCCAGTTTACTATGCTTTTCCAGAAATCAGGATAACCGCTCCATAAAGCATAATTCCCTGTCCACTGGTTTGTCACATCTGAAGTAAAGGCAACAGTACGCCCGAGCCCGTACTGCCAGCAGGCAAGTACAGGGTCATTATCCTTATCAGAGGCAAGTACCAGCTGCGCTTCAGGCTTTATGCTTGTTGCAACATATCCTGCCATTGCCGGCAGCCCCTCCATTGCCATTTCACTTAATACACTGCCAGTATTTTTAATTATTGGCGTAAATACCCTGTTTACTATATATTCTTTCTGTGCAAGATATACTTCCTGTGCAAATATCCTTGAAAGTTCTGTGCCGGCTTTTGTATTATAAAACCTTCCGCCACTTGATTCTGCAAGCTTCTGTAAAAAATTATCATCAGCATCAGTCCCTATTGAAACCGTAGAAAGTGTTATATTATTCTTTTCCAGTTTCCTGATAAGGTCCGGGTATGCGTTATAAAAACCGTCCTGCCCGTCTGTAAGCAGTATTATATGCTTTATCTGGCAGTCAAGTTTTTTAATTTTATCATAAGCTTCCTTTACAGCAGGGTATATACTGGTACCGCCGCCTTCCTTTATTCCATAAATCCCGCTTTTTATATCCTCTTTATCCTTTGCTTTCTGTATCTTTACATTCCATCTGTACGTATCATCAAATGATATGACACCTGCGCTGTCTGTATCACGCAGGTTGTCTATTGCAGAAGCGGCGGCATCTTTTGCCATTTCAAGCTTGTTATTGCCACCATCATCCATTGTCATGCTCCCTGACTTGTCAATTACCATTATCATGCCCATTTCTGGTATTTTCTTATCCTTGGAAATATCCATATTTACAGGCAGCACATCCTCTATAGGTGTATCTTTATAATTCCCAAGTGCAAAACTCCTTTTGCCGCCAGCTGCAATAAACCCGCCGCCATAATCCTTTACATATGATGGAAGTGAATTTTTAAAGCCCTCTGGAAGGCCGTCTGCAGCAGTATTTTCCATAATGATGCACTTGTATTTATTCATGCCCTCAAGGCTGTCTGGTGCTGCAGCAGGGTTTACAATATCAAAACTTATATTGGCAGAAGAAAGCAGTTTCCTAAATTCCATTGTTTCATTCCTTGCACCTTCAATAACAAGTATCTTCTCTGTCCCGCCTGCTTCTGTAACTGCCTGGTATTCGTTGTTAATGCTTATTGTGTCTTTATCAGGTATTATTACTGCCTTATATTCAGCAAACCCTTCTTTTTTCCTTGTATCCTGGAAAATAAACGAATTGCTGCCCTCCTGGAGTGTGACATTTTCCTGTTTGCTAAGCTTTCCCCCTGTATAAAGCTGCAAAACCGCATTTGTCTTAACAGTACTCTCAACTTCAACCTGTACCCTGAACTTATCACCTGCCTGTATCTTCTCTGGCACTAAAAGGTCTGATACATAGGCTTCATTGCTAACTTTTAATTCCTTCTTTAAAACATTAACCTCTACATTTTCTGCCATAAGCAGAGCGCCCATTTTACCAAGCTGGCCTTCATTCTGGTTTCCATCTGTTATAAGCACTATGCGCTTTGCTTCATCATCATCAAAAAGAGCCATGCCTGCCCTTACAGCCTTCTCAATGTTGGTAGAAGTAACTACAGGCATTGTTTCCACACCAGTAAACATGCTGGTATCTGACATAAACTGCTCAATTCTTGCATCTGCGCCAAATGCCACTACTGCCACCCTGTTTCCCTTCGGCAGTTCTTTAACTGCATCCTGCACTATTTTTGCTGCTTCATCCCTGTTTGCTGCAAAGCTTTCTGAAACATCAATTAAAAACACTGTCCCTGTATCGCTTGAACTTACATTAACTGATATATCTGCCATAGCACATATAATTAAAGACAAAAGCAGTGCCCTTATGCCTATAATAAAACCTTTGCGCACTTTATCCCCTATCCGTAAATTGCGTGATGTTACAAGCAGCAATGCTATAACAACAGGTATTAATAATAATATAACTGGATGTTGTACAACAGCTTTCATAAAATCCCCCATTTAATATTATAAACGTTTCCTGTAAATCCTCCATTCTGCCATTAAAAGAACCAGAAGCAGAAAAAGCACTGGAAGAACCACCATTTTCTTTGACATATTGCCACTTAATTTCCTGCCATTGCCTTTAACCGCCTTATTATCTGGCGTAACTACTGCTTCCTGCAAGATATCCGACTCCTCTTCTGGAAATGGTACAGTAAAATACATCTCCCCGTCACCCTCCTTTATATGGTATAAACCCGATTTAGAAGTACCTGCAAAAACAGCTGTGCCATCTTCCAGGCTTAATGTTTCCTGGCTTTTACCAGGTTTTGTAACAACTGCCTTCCCTGCCTTTCCCTTTTTCTGTATAATAACAGTTTCCCCTGCATTATATACACTTTTATCTGCTATCCTTGCAGATATTGTTTCCCTTAAAAGGTTATACATAAATATTGGAAATTCTGTCTGTAATGGAAAATCTGTGTTATGGAGGTCAAATCCCAGGACAGCTATTATCCTTCCATTATAATTGCCAAGATACCCGGCAGAAAGTTTATCTTCCGTTTCAAAGAAACCAGATGCCCATTTAGGTATTTTAAGTTCTGTAACATCAAGTGCACCAAATGAATAATTATCCAGGTAATTTGTCACATTGCCATCTAAAGCTTTAATAATACTGCTTTTGCTTTTCTTCCCATATATAAATACTTCCTGCTTCCACTCCTCCCCTTTATCCGGATTCTTTATTGCAGATGCAGGAGGGCCGGTAAATATAATATTTCCTGTTTCTGGAAGCTGGCCTGGCACTATGCCGTCATACACAATAAGGCTGTATTCCCCTGTATCTGCTGCCGCCAGGTCTTTTGGCTGTACCTTGTCAATCTGCCTGCCCCCTTGTATTTTAAGTCCTTTTTCAAGAAATGTGTTCTTTTCAGTAACAAGAAGTATTTTCTCGTCACTTTCACTATCCAGCACATCATATGCTACATTGTCACCTGCAAGCAAATCTTTTGAATTTAATTCCGCCATAAGATACGGTGTACCACCTGCAGCTGCACTATTATATTTGCCCTGTGTAATATTTTTAAAATAAACCATGCTGCTTTCCCCTGCCTCTGCTGTTACACTTTGTATATCATAAAGCTGCTCTCCTATATACAGGTTTACATCTGTATCCAGCCTGTTCTTTCCATAATTATCAACCCTTGCCATTACCTGGACTGAACCGTCTTCTGAAACAGCATGGCTTAAACTCTGTATAGCCCCGTTTTCACCCTGTACGCTTAAACCAGCCACTTCATAATTAATATCTGGCATATTAACACTACTATCCGTAAACACAATAACCTTATAACTCTTCCATGTGGAAGCAAGGGACTGCGCCATATTTACTGCTGTTTCTGCCGAGCCTGCTATATCAGTAGCTTCTATATTATCTATAACATCTTTTACACGCCCCTTATCCCCGGAACCCGAAATTAAAATATCTGCTGTATCTGAGGCTGAAATAACTGTATACCTTGCGTCATTATTATCCACATAACCTGCTGCCTGTTCCTTAGCTTCCTCCAGCTTGCTTTTCTCTTCCTTGCAAATACCCGACATGCTTGCACTATTATCTATTATAATAAGCACATTTGAATATTCACTGCCACTCCCCGTAATATATGGTGACATAAGGGCAATTATTAATAATACCAGCGCAGCTATCTGCAGATACATAAGGATATTGTTCCGGAATTTCTCCCATGGCGTAGATGCCTGTATATTCTCATATGCTTCCTTCCACAGGTTTAATGCAGATATCTTCTGGTTTATTACCTTCTGTTTTAAGAGATACAATAATACAATACCTGGTATAAAAACAGCCAGCAACGCTGGCCATAACCTTACAATTCCCATAATAACAACCATGCCTTTCTGGTAATGCCTGCTAAAAATTTTCAAGCTGTCCGCTTCTTATTCCCTTATAAATAAATGTATCTATACTTTCATTACTGCATACAGGTATATAATGTGCCTGGTAATGCTTTGCACACTCCCTTGCCTTATTAAGAAACCTGTCTAGTACATGCTTATACTGCTTACACAGGCGGCTTGTTGCAGTTACACGCATTATATCACCTGTTTCTGCATCTTCAAGCCCCACAGTGCCTTCAACCACAGGTTCTATCTCTTCTGGTGAAAGCACATGCAGTATAAGTACCTCCTGCTTCATATATCTTAAATACCGTATTGTATCTGCAATGCTTTCTATATTCTCATCAGTAGTATCATTACTAAACAAATCTGATATTATAACAGCCACGCCCTTCTGGTGGAATGGTATTCCCCTTATGCTCCTGTATAAATCAGTCTTTCCTTTAAACTCCATGCTGCCAAGCCATGCCATAGCCTTATTAAATCCCTGCCTGCCTGTAAAATCACTGCTGTTTAATATCCTGTCACTGCATATGGCAGAAAGGCGCACCCTGTCAAGGTTATTAAGCGCCATATAACTGACAGCACCCGCAAGCCTTGCAGCACATACCTTTTTAGAAGGTTTTCCAAAATCCATTGAAGCACTTGTATCAGTAATTACTGAATAATACGCTTCCCTTTCCTCCACAAAAAGCTTTACAAAAAGCTTATCCATCCTGCCATATGTGTTCCAGTCAATCCTTCTTATATCATCACCTGGAACATACTCCCTGAAATCAGCAAACTCAACACTGCTTCCCTTGGCAGCAGACTTTCTCATGCCGCTTCTCCCACCCTGCATTGTAATCCTTGTAACAATTTTTACCCTGTTTAACCCGTTAAAAAAAGAACTGTCAAATATCTTTTCTTCCATTATAATTCCTGCCTTAATCCCTTAATCATTTCCCTTAAAACATCATCAATATCTATCCCTTCCGAAACAGCTTCAAACCCTGCCATTACCCTGTGCCTTAATGCCGGGAGTGCAACAGCATCTACATCATCAAATGAAACATTATACCTCCCATCAAGCAGTGCCCTTGCCTTAGATGTCAGGAAAATGGCCTGTGCTGCCCTTGGGCTTGCTCCCGCTGTAAGGTACTTCTTTATGCCTTCCGTTGCACTGTCCAGTTCAGGATGTGTACCCAGCACTATTTTTAACGCATACTCCTGTACAGCATCTGCAACAGGTATATCCCTTATAAGCTCCCTCATCTCTATAATATCACTGCCACTTAATACAGGGTTTAAAACAGGCTTTGTATTAGTAACAGTTATATCCATAATCTTTTTAAGTTCATTAAGGGCCGGGAACTCCATATTTATTTTAAAAATAAAACGGTCAAGCTGCGCCTCTGGCAATGGGTAAGTACCCTCATTTTCAATAGGGTTCTGCGTCGCAAGCACCATATATGGCGAAGGCAGCGGGTAAGTATTCTTGCCAACAGTTACAGTCTTTTCCTGCATAGCTTCAAGCATGGCCGCCTGTGTCTTAGGGGTAGCCCTGTTTATCTCATCCGCAAGGACAATATTGGCAAATACAGGGCCCTGTTCAAATTTAAATACATTATTGCCCTCTTCCTTAATAATAAGGTTAGTTCCCGTTACATCAGCCGGCATAAGGTCAGGGGTAAACTGTATCCTTGAAAATGACAAGTCAAGTACCTTTGAAATAGTTTTGACAAGCTGTGTCTTTCCAAGCCCTGGCACACCCTCTAAAAGTACATTGCCGTCAGCAAGTATTGCAAGAAGGATTTCATGCACAACCTCCTCCTGCCCTATAATTGCCTTAGCAATTTCCTGTTCACAATCTTTCATTTTATCAATCATTTTATTAATATTTTCTTTATTGGACATTTTAGTCCTCCCTTAATTGGTGGGCTGGCAATTCCAATGTGTTCCATGGACAGGCACACTTCCGTTTGAACGCCATCGAAATACCGCAATGGTGCATAAAGTCCCACACTACGGGACTTAAGCACCAGCGGTTCCGTACAGCCGTCCATTGGAAGCACATTTGGAATTTGCCAGCTAATTTACATTTTGGTAATTAAACAAAATGGCATTGTGTCCAGACGGTCTGTTATGGCTTGCCATTTTACAAGATGGCACTTTTGAATTGCTGGAATATTTGACATTTAGACAATAATTCCCTTAACTAAATGACATTGCATCTAGACATTCACATGCAATAAATACATAAAACTCTAAAATACAGCACTTAAACATCTATAGCCGTCTATTGGAAGCATATTTGGAATTTGCCAGCTAATTTACATTTTGAAAATTTGCAAAATTTTTAATTACATTACTGTGGCTTTCTGTATCTGGAATATTCTTCCAGGTTTTAAACCATGTGGCAGGTTTCCATTGTTTCCTGTAAAAGGCACTATGATGCCGCCGGTGTTTAAATCTGGTTTTTTCAGATTTTATGCACCGTTGTGTGCATCATTGTAGCGGAAGCGTGCCTTTCAAGGAAACATGGAAACACTGGCCACATGTACATAGCCTGGAAAACATCCCTAATCACTCCCAAAGCCGCTAAAATACTCTTTTACTATATCTTTCATGGCAGATGGCACTTTATTACTGTCAACTTTTGCATATGCTTCATTACTGTATTCCCCTATTACGGAGTCAAGGTCTGCTTTGATTCCTTCAGAAGCATCTCCCTTCTGTCCGCCTTTCTGGGTGATTTTTGCATCACCATTCTTCTTGCCGGTAAGGTTATCATCATTTCCCGTTTTTTTGCCAGTAAGGCTTACTACTTCACCTTTGCCTTCCTGCCCTTTACGTTCAAGGCCATCACTGCTGCCCATATTCCAGCCGCCTCCATTGCCAGAACCTTTTCCACCTCCGCTGCCAGAACCTTTTCCGTTTCCTTTGCCATTACCATTTCCGTTTCCAGAACCACTTCCATTTCCAGAGCCATTGCCGTTTCCTTTGCCATTTCCCTGCCCGTTGCCATTTCCTGATGCACTGGCTGCACCTGGTGTACTGCCTGGCTGCTGTGAAGATGCCCCTGATGCCGATATGGTTGCAGAAGCTATCTGTGCATCACTGTTTTCAATGCCAGAAAGTGCCTCTGCAACTTCTTCTGCTGTAATTTCCCCATCTTTTAATGCCTGTTCAAGTGCATCAAGCAATTCCTTCATTTGTTCTGCTGTAAGGCTTTCTGCAACGCTTTTAAGTTCATTGGATAAATCACCTTTAAGGCCGCTTTTATTTGCAATATCTGCCAGTTTCTTATTAAAATCTGCCAGTCCCTCAAGGTCAGTTCCCGGCACAAGGGACTGTGCTGTTTTAAGAAGTTCTTTGCTGCCTGCTTCTGCAAGTTCTTTTTTCAGTTTGCTTTCAAGCCTCTCTTTTGCTTTATTTACATCATCAATATTTTTTGATTCACTAATTTCCTTCTTTGATTCCTCTAGTATTTTTTTAATCTTTTCTGCTTCTTTCTTGCTAATCCCATTCTCTTCTGCTTTATCAAGGATTTTTTCTGCTTCTTTTACTTTATCCTTTATCTCCTCTGCCTGTGATGCAAGTTTATGGAGAAGTTCTGCATCTTTTTTTGCCTGTGATGGTATAAATATACATATTATAAAAAGGCAGAGAACCAGGCAGAAAGCAATATATCTTTTCCATGGATATTTAAAAGGAAGCCTTAATTTTTTATCAAAACGTTCTATTTCACTAATAGCATCATCTTTAAGAAGCCCTGCAAAGCCGTTATCTGACCCCTGGCAGGAAATACTTGTAACAAGTTTTTCTTTAAGCCCTGCACTATCTGCATACCTTGCTGCTTCGTAAATGCTGGTACGCTTTATTAATATATATATGCCTGGTGCAATAAATCCGGCAAGAATAATATACAGCCCATATAAAGGAGCATTATACACAGGGACAAAAACTGCTATAATATTTAAAAGCGCTGCCAGGCTTACAGCCACAAGGCCGCACCATGCAGTACATGAAATCCATCTTTTAAGCATCTTGCGCCTTGCAATAACTTTTAAAAAACCTGCTATCTGGATATCTTTCTCTGTAAGTTTTACTTTTTCCTTAGACATAATAATCCCCCCATGCCGTCTTCAGGCGGCACAAACCAGCACCAGCACTTAATCAAGCACTTCTTTTTTTGCTGTCACCATCATAAATACTTCTTCAAGATTGCCTGTTTCCCTCACATATGAAGAAACCATTACATCATTACTTACAAGGCTTAAAAGAAGCCCTGCTTCTTCTTTTTCATTGCCATTAAATGATACTGTTATATCTGCCCCGTCTATTGAAAGGTTCTCAACCAGCGGGTTTTCTTTTATAATGCGCACTGCTGTTTCTGCATTATTTATAACATGGATTTTCAATGGGTTAGATGTATTAAGTTTCTGCATTATCTCATCAACAGTACCTTTAGATACCATGCTCCCTTTATCAATAATCCCTATTGTAGTACACATTTCTGCAAGTTCTGAAAGTATATGTGAACTTATAATTATAGTCTTGCCCATATCATGCAGGTTCTTAAGTATCCCTTTCATTTCAAACCTTGCCCTTGGGTCAAGCCCTGATGCAGGTTCATCAAGTATAAGCAGTTCAGGGTTGTGTACAAGGCTTCTTGCCAGGCAGAGCCTTTGCTTCATGCCTCTTGAAAGCCCGTCTACATAAAAGTCTGCCTTATCACTTAAATTTACAAGGTCCATAAGTTCTAAACACATGCTTTTTGCCTTATCCCCTGTAATTCCATAAATTGATGCGTAAAACTCCATATATTCTATTGCCTTAAGGTTATCATATACCCCGAAGAAGTCTGGCATATAACCAATCTTCCTCTTTAAACTCTGGTTGTCTTTAAGTGCATCTACATCTGCAACATATACTGAGCCGCCATCTGCCTTTAAAAGTCCTGATATTATACGCATTGTGGTAGTCTTGCCTGCACCATTAGGGCCTACAAAGCCAAAAAGCTCTCCCTTTTCAATAGAAAGGTTTAAGTGGTTTAATGCAACAAATTTGCCATAATGTTTATATAAATTTTCTATTTTTACCATATATTAATAACCATGCCTTTCTCTTGTTTTTTTATACGCACCTGCAAGCTTCACCCTTGGAAGCATATATGAATCTACATCAAGGTTTTGTATATTGCTTATTTCATAATATACTTTAAGGCTTCCATCATCTTCAAGATATTGTTCTATATTATTTATTTCTGTTTTTTTGGCAGATTTAAGAATCTGTACATACTTTCCTGTCTTTTTGTCTTTAACCTTTGCAGCCCCTAAAAAGGCATTTTCAGAATACTCATTATTTTTAAGTGTAAATTCATTTCCACCTGCAGTTTCCCTGTTATATATAATCTTTTTAAGAGTAAAACCCTTTGGGAACCTGTATGTTATTTCTATTCCTCTTGTTGCCTTGTCATATACATAAAGCCCGTTAGTCAGGTTGCTGTCATACTCTGCTGCATAATCTTCCAGTGAACCTATAACATCATATCCATTTATTTTTTCTGGAACTTGCACAACTTTATATACACCTGTTTCGCCATATTCATCAAATGTAAAATTATCTGTAAATGCTGTTTCTTTATCCTTTGGTATAAAACCATAAAACCATGTATCAGCATAACTGCTGCCAGTAACAAATGTATTTATCATTCCAATTTTTCTTCTTAATGAAACATCAGCTGTACTGTCATAATAACTCCCTCCCAGTGCAGAACTTAACTGGTATTCAAAATCATATGAATATTTCATTTCCTTAAAGCTTTTCTGCTTTAATATATCAACAGACTTTCCTGCTGGTATATCACCTATATAATATAGCGTCCCCTTACAATAGAACAGGCAGGTTTCTAAATCACATGACATATTGTTGGTTATAAATCCTGAAATTTTATTGTTGTTCATCTGTAAATCTGTCTGGACTGTACCTGTATTTTTGCTTTTATTGCTCATTTTAAAAGGCACGCTTTCAAATGCGGTAAGATTGTTCATATGAAGTTTTGTACTGTCTGCAGAATATTCAATTCCATAATCATATTCGTCTATCTCCCTGTTTGGTGAATAATATGCAGAATAATAATACCTGTTAAGTGTTGAAGGCATTACATCACTGTCTTCTGGCAGCACTGCTTCATATGATTTGCTTGAGGAACTGGTAATTGTAAAAGACGTATTTATATTATGGTGGTTATTTCCTTTCTCTGGCAGTTCTACTGTTGAAACATAATTAACAAACGGCTTCTGGATACGTGTACTTGTTCCAATTAAATAAATTGTTACTGAAAACACTATTGAAAATACTGGCACTATGCCCCACAGCAGGCTTCTTTTATCCTTTTTCTTCATAATTACATAGATTACCGGTCCTGCAAGAAATACATATATTAATAAAAGCACTGCATAAAGTTTAAGATTTGGAAGGGAGTCTGTGCTGTTCAGGTTTAATACATCATTTTCGTACATATATACATTAGAATATGACTGCCATGATTTTACACTATTTAACCCCATATCCGTTTTTCTTTTTTCACTTATATTTTTCTTAATTACATCTACTATAACAGGCCCGTAAAGCTCTGCTGCTGCAGAGTCTAAAGCTAATGAAAACTCTGCTGTCATTACATTTCCGTTTTCATAATCCAGCGAACTTATAAGATTATTCTGCCTGTCTGATAAAACCTGTTTTGAACCCTTTATATTAATCTGCGTTATATCAAGCGGTATTCTTTTATTGGCACGGTTTTCACCAAGAAGCCTTGTAAGCTCTGCCCTTGTTATGCCGAAATTAGTATTAATGCTTTTTGTACTGCCTATTGTCCCTTTTAAAAGTGTTCCAGAAAATGCGTCAAGCACTTTGCTGGCATTTGCACCACTCCCAAGAAAAAGTGTGCCGCCATTCCCAATCCATTTTTTAACTGCATTAATCTGCCCTTTGGACAGCTTTCCTGTATCAAAATTATCTATTATTATAACATCCAGCGAATCAAGCATCCTGGCATCTTCTGTAATATCATTGCTTTCAAGTTCAAATACCAGCCCTTCATCACTTGCACCAAAGGAATTTTTATCTGCTGCCAGCCCGCTTGAAATATATTTAAGTCTGTCCTGGCTGTCTGAAAGTGTACCAATATAAAGTATTGACTGGTCATCATTAAAACTGGAATTTATATATTCAGAACATATAACCTTATTATTTTCATCACATATTGCAATCCTTATAATTGCTTCAGGGTCAACGCCTGGCAGTGCAAACTGTACATTTTTGCTCTCACCTGATGCAGCGGCAAAATTTTTCTGTATTGCTACAGAACCCTCCGCCTCTGTCCTTGTATATTCTATCCTGAACTTGCCGGTAAAATCGCTGCCTTTGTTTTCTATAACGGCATCTGCCCTTATATTCCTGTTGTATTTTGTCCTGCCTTTATAGCCAAGCCTTACATTTGCGCTTATATCACCTTTCTTAATGCTTATCCTGCCTTCTTTATCTAAAGCATTTAATTTAACAGAAGCAGCTGTTTTTGGTGCAGCTGGTGCAATGCCTGCAATAAGAAGAAGTACAAGGACTGCCGCTGCCGCTTTCCTGCTTTTCCTGCCCTTTGTTTTCCTTGCCTTTTCTTTCCGCCTTAACGGGTCAAGAAATACTGTTGCAAGCTTTAAGAACAGCAATGTAAGTACAAGCTGTGCAGCAATGCTGCATATAAACCAGTAATCTTTAACAAATGGAAGTATTTCCCCATTAAGTGCATTTGCCATATAATAAAGCAGGTCATCAGACATATACTGCCTGCTCACCATATGGAATATAGTAAATGCAGGGTTTATAAGCAGTGGATACATTATCCATGAAACATCAGGCACTGTGCCATTTGAATTTTGTACAGTATAATAATATATATTAGCGCCCTCATTAGCTACCAATACTGCTATTGCAGTTACCCCGCATACAATCCCTACCAATGCAAATGATAATACTGTGGCAGGAATTGCCTTTTTAACCATTGATGAGGCACACACACCCATGCTTCCTATAAAAAGTGACATTACAATAATAAATACTACAAACTGCATAAGGTCTGCCATGCTTATGCCGCCAATAGTAAAAACTATTGATACAACCGGAAGGCTTGAAAATACAAGCAGTATTACCATGCTTATTGATGACATAAGCTTGCCTGTAACTATCTGCCTTGGTTTTAATACTGTAGTAAGAAGTATCTCAAGTGTCTGCTTCTCACGTTCGCCTGCTATGCTTCCCGCTGTAAATACAGGAACCAGGAATGCAACCATAGCCGCTTCCAGGCAGATAATTACAAAATACACCATTACTGCACCTGAATAATCTATCCTGTTATTCATATTAACATTAAAAATCATTTCAAAACCAAAAAGTGCTATTGCAACAAGCCCAAGATTAAAAAACAGTATTGTCAGTGCAAATTTTAAAGAACGCACCCTTAATTTTACTTCCTTTCCATATACCGGATTTATTTTCATAATTGACCTCCATTTATTTATACAATATCTGTATATTTGTAAACACCTGTTTCACCGCCATTTTCAATAAAGCCATAGAACCATGTGCTGCTTTCCTTGTCACCGCCAGCAAATGCCATTATCATTCCAATTTTCCTTTTTATTACATTATTAGTGCGGTAATTATCCATAGACCCTCCCATTACATCCTCTATAAGTTTTCCAAAATCATTGCCATAACTGCTTTCCTCATAGATATCCGGCTTTCTGGTTAATTTTATATCTGCCGTTTCCCCTGGTGCAAGGCTTCCAATATAATACACCCTGCCGCCATGGTAAAAAATACAATCCTCCAGCCCGCATGACATATCATTGCTTATTGTCCCTGAAATACTGTTTCCATCTTTTTTAACCTCTGTTTTAATTGTACCCTTTGAAGTCCTTTCATTTACAAGATTAAAATATGCACTGTCAAATGCAGGCAGGTTATCCATAACTGCTTTTATATTGCCATTGCCATACTCCACACCATATCCACGCCCCACACTATCAAATGTGCCTGCCTGCTTTCCTCTCTGTGGATAATTATTAACATTATTAAGAAGCACTGGTAAAAGCTTTGTATCTTCCGGAAGTGGTATTTCATACTGCCCGTTAAAAGGGCTTGTAACCGAAAATGTTGTATTTACCCTGTCTTGTGTATTTCTTTTTACTGGCAGTTCAAACGTTGAAGCAAAATTTATATATGGCTCCTGTATGCGTGTACTTGTTCCAAGTAAATATACTACCGCAGAAAATAAAGCTGAAACTGCAGGTACAATAACCCAGAGCCCGCTTCTTTTATCTCTCTTTTTAGCTAGTAAATAAACCCCTGGCTCTGCAATAAATACATATATAAATATAATAACAGCATACAGTTTTATATTAGGAAGCGCCCCTGATTCATTAAGAAGCATTGTTTTTTCCATATAAAGGGAACTGTCATAACTGTTATATGTGTCTTTTGGAAGAAGCCCCATAACAGATTTTCTCTGCTGGCTTAAATTCTTAGTAATTATATCTGTAATTACAGAGCCAAAGGTATATGTTTCTTCCTCTTCTAATTCCAGTGGAAATTCTGCTACAAGCACATTGCCTTTGCCATACTGTACCTTTTTTATAAGGTTTTCTTTGCCATCTGTTAAAACCGTGGCAGCACCCTCTATATATGTTTGTAATATATCAAGAGTTTTTTTCTTCTGGCCTTTTATGCCAAAGTCCGTATTAATTGTCTTTTCCTTTCCTGTACTTCCTTTAAACATATCCCCTGCCAGTGCCTTAAATACCGGGACAGCATCTTTTCCGCCCCCAAGTAACAATGTGCCGCCTTCCATTACCCAGTCCTTTAACCCTTTTGCCTGGCTGCCTGAAATCTTTCCTGAATTATATCCGTCAATCATTATTACATCAAGTGAATCCAGCATTCTTGCATCACCTGTAATACTATAACCGCCAAGGGGGTATATTACTGCATTATCACCTAATGCCATGCTGTGGTTCGGTGTAAGAAGCTTTGTAATATACTTGTAACCATATTTATTGTCAGAAAGTATGCCCATATAAATATTTGATATATAATCATGTGAATTAGAACCAAGGGAAATATAATGTGATGAAACCTCCTCTTCATTTGCATCAAGTAATGTTACCCTTATTATAGAGTTGTCTTCTACACAAGGCATAGCAAACTGTACCATTTTATTTTCATCTGCTCCGGCAGAAAAACTTTTCTTGATTGTTACAGGGTCAGTTCCATATGCAGCAGAAGCCCAGCATTCTATAACTAACTTTCCTGAAAACCCATTTCTTCTTCCTTCTGCCAGTATATCCACCCTTACATTCCTGCCATACCTGCTCTCCCCGCCATATCCAAAACATGTTGTTGTAACAACATCACTTGTCCCCATTTTTATACCATTTTCATCAACAGCCTCTATAACATGTATATTGCCCGGAGCCATTAAACCATCTTTATCAATTCCACCGGCTTTTACATTAACTGTCTGGCAACATGGTACAATAACAACAAGTAATACAGCTGCAAATAAAAAATTAATAAACTTATTTTTCATTTTCCTCCTCCTCTGGTTTATTACTTTCATTACTGCTGCCTGTGTTTTTTACAGGAAGTGCGATAGTAAAACATGTGCCGTTAATACTGCTTTGCACTGTTATCTTGCCCCCATGCAGTACCGCTATTTCCTGTGCTATATTAAGTCCAAGCCCTGTACCCCCCGTCTGTACAGACCTTGAGCTTTCTACCCTGTAGAACTTGTCAAAAATATGTTCTATGCTTTCTTCTGGTATTACCAGCCCAAAGTTAGTTACACGTATCTGCAGTTCATTATCATATTTTTCAAGCTCAATATGGACTGCCTTGCCATCCTTGCCATATTTCACGGCATTGCTTATAAGGTTTGAAACTGCCCTTGCTATAAGCTCGCCGTCAACCTCCATAATAAGGCTGTACACATTCTGCTTTAATGTATACTCAAGGCCATTCTCCATAAAAAGCGGGTAAAATTCTTCTGTCATCTGTTCAACAAGCTTCACTATATCTATATTACTGCGGTGCAATGTTATCTCCCCGCTCATAAGCTTTGTATAACTAAAAAGCTCCTCTATAAGCCCCTGCATCCTGTCTGCCTTGCGCATTGCAATATTTGCATATTTCTGCCGTTCATCTACCGTATACTTATTTGTATCTGTTGCAAGCTGGAGATAGCCTATAATAGAAGTAAGCGGTGTACGCAAATCATGCGCAACACATGTTATCATGTCCTTATTAGCCTGCAGCGCCTCACGCTCTGACTTCATAAGTCTCTGTATCTCCCCATACATCCGGTTCACCTGTAAAACTATCTCCCCTATCTCATCTTCCCTGTTTATGCCTGTTATCTGCACCTCCATTTCACCTGCCGCAATATTTGAGATACAGTTTGATATATAACTCATATCTTTTGTAATGCGCCGTGTAAGAATAAGAAAATAGAATACAAACAATATAAAACCAAGCAAAAGTATAATAAACATAATTACCATGATTGTGTCTTTATTCCAGTGCCTGATTCCACGGTAATCCAGTAAAAAATCCGGCTGGCTGTAATTATTTTTATTCTCCATAATATGGTGTTTGCCATAGCCGCTTCTCGATACACCGAAAGTCCGTGCAACCATTACAAGCAGCATTCCAATAAGAAACTCCGTGGCTACAGCAAGCAGCATACTTATAATACTATAAATAACCAGCTCACCCCTCAGGCTTCTGTAAATACTATGCTTCAATCTTATAGCCCACTCCCCATACAGTTTTTATAATCTGTGCATTCCTTGGTTCTAACTCTATCTTCTCACGCAGCCTTCTTATATGCACCATTACAGTATTGCTCATCTCAAAGCTCTTTTCTTTCCATACCCTTTCAAAAATCTCATCTGTTGAGAATACATTATTAGGATGTGACGCCATAAGGAATAATATATCAAATTCTATAGGAGTAAGCTTAACATCCCTGCCATATGCCTTAACCTGGTGCAGGCTCCTGTCCATCCACAAATTTTCAAGTTCGACAGATTCCGCAGACTTTTCCCTGGCACCGCCAAAATTCTGGTAACGCCTTAACTGCGACTTCACCCTTGCAATCAGTTCCATTGTATTAAACGGTTTAGTCACATAATCATCTGCACCATTAACAAGACCCTCCACCTTGTCATTTTCACTATCCCTTGCACTAAGCATTATAATCGGTATCGTGCTGCTCTCACGTATCTTTGCACATACCTGCCGCCCGTCAATGCCCGGCATCATAATATCAAGAACCGCAAGGTCTATATTTTCACTTTCAAATATACTGATTGCCTGCCTGCCATTATAAGCCTTAAAACAGTTATAGCCCTCCCCCTTAAGGTGGATTGAAACCAGGTCAGCTATATCGTGGTCATCATCAACTATTAAAATATTTGTATTTTCCATTTCATTCCCCTCTTTCCCAGTGCACATATAACACATACCAATATCCATCATTGTTGTATCATTTTATTAAGAATACCATATCTGAAAAATTAAATCCTTACTTTTTTATTAAAAACTAATTATGTTAAGTTTAAGATTATGGCAGGGCAGCAATGTTCCTGCCACACATCCATTCCACTTATCCTGCACCAGCCAGGAAAGGTTTTTAAATAAAAAAGTGCATGGAATAATAAATTTAATTATTATCCACGCACCTGGCTGCTATTATTTCGTTTATATGTCTTTACGACTGCTGCATAAATTCCTGTTCTATTTCTATAATATCCTCTTCGTCTAACTGTGGAAAAAGCTCCCTGATTTCATCAATAGAACATTTCCCCATCTTTAATAATTTTATAGCAGTTTCTTTTTTTGCTTCCCTTGCTGCTTCCTTTCTTTCACTTTTAACATAGGTATCAAATACTTCTTCCTGGTCAAATAATGCCATCATAATACCAACAACCTCCTTTTCTTTGCTTTCAAGGTATTCTTTCAGCAAATCTTTGTCCTTGCAGATACGTATTGTTTCAAGGACTGCTTTTTTATTTTTTCCATGCTTTTTTACCTGTTCATTGTATACTTTTGTAAATTTTACATACTGGTTTATTATATCGTTCCCTTTGCCAGCATAAATTACCCTGGCTTTTAATTCAATGCCTGCACTTTCCCCATTAAAAAATTCTTTTGAAAGTGATATATATCTCTGCCGTTTTTTCCTGTTACCTGTATAAACCACATAAAGTTCAGGTTTTGGGACTACAGCCTTTTTACTACCGTAAAGGTTTGTGCCGTTCCTCTTGAAATATTCATGGTATGTCTGTGCCAGGTATATGAACATCCTTATAATTACATTCATACTCCATGTGGACTGTGCTTCAAGCATTAAAATTAATTTGCTGCCAGCCATAAAACAAAGGTCATTATAAATGCCATTTGTAAATACATGGTTTATTGTGATGTTCTCAAGACCATCTTCTGTCATGCTGCCGTCTTCCGGGTGCAGTGCATGGTACAGCTGCAGCAGGTATTTTCTGGTTTTAAACAGGTTACAGAAAATGCTGTCCTTAACAGTGCCTTTAACATTCCCTTGCATTGTATTTTATCTTTTCCTTTCTTTGCTGTTTTATAATCTCTCTTCTTTATTACAATTACATTATATGCTGTCTAAGGTCTAATTTTTGTGTTTAATATAAATCTTTTAATTGCCCAAATTTTTCAGGGAGAGATTATTTCCAATCATTAATGGCTCATCATGCTCCAGCGCGTATGTCTGCTGCTGTGGTTCTGCCTGTCCTTTAAGCTTAAACCTTGCTACCTGCATTTCAAGCCCTCTCACCTGACCTGAAAGTTCTTCACTTGCAGATGCACACTGCTGGCTTGTTGCAGAGTTTGTCTGTACTACCTGTGATACCTGTGTTAATGCCTGGTCTATCTGCGCTGTTGCTAATGCCTGGTTGTCTGATGCTTCTGCTATGGCTGTACTAAGGTTTGTAATTTTATCAACCATTTCTGATACAAGAGCAAGTGATTTTGCTGTCTTCTGTGCAAGTTCTGAACCTCTCTTTACTTTTTCAATAGAATCTTCTATCATGCCTGCGGTCTGGCTTGATGCCTGTGCAGACCTGCCTGCGAGATTCCGTACTTCTTCTGCAACTACAGCAAAGCCTTTGCCATGCTCACCTGCCCTTGCCGCCTCAACAGAAGCATTAAGTGCAAGTATATTTGTATTAAATGCTATATCATCAATAACTTTTATAATCTTCTGTATATTTTCAGAAGCCTCATTAATCTCTTCCATTGCTGCAACCATTTCATTCATATATTCATTGCCATATAAAATATCATCCTTTGTTTCCATGATAATGCTGTTTACTTTGCCCGCCTGTGTGGCATTATCTTTTGTCTTATTGGCAATATCTGTAATAGAAGCTGCAATCTGCTGTATTGCACTTGCCTGTTCTGTTGAACCCTGTGCAAGTATCTGGCTTGCCTGTGCTATCTGCCCTGAACCAATAGTAACCTGTTTTGCAGCATTCTTTATTACTGCAAATGCTGTATTATTATCATTAACCAGTTTTTTTATTGCCTTTCCCACCACGTCATTTGCAGATGCCGGCGTATATTCTATATCCAGGTTCCCGGCAGAAAGTTCTTCCAGCGCCCCTGCCTGCCTCTTAAGATTATCAACCATATCACAGAAACTGTTATGTAAAATTGCTATTTCATTTTTACCGCCTTCCACCATTTCTATATCATGGTTTATATCACCTGCAGCTATATTACTTGCGATTTCCTCAAGCCTGACCATAGGATTACGTAAAAGCTTAATTAAAAGAAATCCTGAATACAGTATGCTCAATATAACAAATAAAAGAAAAAATGAAACCGCTGTATTAGAAGTATGCCTGTCTTTTGCTTCCTTTTCAAGCATAAGCGAAGCATCTTCCTGCAGCTTGCCAGTAAGCTGGTTAATTAATGCTGTTGCTTCCTTTGCTGTTTCAACACCGCTGCCAGCAAGATGCCTTCTTGCCTCTGCAATATTATTCTGTGACACATATAAAAGGCACTGGTTTACATCTTTAAGATATAGTTCTATCTTTTCATGTGCTTTATTATACTTGTCTAAAAGCTCTTCACCCAGAAATGCTTTCTCTGCTTTAGCAAAAGAATCTTCCATATTTTTTTCTGCTGTATTTAAGTCTTCTATTGCCAAATCCCTTTTCTGTGCATCCCTTGCATACAGATAAAGCACATTTCTTATATCTGCCTTTATTTCCTGGAAATATGCGTAACCCATTGCCATATCGCCTTGTACTTTGCCATAATTATTATAAAGTATACTGCTGTTATCTGCCCCTTTCTGCATAACATAATAATTGCCTAGTGCAAGAGCCAGTATATATATTATCATGCAAATAAATGTGATATATATGGTAGTACCAATTTTAAGCCTGCTCATTCTTAAATGCTCCTCCTTTAAAACTAATATAGATTTTTTTGTATATTATGTTATAATGGTATCATAAAAAAACAAAAACAGCAAGGATTAACATTTATGAAAGTATTAGTATACCAGTGGAATTGTTATAACCAGAAAGATACTGTAAAAGCGCTTGAAGAAAATGGATGCAGCATAACATTTTTAACTTTACAGCCATGTAATATTGAAGAAGATGAAGAATTTACATATGCAGTTGCAGACATGCTCAAAACAGGCAGTTATGGTTTTTTATTTTCTATTAATTTTTTTCCTGTGCTTGCTAATGCCTGCAATGGAACAAAGACGCCATATGTATGCTGGAACTGTGACAGCCCTCTTCTTGCAATGTATAACAATGCTGTATTTTATGATACTAATTTTATATTTACATTTGACCGTTCCAATTATGAAGAATTTAAAAACCTTGGTGTAAAACATATTTACCACCTGCCCCTTGCTGCAGGTAATTTTAAAGATGTTTTAACACACAAAAACCCTTCTGTTTATGATGTATCTTTTATAGGAAGCCTTTATGAGAAAAATTCTTTTGACAATATTTCTTCCAGGCTGCCTGATTATCTATGCGGGTATTTTGACGGGGCACTTTATGCACAGCTGCAGGTATCAGGCGGAAATATTATTGAGAAGCTTCTCACCCCTGGCATATGCCGGCAGATTGAGGAAATAACAGACTACAGGCAGTCGCCAGATTCATTTGCAGATATACGCACACTTTTTTCAACAACTGTACTTGGTTTTAAGGCAGCATCAATGCAGCGTAACCTCTGCCTTAACAGGCTTTCTGTTTACCTTAATAAAAACCTTTTTAATAACCGCCAGTGTTTTCTGCATCTTTTTACCGGAAGCAATGCTGACGGGCTTTTGCTTGTAAAACGCCATGGAAAGGCAGATTACTACAAAGAAATGCCTGTTATTTTTGCAAAAAGCCTTATAAACCTGAATATGACGATACCAAATATTAAAACCGGCATTCCTCTGCGTGTATGGGATATACTGGGATGTGGCGGTTTTCTGGTTACAGACCTGCGTATTGAGCTTATGGATTACTTTACACCTGGAGAAGATATTGTTATATTTGAAGATATAGAAGAGCTGGAAGATAAGACAGGGTTTTACCTCTCACATGACAGCCTGCGGTGTAAAATTGCCCGGAACGCATATAATAAAGTCCAGGCAGGGCATACCTGCCAGAAAAGAATAGAAACTCTTCTAAAAATAATTTCAAAAGAACTGTAAAGGGGATTAAAATGACAAACAGCCAATATATAATTAATGAAAACAAAATATATACTGAAAGGTACAGCCTTGCTTCAGAAAGAATTAAACTGGTAAACAGCGAAACCGCACCAGAAGCCAGTCCATGCCTTCCTGTAGAAATTGCTGCATATTTTAACCAGACATCTGCTTTTCTTATAAAAACCTGTGAGGTTTACGGCCTTGCAAGCTCTGGCAGGCTGGTACAGATGGATATTACAGGGCTTGAAAACCTTAACCAGTCACTGTATAAAGATATTGAAGAGGATAATTACCAGAACAGTTATGCAAATCCATGCTTTGCAGCAGAAAAACTTGGCAGCGGGCTTGGCACACTTCTGTGCGTACTGTATACGGAACTCCGTGGAAATATTATACACGCATTTGAAGGACGCCTGTTTTACCTGGCATCATCACTTGAACTTTATATACAGGTTTACAATATCCTTGAGGACAATCCTTCTGCCATAAATGAAGTACGTGATGCAATATATTATTATTTCTTTGACTATGCAGATATTATGGCAGCTAACAGAATGTGCCTGCTTTTAGAACCAGAAATGTCACCTGTAAAAGATATAATTATGCAGAAAGACCTTTCAGACCCGTCTTATTTATATCTTTTTGGGGAATATATTTCCAGTAATGAACTTGGGACTTCTAAGTATTTAAGCACACTGCCAGAAGGGAAAATAAAAGATATGGCGGCAACATTTACAGAAGGGTACAAAAAAGGGTTTGAGGCATACCGCATTGGCCTTTCAAAGAAGAAAACTGTAAATATACGCTATGCCTTAGGTTTTGAAAGAATTGTAAAGGAAGCAGTACACCAGTTTAATGAAATGGGACTGCAGTCCTGTATATATATGGCAGATTACAGCCTTATATACCGTGCGTCCGGCAGTAAAAACGGCTGTTATGGCAGTGGTGCAAACAGGCAGTATAGCTATGACCACCGTATGGACGAATCCATAATATTTGACAAAGCATTTGCAGGCCGCCGCATAAGCGCACAACGTAAAGCTTTTGAAGATATGAGGGAAAAGGCTTTATTATACTCTGGCATTGCTGTTATGGAAACATTCGGCATGAAAGACTTCACTGCAGCAGATAAAAAAGAAGCACCACGCTATAATGAAAAACAGCAGGAGCAGCGTACAAATTATATGGCTGCTGCTTCACTGCTTAACAATGAATTTATACCAGGGGATACAACAAGTTTTACAATAATTGCTTACCCTGTACCTGAAATTGGGAAAAACTATAAAGAAATATTTGATGCAACAATAAAAGTAAATACATTAAATTCTTCCCTGTATGAAAAAATCCAGACATGCCTTATTAATGCACTTGATACCGGGGATTATATAACAATAACAGGGCGTGGCAAAAACATTACCAATATAACAGTTGCCTTACCACCTGTAAATAACCCTGCTAAAGAAACAAAATTTGAAAACTGCCTTGATGATGTAAATATACCTCTTGGCGAAGTGTTTACCTCCCCGCAGTTAAAAGGTACAAACGGGCTTTTACATTCAACATCAATTTATCTGGAAGGTCTTATATATAATGATTTAAAATTAACTTTTAAAGACGGGGTAATTACAGATTACTCATGCAGTAATTTTGATACAAAAGAGGAAAATAAAAGATATATACATGAAAACCTGCTGTACCAGCACAAAACACTTCCAATGGGTGAATTTGCAATAGGCACAAATACTACAGCTTACCAGATGGGGCAGAAGTATAATATATCAGATAAACTGCCAATCCTTATAAAAGAAAAAACTGGCCCACATTTTGCAATAGGTGACACATGTTTCTCACATGAAGAGGACATGCGCACATATAACCCTGACGGCAAGGAAATGAAATGTAAAGAGAATGATTTCTCAAAACTACGGAAAACAGATGCAAACCACGCTTACTTTAACTGCCATACAGATATTACAATCCCTTATAATGAGCTTGGGGATATCATAGTCCATACGGCAGAAGGGGACTCTGTCAAAATAATTGAAAACGGAAGGTTTGTACTTCCAGGTACAGAAGAACTAAACAAGGCGCTGGATAATGCCTGATTGAAGATAAATGGTAAATTGCTGTCCAAATTAAAAAGCTTATAAATTTTAAGAAAATGATAAGTTTTTTATAAGACTATCTTGAAAGATACTTCTCTATTATCTGGTAGAATATGCGTATAGAACATAACTGCATGACAAGAATAATAGTAAAGGAAGGTACGGATTATGGACAACAGCATTACCAATAATGATATTTTAATTTCTTATAATAAGAATAATACTATGCCGCCTGTAAGGAACAACCGGGATAAAAGAAAGAAAAAGAAGAAATTCCGCGGAGTCATACGTTTTTTTGTACTATGTCTTTTTATACTTATGTGCATTATTATTTCTAAATTTTTTTCAAATGTTATTTTTGATTTAATTAACAGCAGGGATAATACAGGAAATTACACTTCAGAAAGTGTTCCTGCCAGTGAAAAAAATGATTTAATAAAGCAGCTTAAAGAAGAAAATTATCCTGAAAGCCTGGTTACGCTTTTTGAAAAACATCCGGAAACAAAAGATTTTGTACTGGGTTATAAGGAATTAAAAGATAAAAAAATAAAAATTGATATTAAGAAAGATGTTAAAAAGGGCAGTATTCCTCTTTTCCTGCAATGGGACCAGAGATGGGGATATAAAAAATATGGCGGTGATTTTATAGCTGTTACAGGGTGCGGGCCAACATGCCTTTCCATGGTACAATGCGGGCTTTCTGGCAGGGTAAAATGGAATCCTTATAAAGTTGCAAAAATGGCGGAAAATAATGGTTTCTATGTTAAAGGTTCTGGTTCTTCATGGGATTTAATGACTTATGGTGCCAGCATGATTGGCCTTGTTTACCATGAAGTGGTCTTTGAAAGGGACAGCATACTTGCGGAATTAAGTTCTGGAAATCCTGTAATATGCAGCATGGGGCCAGGTGATTTTACAACAACCGGGCATTTTATAGTCCTTACAGGTACAGATGGAAATGGCAATGTAATTGTAAATGACCCTAACAGTAAAGAAAACAGCAGCAAAACATGGAGCATTGATAAAATAATGCCGCAGGTGCGTAATTTATGGGGATATTCTTTTTGATACAATAAGGATAATTATATATAATAAGGAAAAAAAGTGGTGGTTTTATGGCATTGGCACAAAAATATGCAGGTTATACTATTGAAGATATTTATGAATTGCCTGAAGGAGAAAGGGCTGAGCTGGTTGACGGGCAGATGTATATGATGGCGGCACCAGACAGGCTCCACCAGGAGATAGTACATTTTTTAGACAGGATAATAGGAAATTATATTGATGGAAAGAATGGCATATGTAAAGTATATCCTGCACCGTTTGCTGTATTTTTAAATGCAGATAACAAGAATTATGTTAAAATACCAGGGTTCTGGCGTGCGTGAATACTGGATTGTGGATTACCCTAAGAACAGGATTTTTGTATATAATTTTGAAAATGGCTCTATGGATGAGTATTCATTTTCTGATACTGTAAAGGCTGGGATATATGAAGATTTAGAAATAGATTTTTCTGTAATTGATATTTAATGCTATGCCTGTGGCTTTAACAATATATAAGCCACAGGTTTTTTTATTATTTATTTATGTTTTTATCTGTTACTGCTTCTTTTTTATTATATGTTTTAAATCCCAGATAAAGTGCTTTTTGCGGACATGCCTGTACACATTCCCCGCACCGTATACATTCTGCGGAGTCTGGTTTTTCTACAGGGTTTACTTCCATTTTACAGATTTTTTTGCATTTGCCACAGTTTATACATTTATGCTGGTCTGTTTCCAGGTGGTATATGCTAATCTTATTCATTATGCCATAGATTGCGCCAAGCGGGCATATTGCTTTACAAAAGAAACGGTATATAAATATACAGCCGGTAATTGTTGCAATTAATATAAATATTTTCAGTGAAAAAAGCTTTCCTATTGCCTGGCGCAGTTCCGGGTGTGTGGCAATAAGCGGGATTCCGCCCCCAAGTGTGCCGGCAGGGCAGATAAACTGGCAGAAGGCAGGTTTTCCCATTCCCATAAAGTTTGTAACGGCTACAGGAAGCACAAGCACAAATACTACAAGTATTATATATTTTATATATAGAAAGCATTTTTTAAGCTTAAACTTTGGAACAGGGATTTTATATAATAGTTCCTGCAAAAGCCCAAACGGGCAGAACCAGCCACATATCCCCCTGCCAAAAAGCACACCAAAAGCAAGCAGAAGTCCTGTTACATAGAAACTGGCATTAAACTCCATTGAACCATTTACTGCCTGCAGCGCACCTATAGGGCATGAAAGGCTTGCCGCAGGACAGGAATAACAGTTAAGCCCCGGATTGCAGAAATTTTTCCATTTGCCCTGGTAAATCCTGCCTCCTTTAAAGTTCATTATATGTGCATTGGAAAACCCAAAGGCAGCAGCCTGGAATATTTTTCTCTTTATAGCTTGTTTTAAACCCATGGCAGTCACCCAATTCCTATACATTCAAGGCATATATTTACTGCTTTATTTAATACAACTGCCGTTTCATTTCTTGTTATGCCATATATTATAAATGCACAGGCAATTATTAAAACCACTGCCCTTTCCATATTTCTTCTCTTACTTTCCATTAATATAACCCTTTACAAACTTTTTATAAGCATTTACATCAGCACCAATTACCGGCTCTCCTGTAATATTTCCTTCTTTGTCTACAAAAATAGTTGTTGGCACTCCTGTTATCCATTCAAGCAGGCTGTTAAAACTTTTGCCAGGAATTATATTGGTAAAATCCGCCCCAGCTTCTTCCATAATCCCTGCTGCAAGGTCTTTACGCCTGCTGTCATCTTCACCTTCAATATCACATACAAGCCCTATAAGCTGTACATTTTCTGGCATTTCTTCTGACCACTCCGCAAGCTCTGGCATCTCACCAATGCAAGGGCCGCAGAAAGTGCCCCATATATTTACTACTGTTAAGTCTTTTTCTTTAAAAATACTGTCTGTTATTGTATTGCCTTCTAAGTCTTTAGTTGTAAATGAAGGCATTTTATCTGGCAGCCCTCCTGTTTCCTGTTCCTGGCTGGTGCTGCTGCTATTACTGCTGCCTGCAGGTGTACTGCCACAGCCTGTTATAAGCGCAGCCGCCATTAATATACTGCACATTTTAACAAATTTTCTTTTAACCATTTTAACCAGCATAATTAACTTCTTTCCTCTGCTCTTTTCCTATAATAATTATAAATCTTATTTTTTCTTCTTCACTTTCACATTTTACTGTCCAGTTATGCAGGCCTGTTATTTCCTTCACTATTGCAAGCCCAAGACCTGCACCGCCTGTTTCTGTTGAACGTGAACTGTCTATCCTGAAAAACCTGTCAAATATACAGGCAATCTTTTCTTCAGGTATTGTTTTGCCGTGGTTTTCAACAATAAATTTAACCCCTTCCTCCCCGTTGTCTGCCAGTGAAACCCTTATCTCTGTATTTGCATAACTGTAATTTACAACATTCCTGAAAAGGTTATCAAATACCCGTTCTATCTTTTCGGTATCACATAAAACCATAATATCCGGTTCAAGCTCTGTAGTATAAAACAGCCCTTTCTGGCTAAAAACCGGCTTAAATTCATATAAAAGCTGTTCTATCATTACTGTAAGGTTCACTGTTGAATATTCCAGTGCCATCTGGGTAAAATTATACCTTGCAACTTCAAAAAACTCATTAATTAAATCTTCAAGCCGCTCTGCCTTTTTCATGGCAACACCAAGATACTTTTTACGTATATCCGCCGGGAGCCCGTCCTCATCTTTTACAAGTGTAATATATCCTAATACAGATGTAAGTGGTGTTTTTAAATCATGCGCCATATATACAATCATGTCATTTTTGCGCTGTACTGCCTCATCAGCCTCTTTCCTGCTTTTACGCACATTTGACATAATAAAGTTAAGCTGTTTCTCCATTTCATTTAACTGCGGCGGCAGTTTGGCGGCTTCTGTACTGCCTGAATACAGGCTGCCAATTTCCTGTGTTACCCGGCCAAGCATTGAAGCAATCCAGAAGAAATGTATACATGCTATAACTACAGCACCAGAACACATTGCAAATAAAAAAACTTCCATAAAATTCTTATGCAGGAAATGTATTAAAGGATAAATACGCTCATGTGGATACCATATTTTTGAATTGCAGTAAAACCAGCCTGTTTCTGCCATTACTACAACAAAAAGCACATAAAGGAGCATATTAAATAAAAAACGCTTTAAAAATGCCCTTGATACTTCATATTGTACTCTTTTATCCATTCTATTCCTCCATGCGGTATCCTACTCCCCATACAGTTTTAATAAATTTAGGCTTTCTTGCATTTTCATGCAGCTTCTCCCTGATTTTGGCAATATGCGCAAATACTGTATTGTTATTGCCAAGATATTTTTCACCCCATACCTGTTCAAATAACTCCTCTGAAGTAACTGCCTGGTTAAGATGCTGGCAAAGATAAAGCACAATGGAAAATTCCATTGGGGTCAGTCCAATATTCTCACCATAAAGCACCACTTTGTGCCTGTCAGGAAATACTTCAAGCCCGCGTATATTATAATATTCTTCTTCTTTAGAAAGAGATGCGTTATAAGCCCCCGCACGCCTTAACTGCGCTTTTATCCTTGCAACTACCTCAAGCGGGTGGAAAGGTTTTGTTATATAATCATCCGCACCTAAAGTAATCCCGTGGATTTTATCTGTTTCTTCTATCTTGGCAGTAAGCATTATTACAGGAAAAAACCACTTCTTCCTTATCTCCCGGAGAACCGTAAAACCATCAGTCCCCGGAAGCATTACATCAAGCACTGCCAAATCCACAGGATTATTACTTATATATTCTATAACTCCTTCTGATGATGTGAAAGAAACCACTTTAAAACCTTCATTCCCAAGATAGAGGTTTAATAAATCAAGGATTTCCTTCTCATCTTCTACAATTATTATTGCCTTATCTGATATAACCTGTTGTTTCATATGCCAAGCATCCCCTTAATGTCCGTTTATAGAAGATTATACCAGCATGTCCATATTAAATCCATATAAATTTTTCTTAAGATATTTTTTATTAAATTATTATAAATTCTATTAAAAAATATTAATAATTCTTAATTTATTTAATAAAATTCTTTAACTTCAAAGCCTGTTCAATGCTGCCCTCTACTTTCAGGCGTCCAAGTGTAAACGCCATAACAGGGTCTGTCTTTCCTGATATAATATTAAACAATGTATCCGCCTTGCAGATAAATATTGCATCCCTGTCATAATACTCATATGGCTCAATATTTAACTTGCCATCTTTTACTTCAACATAAAAACTCCCTGCACCCTCACCAGTTATATTGAACTGGTAAGCAAGATGTTCTGTTACATGGCTTACATCAGTATCCTGGAACATGTCCTTTACCTTTTTAAAAATTTCATCAAATGTCATAAAGCTGCCTCCTTTTCTACATTCCTTTTTGTTAAATTTTTTCTAAGTTCCATTAGCCTGTTAATACACAAAAAGCCCTGGAACTTAGTAGTCCCAAAGCCATTAAAGCTTTCAATAAAGTTTTTAAATATTATAAGCTGGAAATGGGATTTGAACCCACGGCCCCTTCATTACGAGTGAAGTGCTCTGCCAGCTGAGCTATTCCAGCAGACTTGTTTCTTACAATGTGTTAAAGTATACAGTATAATAAATTTTTTGTCAATAAGTTTAAATCTGGTTTTCTCCATTTTTGTAATCCTAAAAACCATGCAGCCTGTAAAGACCGCATGGCTTTAATAACAAAGCAGCCAGTTTTATAAACCTCTGTATAAATCAGCGTATTTCTTAGCTGAATTATTCCATGAGAAGTCTACTGCCATTGCCCTGTCTATCATTTTATTCCACTCACGCTTCCTGTTATAATAGACATCTTTTGCATAATTTATAGTATTAAGCATCTCATGTGCGTTGTAATTGGCAAATGAGAAACCTGTCCCTGTTCCTTCATATTCATTATATGGTTCTACTGTATCTTTAAGCCCGCCAGTTTCCCTTACAATAGGTATTGTACCATATCTGAGGCTCATAAGCTGGCTTAAACCACATGGTTCAAAGAGTGATGGCATAAGGAATGCGTCACATGCTGCATATATTTTATGCGAACGTTCGTTTGAATAGTAAATGTTAGCAGATACCCTGTCATGGTATTTCCATTCAAAATGCCTGAACAGGTGCTCATACTTCTCTTCACCTGTACCAAGGACTACAAGCTGTACATCTTCAGCACATATCTCCTCTATAACATAGTCGACAAGGTCCAGCCCTTTCTGGTCAGTAAGCCTTGATATAATGCCTACCATAAATTTCCTGTCATCCTGTGCAAGCCCGAGTTCTTTCTGCAGCCCCCTCTTATTCTTGATTTTCTCCTTGCGGAAAGTCTTTGCATTGTAATTGGTGTAAATAAAAGGGTCTGTATCAGGATTCCACTCATTGTAATCAAGTCCATTGACAATTCCTGTAAGGCAGTTGCTGCGTGCACGCATAAGGCCGTCAAGCTTCTCACCATAGAATGGCATTTTAATTTCTTCTGCGTATGATTCACTTACTGTAGTTACCATATCTGCATAAACTATGCCGCCTTTAAGATAGTTGGCATCACCATATGCCTCCAGCTTATCTGCTGCAAAAAATGACTGGTTAAGGCCTGTGATATCCTTAACTTTTTTCAAATCCCATATTCCCTGGAATTTAAGGTTATGTATAGTCATTATTGTTTTAATGCCATGGTAGAAATCATTCTCCATAAACATATCGTGCAGGTATACAGGTATAAGCCCTGTCTGCCAGTCGTGGCAATGTATTATGTCTGGCCGGAAGTCTAAACTTGGCAGTGCAGATAATGACGCTTTGCAGAAAAATGCAAACTTTTCAATGTCCTCATGTATATAACCATAAGGCTTATCCCCTGCAAAATAGAATTCATTGTCAATAAAATAGAATGTAATCCCTTCGTATTCCGTTTCAAGAATCCCTACGTACTGTTTACGCCATGCAAGGTCAATATAAAAATGTGTATTGTACTGCATCTTCTGCTTCCATTCATCTGGAATACAAGCGTACTTTGGAATCATAACCCTTACATCAAACTCTTCTTTATCAAAATATTTGGGTAAAGAGCCTGCTACATCAGCAAGTCCTCCAGTTTTAATAAATGGAACACTTTCTGATGCCACAAATAATACTTTTTTCATCGAAAATACCTCCTTCTATTCAGGTCATGTATCTATTATACTCCAAATATCTGATACTGAAAAGCTTTTTTTAATGAAATTGAATTTCTTATGCCCTCATTTTATATTCTAAACGTATTTTATCTGCAATAAGTGCCACAAACTCTGAATTTGTAGGCTTTCCTTTGCCTGAATTGACTGTATATCCAAAAAGCTCTTCTATTGTATCCATCTTGCCACGGCTCCATGCAACCTCTATTGCATGTCTTATAGCCCTTTCCACACGGCTTGAAGTAGTTTTATGGCTTTTGGCAATGGCAGGGTAAAGACGCTTGGTTATTGAACCTAAAATCTCATTATCATTTACGGACATAATTATTGCATCCCTTAAATACTGGTATCCCTTAATATGTGCTGGAACACCGATTTCATGTATTATATTTGTTACATCTGATTCAAGGTTGCTTATTTTCTTTATATGCTGTTTATTTGTAAAAACCGTATTTATAACCCGGTTGTCCTTTTCATCATACAGGGCTACTGCCCTTGTTCTGTTTACAACCATACGTGTATCAAAAGGCTTTAATATATAGTATGCTGCGCCAAGTTCAAACGCATTTTCAGTAACGCTTTCCTGGCTTACTGCCGAAACTACTATAATTTTAGGCGTATATCCTGTATTGTTTCTTAATTTTTCCATAACACCAAGACCGTCTATTTTCGGCATAATTAAATCCAGTAAAACCACATCAGGTTTATATAGTTCTATTAATTTAAGTGCTTCTTCGCCGTCTGCTGCAGTCCCGGCAACCTCCATATCAGGTTCTTTAGTAAGGGCTTCTTTAAGTAAATTAACAATTCTTTTGTTATCATCAACTAATAACACTTTGACGTTCTGCATCACATTTCCCTTCCTGCCTAAAGGCATATCCTTTCTCTTTATATGGGGTTATAATAAAATCATATATATATAAATATATTGCCGCAACACTAAAAAAATGTTACTTTTCGACGGAAGTTTTAAAACATTTGCAGCAAACACCATTCTTTCTGTGTTTATGACAAATTGTTACAATATATACATCCAGGATATGACAGCAGTTTTAAAGCGGCTGTTTCATTCAGAAAGCATATCTTCTATAAATATTCCATATCCCCTTGACGGGTCGTTGACAAATACATGCGTTACAGCACCAATTATTTTATTATTCTGCATAACTGGCGAACCGCTCATTCCCTGCACAATCCCTCCTGCTTTGCTTAGAAGCCTTTTATCTGTAACTTTTATTACCATTCCTTTATTTTCTTTGGAATTAATGTTTATTTTCTCAATCTCAACTTCATAATCCTCTACTTCTTCCCCAAGCTGGCATCTTACTGTTGCCTTGCCTTTATCCACCTCCTGCTTCATTGCAACGGGAAGTGCTTTGCTGCTGTTATATAGATAATTATTGTCAAATAATTCCCCCGATATACCATAATTTGTATTATTATTAATTGTGCCCAGGCGGTTTGTGCCGCCAAGTTTTACTGAGCCAAGCACCTCCCCTGGTGAACCTGCCTCCCCACGTATTACCTGGCTGATTTTGGCAGGGTATACACCACCATTCTTTATATCAATAAGAATCCCTGTATCTATATCTGTTATACCGTGCCCCAGTGCTGCATAATTATTATCTTCTGTAACATATGTTAAAGTCCCGATTCCTTCTGTATCTTCACGCAGCCATGCACCTATTTTATATTCGCCATCACCTGCAAGAACTGTATCAACTTTGACCTTTATATTATTATTATTTCTTCTAAGATATATTGTCACCCTGCCGCCGCCATTATCCTGTACCGCCTCTGCCACATCTTCTATATTCTCAACTTTCCTGTTGTTTACCTTGTAAATATAATCGCCTGCCCTCAATATATTGGCAGCCGGTTCATAAGTAAAACCATCCTTTCCTGTAACCTCAGATGTGCCAAGCACCATTACACCATCTGAATTAATATAAAGCCCGACGGCACTGCCCGACGGCATGACTTTCTGTTCCTTAATAACATCTATCTGTATATTTTTATAATGGAACAGGCCGAACAGCTTTAACTTAGCTTTATAACTCCCTGTATTATTCGCCTGCATCCTGACAGTCTGGTTCAGGTTAAAATGTATATTGCCGTCATGTGCACTATTTGTATTTTTTATACTGATTACATCGACTGCGCCGTCAATCTCCCCTTCAAGTGGTACATTAAATTCCAGGCTTTCTTCCCTGTTCTCCACAAGCATAATGCTGTCAGGTACTTTTCTGTCTATATACCAGATATAATATGCTGCTGCCGCAAATATATTTACACATAATGCAATAGCAAGAAAGACCCTGTATTTTCTTCTCAAATCACTGCTGGTTAAATTTTTGTCCATATTCCATACTCCTGTCAGAAATATATTTTAAAATTCCCCTATAATATAAAAAGGTACAGCCATACATAATTATAATGTACCAGTTGTACCTTTTATATTCGCATTTCTTTAGAAGTATGTCCTGAATCTACAAATTTTTTTTAAGATTTGCTGCAAGTTCCTTCATCTCTTTGGCGCTTTTTATAACAGATTCGGTTATCCTGGCCCCTCCAAGTATCCTTGCAAGCTCATTTACTTCTTCCTGCCCATTTAACAGGCGTATCTGTGTACTTGTATGCGACGGGCCGCTTGTCTTTTCTATAAGATAATGTGCATCTGCCATTGCTGCTATCTGTGCAAGGTGTGATATACATATTACCTGATGCCTGCCTGCTATAAGCGCCATCTTTTCAGCAACTTTCTGTGCCGTCCTGCCACTTATCCCCGTATCTATTTCATCAAATATAAGTGTGCTGGTTTCGTCATGCTCTGCAAGCACCGCTTTAACTGCAAGCATTATCCTTGAAAGTTCACCGCCTGATGCTGCCATTCCAATAGGCTTTAAATCCTCGCCTGGATTGGCAGAAAGCATAAACTCTATTTCATCAGTGCCATTTGCCGTATATTCATTTAACTGGCGTATATCTATAGAAAACTGTACCTGCAGGAAATTAAGGTCAGCAAGCGCTTCTGTTATTTCTTTTTCAAGTATCTTTGCACACTTCTTACGTACAGCAGACATCTGGGAAGAAAGCCTTCCCAGTTCTTCTTCTTTTTTCTTTATCTTTTCTTCAAGCCCTGCCTTATATGATTCATACTCCCTGTAACGGCCTAATTTCTCCCGAAGCCTGTCTGCATATTCATTAACAAGTGATGTTGTAGCACCAAACCTTGCCTTAATCTTCCTGACTAAGTCAAGACGCTGTTCTGTCTGCCCAAGTTCCCCGGTATCTGTTTCCATATCTTCCATATAACTTGTTATATCCCTGTTAAAATCAGATACAAGGCTGTCAATTTCTGAAAGCTGTTCTGCAAACTGGTTTATATTATCATCATATTCACAAAGCCTTCCTATTATTCTAAGTGAATATGCAAGTTTTTCAGATATTGTATCATTGGCATTAGAGCCTGTCAGTGAATAAATCTCACCCAGCCCGTTTATAACTGAACTGGCATTTGACAGCTTCCTGTACCTTTCCTCCAGGCTTTCTTCCTCACCATGCACAAGTGCTGCATTTTCTATTTCCTCAAGCTCATACTCCATAAAAGAAATTTCACGGAGTCTTTCTTCCTCCGGGATATTTTCAGCATCCCTCTGTTCTATAAGCTTCTTATAACTGCTGTAAACTTCTGCATACTTTACATCAATGCCAGCCATTTCTTCTTTGGCATACCTGTCCACTATTTCCATATGCTTTGCTTTATACAGCAGCGACTGCTGCTCATTCTGCCCGTGGACATCAATAAGTACAGCCGTTGCCTGTTTAAGTACCGATACAGGTACACTTTCACCATTAATCCTGTTAATCCCCCTTCCCTTTGTAAACTTACGGGAAACCAGGACTTCATCATTCTCTGTTGTAATTCCATGTTTCTCAAGATATTGTTTCTGTTCTTTTGTATCTACAGAAAATAACAGCTCTGCCAGTGCAAAACCTGCACCTTTCCTGATAACGTCTTTGGGGGCTTTACCCCCTATTGCCATATTAATAGAGCCAATTATTACCGACTTTCCTGCACCGGTTTCACCCGTCAGGACATTCATCCCGTCCGAAAAGTCAACCTCAATTTCATCAATTATAGCAAGGTTCTTAACATGTAAATTTAAAAGCAAGTTTTCTGCCTCCTTCTTACGAATTTACAGATGTTATTGTAACCCTGCAGCTTAACTTGCATCCGTTTACATAAGCATATACATATGTTATGCCCTCAGACCTTCCCACAATCCTGCCATTATCTACCGTAGCAACCCTTGCATTTGAAGTATACCATGTAACTGTATCCGCAGTACCAAATACCGTAAGGGATTCTGAATCATACTGCCTCATAACAAGGTCTGTCTTATTAAGTGCAACTACATTTACATCAACAGTTGATGAAGCTCCGCTTGTTGCAAGGATTGTAATAGTGGCATCACCAGTCCCTACTGCTGTTACCCTTCCCTTCTTATTAACTTTTGCAACCCTTTCATTATCTGAAGCAAATTCAAGGCTGTCTGATGTATTATCTGGAAGCACCTTATATGTAAGGTTCCTGCTGTCACCTCTCTGCAATGTAAGTTCAGTCTGTGCAACTACTATGCTTGTAACAGGAACTTCGTCAAGTACCTTTACAAAACATCTTGCCCTTTTATTACTGCCATCTGTAGTTGTTGCGGTAATATAAGTATTGCCTTCTGCTATTCCCCTTACCTTGCCTGAGCCGGTAACCCTTGCTATATTCTCGTCACCACTGGTCCATTTAACCTTTTTAATAGTTGCATTAGATGGTTTATACTTAGCTTTAAGTTTTTTGCTTCTTCCTACATAGCAAACCATATAATCAGAATTAAGGCTTATACCTGATACCCTCTGTATTACCCTTACCTTACATGTTGCCTTTGCGCGTACAGAATCATTTGTTGTAACTGTAATTTTAGTAAGCCCTTCTTTCTTGCCAGTAATCTTTCCGCCACTGCTTACTTTAGCAACCTTCTTATTAGCAGACTTCCATGTTACTTCTGGAAGTGAAGTATCATTTGACGTTACAGTCTTTTTAAGCCTGTATGTCTGCCCTACGCCAAGCCTTATATTTTTCTTATCTATAGTTACTTTACTTTTAAGCTTTGCAACTTTTACCTTGCACCTTGCACTCTGGTTATACTTTGTAAGCCTGCATGTAATTGTACATGAACCAATCCTTCTGCCTGTAACCTTTCCTGAAGCATCTACCCTTGCAATAGATGAATTAGAAGTAGACCATTCAGCTGTTTTCTTAGCATTTTCAGGATTTGTCACTTTTTTAAGCTTAAAACTCCTGCCTACCGCTATTTCTCTTGTTGCAGGTGATAATGAAAATTCAATGGCATTTTCAACATGTACCATACATGTTGCAATAAAACCGCCGTCCTCAGCCTGGCACTGTATTATTGCATCACCAGCACCAACACCTGTAACCTGGCCTTTTTCACTAACAGTAACAACACCTTCATCAAGTGACTGGTAATCAACATTCTTATTAGATGCGTTATTTGGTGTAAATACAGGAGTCAGTGAAAAAGTTTCACCAACCTTTATATTCTGTGTATCAGGCGTAACATCAAAATCTGTAACATTTATTGGAACAGGCTTTACTTCAATCGTACTGGTCCTGATTATAGGCACTTTGTTTGCAGTATCTGTATATACAGCAGAAACAGTAACCTTTCCTTCCTTTACACCCCTTACAAGGCCAAGTGAAGTAACACTTGCAATACCTGAATCCGAAGAATTCCATGTTACATTCTGGTTAGTAGCATTCTCTGGTGTAAATGTCTTAACCATCTGTAAAGTCTGGCCAATATAAACAGTTTCAGCAGCCGGCGTTATTATAAAATCCTTAGCCGCTACATCTGCTTCTGTAACATATACCATACATGTCTTTACACCTGCCTGCCCTAACTCCTCAGACACACATGAAAGCACTGCCTGCCCTGCAGCAATACCCTGTATAATACATGTGCCCTCTTCCTTGCCAGGTGTAACTTTAAATATCGAATCATCTGATGAAGAAAATGTAAGTTTTTTATTCACATCCTTATCAGGCTTAAAAATAACATTAAGCTGCTTTGAACTTCCTATGCTGACATATGTAGTCTTTGCTTCAAACTCTATAGATGTAAGCTTATCCCTTACAGTAACCTTAACTAATGCCTTCGCTTTATTGCCATTTGAATCTGCAAGTGATGCCTCAATATTAATATAAGTTGCACCAACCCCGGCCGCTGTAACCTTTCCTGTATTATCAACCTTGGCAACCTTTTCATCCAGAGAAGTCCATATAAGTGTAGGGTCAGTAGCATCTATAGGAACATATGTAGCTTTTATAATACTTGTGTCACCCTTAACCATATTAAGTTCTTTTGGCTCAGTTGTAATTGTAGATATCGGTGTAGGCGGTGTTGTCACTATATTTAATATACAAAATGCTGTATACTTGCTGCTTGCAACGGAAATATAAGTAGTACCTTCTTTTAAAAGAGTAACCTTACCAGTTTCATCTACAGTAGCAACTGTCTTGTCAGACGAATCCCACTTAAAATCCTTTTCAGTAGCATTACTTGGCTGGTATAAAGCTTCCATAAATACAAAACCTTCTTCAAGTGTTGTATCATATGTAGTATACTTTTTGCCTGCTATGCCTATATCAAGGCCTGTAACAAGCTGCTGTACAGTAATAATACATGTAGAGTATACATTATTGGCAGCATTAACTGCTGTAATAACTGCTGTGCCAGGCTTACGTGCTGTAACCTGTGCAGCAGGTGTAGCAGCTGATGAATCTACTACAGTAACAACATTCGTATCTGAAGAAATCCATGTCAGCCTGTATGAACCTTTAAGGTCAGTTGTAATAGTCTGGACATCACCAGATTCCATAGTAAGCTTGGAAGGCACTATATGGAAACCTGAAGTCGTTATATCAATAATAATCTGGCAGGAAGCTGTAAGGGTTATTCCGTCTGGCGTAGTCCTCCTAAGTGTAACTGTTACATGCCCCCCGGATGGTGTAGTTTTTACAGCCTTTACAGTTGCATAACGCCCCTGTGGTGAAATCTTTACATAACTTCCATTAGGGTCATCTGGTGATACCCATTCATATTCTGCATCATCATTCTCTGTACCAGAAGCAAGAACACCATATAACTGCTGTTCTTCCCCTACCGACATACGCATCTGGGAAATATTAAGTGAAAAAGTATCTGTTATATTAATTGTTATGATAACCCTTTGCCCTTCCTTTATCTCCCTTAATCCTGTTTCTAAAATATTCCTAGTTGCTGTAACATCAATATATGCTGTTCCGACCCTTGTTGCTGTAATGGTAGTTCTGTCACTGGACATTGAAATATAGTTATAACTGTTACCCGCTGATATAGACCCCCCCGTTGATGGGTCTGTTTCATCACCATCTTCTGTTCCAGATGAATTTTCAACTACACGTGGCACAGGATTAAAACAGTTCATAAATGTATCCGCTGTTATATTAAACCCATCTGGAAGACTGTATGTACCACCAACATTTAAGGATATTGTCATACTTTTATAATTACTAAATACATATACGCCATTCTTAATAGCTACAGGCGGACATCCTGGTGTAGTTGCACGTGCATCTTCAAAACTTTTATATGTACCTGCTACATAGAAAAGTACAGAATATGTACCCGCTTTAGCATTAAGCTTGTAACTATTTATTGATGGCATCCATACAAGATTGGCTTCATCTTTAAAATCATCTGTAAAATTTCCAAGAGAATCCCTTACAAGATATGTTTTTGTGCCTTCTTTCTTTGCAATTACCCATACAATCTTATCCGATATAGCATCCAGCTGGTTATGTTCAAATTTTACTGATACACCTATAATATCACCATTTTGCGCTTCGTGGAGAGAATCTGTTGAACCTGTTCCAGCCCCATCATCTACCCCAGATGAATTTGTTCCAATATCCCTGTCACCATCTGTAATTTTAGGTCTTACATAAACATCTATTGTATCCTGTCTTGTAATAGTTTCATCACGCCAGCTGACTGACAATGTAGTATGCCCTGCACCAACTGCCCTTATACCTCCTCGTACAGTATTATCACCGCCTTTTCCAGTCATCATTTTGTCAACTTCAATAATATCTTCATTTCCTGACATCCAGTCTGCTGCTACTATTGCACCACTTGTAGTACCTGTGATGTCTTGGGAGGCATTACCAAAAGTCAGGTTCAGGTATTTCTGTTCCACTGGGTCTGCTGCATTCTTACCAAAAGGAAGTGTAGCTCCATAATCTAATATAATTGCACGCCTTTCATCTTCAACAAATATTTTTGTAATAGATGCGCCTTCAGCATTATCATTTAAATATTCATTAATAGAGGAAGCTACTGTAATATTAATAGTTTCCCTATATCTTTCTTTACCTCCTGCAGCTGTATATGCAACTATATTCAATGCTACCTCACCTGGCTCCTGTGCTTCTATTTTCAAAGACTCTGCTGCTCCCTTAAAATGTTGTCCACCATCTGTAACACCATTACTATTTGCTAATTTTAAAACCTTATTATTAGTAAGGTCTGCCTCTATATATGTAACACCATGTCCTGCAGGGGCAAAGCTAAACTCATCACTATGCCTTCTCATTGTATAAGTACCATCAAGTTTCTGGCCATCACTATTTTGTAAATACACTTCTTCTGCTGCATGTGTATCATCTTTATTTTTGAACGAGTGCATTGCCATAAAAGCAATTAAAAATACAGATGTTAACAGCACCATCCATTTCCATTTCTTATTATTCCTCGCAATTCTCTTCATATTCCAACCTCCATACTATACTGCTTTTGCAAAACCAGTTTTGCCCATATAATATTAAATCCGGCGCATATATTAAAACTATATACATATTATACAACCAGTTCCACACATACCCGTACCAATTTATATAAATATACTGATAAAAAATGGCAATATAATGTCCTGATGTATATTAATTATTAAATTTTTATTACAATGTATGGTTAATATACCTTGTTTTACTATATGCTATTCGTCCCAGTTATGGTACACATCCTGTACATCGTCATCTTCATCAAGTAAATCCAGTGTACGCTGTAACTGCCTGATATCATTTTCATCTGCCAGTGTAACATAATTCTGGGGTATCATTGTAACCTCTGCACTTGCCATTGGAAGTTTTTGTGCCTCAAGGGCTTCACGCACAGCACTGAAATCACCAGGGGATGTAATTATTTCATAGGAATCTTCTTCTTCTGAAAAGTCCTCTGCCCCGGCATCAAGTGCAAGCATCATTATATCATCTGCTTCCATCTTTATATTATTATCGTCCATTTCTTCCTTTGAGATTATAATCTGTCCTTTTTCATCAAACATATATGATACACAGCCCTGTGTACCTACACTTCCGCTTCCCTTTGTAAAAGCATTACGGACATTGCCTGCTGTACGGTTCTTATTATCTGTAAGGGCTTTAACTATAATGGCTGTCCCGCCCGGCCCGTATCCTTCATATGTAACCGATTCATAATTAACATTGCCAGCATCACCAGCAGCTTTTTTAATACCACGCTCAATGGTATCATTTGGCATATTATTTGCTTTTGCCTTGGCAATAACATCACGCAGCCTGCTGTTATTCTCAGGGTCAGCACCGCCCTCTTTAACTGCAACTGCTATTTCCCTTCCTATAATAGTAAAAATTTTACCCTTTTTAGCATCATTTTTCTCTTTCTTATGCTTTATATTTGCAAATTTTGAATGTCCTGACATTTATCTATCTTCCTTTCTTAAAATATTCTTAAATTGTCTATCTTATATACCTTACCACGTTTTTTAGATATTGTCTATCCAGAAAAAAATTTAGAATAGTATGACTTTATTTTAAGATATAAATACATAAAACCTTGGAAAACAGGGTTTAAGTACCAACAGGTGCAATACAGTTTTGTAGATTTTCTGGCAGGTTTCAAAGATTTTTCCAAAAGGCAGTGTACGGAGCCGCTGGTGCTTAAATCTGGTTTTTCACAGATTTTATGCACCATTGCGTGTGACGTTCAAGCGCAAGCGGCTGCCGGCTGGAAAAATTTTGAACCTGCCAGAGCTATATAATTTAAAAGCCGCCCTTGTACTTTGGCAGGTTAAGAGAAGCATTGTATTTAACTATCCCTTATAGGCGGCTGTTTTCTTTATATTTACTTTTAATATATCTTTCCCATACTTCTGGAAACTTTTTCTTTACAAAACGTGCATATGGACAATCTGGGATACTTGCCATATTTTTTTCCTCTAAATAATTTATAATACTTGAATGCCACCACTGTAACTGTTCTGGTGTTTTATCTTTAAAATAACCAATCTTCATCTTTCCCTGCCTGGTATAATCCATAAACAGATTATAGTCATTATCTATCCTGGTATATTTCTTTACTTTAACAGGTTTTGTTGCCAGCCTTGCACATGGAATATTTTTAAATGGTATAATCTGGCTTTCTTCTGTACCAGCTTCATATATATAACCACTTACACCTTCAGATACTTCTTTTAAAGCATCTGGATATAATTCATGGTATACTGGCACAGGGCTATTATTTTCAAAACCATAAGGAAACCAGTAATATGGCCTTTCAACAGCATTACACAGATAAAATGCAGTTATTACATCAATAGTTGCCATATATACATATGGACGGTCATGGTCTGCCAGCCTTGGTTCTAATATTTTTATACCACCTGTGTTGCTGCCATGATATAATTTCATAATCAAAATCCTCTTTTATAAATTTTATAATATTTAAAAAAAAGACGTAAATTTGAGTTTCCCCATTCTTTATAGGAAACTTAAAAATCTAGCTTAAATTTTTACATACCTCTCCATAAACTCTGCTGGTGTCAGAATCTCTGGCTTTTCAATATCTACATCACTAAAATCATTGTCTCCAGTTATAAGAATATCTACATCTTCCAGTATTGCTGTATAAAGAACTGGATAATCCTTCACATCCCTGATTTTAAATAATGTTTCATCCAACGTATCTGGTGTATACACATACTCATAATCCATCTTAGCAAGTAATATATCTATGGCGTTAGACTTACCAGCAAATTTTCTTCTAGTAACATCCTTTAATTCTTCCACAATATATGAAGACAAAACTAACTGATGTTCTGTAAAAATGTATTCCATCATCTGGTTTATTTTCTGGTATATTAAATATCAGCCTTTCCAGCAGTTGTTGTCTGGGTATATTTCTTTAATCCCTTTCCAGGTATATTAATTAAATCTTGTATTATCTTTCTTATTTTTTTAGTATTTATAATACGTACCACCACATCTTCAAATTCCTGTTTTGTTTCTATTTCATAAATATAACATATCTTTGAGATTACTGATATCTGCATGGTATTCTGCCAATATGGCAATATCCACTTTATTATCAATTATAATATCCCTGATATATGGATTTATCATGGTATTTTTACATGTGTTCCAAAATACTATTTTCATATTGCTTTTTCCCCTGCCCCTCTCTTTTGTACTGAAAATAGTGCATCTACAAATGAATCTGCATCGAATTTCTGGAGGTCATCAATTTTTTCACCGATTCCTATATATTTTACAGGTATGTTCATTTCAGACTGTATTGCAATGGCAATCCCGCCTTTGGCTGTCCCGTCAAGTTTGGTAAGGATTATGCCTGTTATGTCTGCCACTTCGTTAAACTGTTTTGCCTGTGCAAGTGCATTCTGTCCTGTTGTGCCGTCCAGTACAACAAGTGTTTCCCTGTGTGCATCTGGAAATTCCCTGTCAATTATGCGGTTAATTTTCCTAAGTTCTTCCATTAAGTTCTTCTTATTATGAAGCCTTCCTGCGGTATCGCATATAAGTACATCTGCATTCCTTGCTTTGGCGGCGTTTACTGCATCAAATACAACAGAGGCCGGGTCGCCGCCCTCCTGTCCTGATATTATTTCAACGCCTGCCCTGCCAGCCCATTCTGCCAGCTGCCCAATAGCTGCTGCCCTGAATGTGTCAGCAGCAGCAAGTACAACTTTTTTGCCATTGTTTTTAAACTGGCCTGCCAGCTTGCCTACAGATGTAGTTTTCCCAACGCCATTTACTCCTATAAGCATAACAACTGAAACTTCTTTTTCAAAGTCATAGGCATTTTCATCAACACGCATCTGTTCTTTTATTGAATCCACAAGAAGCTGGCGGCATACTTCTATTTCCTTTATTTTCTGTTCTTTAACTTTCTGCCTTAAATTTTCAATAATTTTCTCAGTGGTGGCAACACCTATATCTGCCATAATAAGGACTTCTTCCAGTTCCTCATAGAAATCTTCATCAATTTCAGAAAACCCCTTGAAAATTGAATCAATGCCAGCTACAAGATTATCACGTGTCTTTGCCAGCCCCTCCTTTAACCTGCTAAAAAATCCTTTTTTTTCTTTCATAATCCTAAAACCATGCCTTTCTACAAAATAAAATACTATAAAATAAAAATATATATAAAATACTATTCCTTTTCTTCCAGTAGATTTACAGATACAAGTGTAGACACGCCTTTTTCCTGCATTGTTATTCCATATAATATATCAGCAGCATCCATTGTGCCCCTGCGGTGTGTAATTACAATAAACTGTGTGTCTTTAGTAAGTTTATGCAGGTACTGGGCATACCTTCCAACATTAGAATCATCAAGTGCCGCTTCTATTTCATCTAAAAGGCAGAATGGCGAAGGTTTAAGGCTTTGTATTGCAAAAAGAAGTGCAATCGCAGAAAGTGCCTTCTCCCCGCCTGAAAGCTGCATCATATTCTGCAGTTTCTTGCCTGGCGGCTGTGCTATTATATTAATTCCTGCAAGAAGTATGTCCTCACCTTCTACAAGTTCAATAGTTCCCCTTCCGCCGCCAAATAATTCCTTAAATACATTGTTAAAACGGCTGCTTATCTCTGCAAACTGCATTTCAAACTGCCTGCGCATCTCTGTATCAAGTTCTTCTATTACACCAGCAAGGATTTCTGCGGCTTCTGTAAGGTCAGCGTGCTGCCCTGTAAGGAGTTCATATCTCTCCATAAGTTCATTGTACTGTTCTACTGCATTGACATTAACATCACCAAGTGACTTAATCATCCCTTTAAGTTCTTCTATACGGTTCTTCATATCCAGGGGGCTTAGTGTATTTGATGTTTCCAAAGCTTTAGCACCATGGTATGTAAGTTCATACTGCTCCCACATATATTCTGTATAAGAATTAATCCTGTCATTAAGCTTGTCCCTCTGGTTATTAAGGCGGAAACACTCTTTATCCAGTTCTGCTGCAAGTTCTGCCAGTTCTTCACGCCTTTTAAGGCATTCTTTATTTTTTACAGACATTTCCATGCGCTTTGCCTTTTTTCTTTCAAGCCCCTCTGTAAGCCCTTCTATTCCAAGCTTTATATCTTCTATGTTTTTTAATACTTCTTCTATTTCCTGTTTCTTGTCTTCCACAAGCCTGCTTGTATTGCTGCTGTTTAATATGGCTTCACTAATGCCGTTTTCCATTTCCTTTATTTCCTGTGTTATACGGCTTATATTCTCAGCAATAAAACTGCGCCTGCCTTCAAGTGAGGCAATCCCTGCCATAAGGTTTGAATTTGCCTGGGAAATACGGCTTTCTTCATTACGCCATTCTTCAAGCTGTGTATTCAGGGCAGAAATTTTATCTTCATATAACCTGCTTTTTTCATTATTTCCAGAAAGTTTTAAATTAACTGCATCAAGGGCATTTTTAAGTTCAGTATTTTTAAGTTCAGTTTCCTTTGCTTCAAGATGGATATGTGCAAGCTTCTCTTCATTTGCCTTAAAATCGCTTAAAGCCCTGTTATAATTAATTTTTGCTGTGTTCTGCTGCAATATAAGTTCCTGTATTGCCTTTTCATTACCAGCTTCTTTTTCTGAAACTTCTGCCCTTTTAATTTCTATATCTTTAAGGCTGGCAGATATTTTTACAAGCCTGTCCTTAAGCCCTTTTGTTGTTTCTTCCAAATCCTCCATCTCACGGCGGCGTCCAAGAAGGTTATTATTGTTTTTAAATGCACCGCCAGACATTGTACCGCCAGGGTTTAATAAATCGCCTTCTTTAGTAACTATCCTTATAGTATGGTTATATTTATCTGCAAGTGCTATGGCATTGTCAATATTATCAACAACTATATGCCTTCCAAGCAGGTATTTTACAAGACCGCTAAACTGTGCATCTGCATGGACAAGTGAGGCTGCAATCCCTATAACGCCTTTCTGTCCCATAATGTCCCCAGGAAGCATGTTCTGCCCGGGACGTATATTAGTAAGCGGGAGGAATGTGGCACGCCCGTATTTATTCTTTTTAAGGTACTGTATCATATCTTTTGCAGTCTGTGCATTATCTGTAACAATATTTTGTATACTGCCCCCAAGCGCAGTTTCAACAGCAGTTTCAAATTCTTTCTCCACATGCAGGATATCAGCTACAACGCCTATTATGCCGCTGTGCTTTTTCTTCTGCTCCATTACACGCCTTATGCTCTGCCCGAACCCCTCATATCTTTCTGCCATGTTTTTAAGGGAATCCAGGCGGGAATTTTCAATATGGAACTGCTGTTGTACTTTTCTGTATTCACTTTCCAGTTTTTTGCTGTCCCCGTTTAACTTTGCAGCTGTCTGTGCAAATTCTTCACTTAAAGCCTTTTTTGCGGCAATTTTTTCTGAAACATCATTAAGGACAGCCTGCCCTTTTTCCATAATCCCATTAAAAACAGCAGCATCCGACTTGTTCTTTATAACTCTTTGTGTAAATTCAGCCTTTTTAATATTATTCTGTTCAAGAAGTGTTTTTAACCTGTTCTCTTCTGATTTTATGCCAGAGTTTTCATTAAATGCCTCCATCAGGTTTTCACGGCACTTCTGGATTTCCTGCCCGCCTTCTTTTATCTTTTCCAGAACTTCTTTAAGCTTTGCTTCATTTTCCTTTTTTGAGGTTTCAAGCTTTCCAAGTTCTTCCATATTACTAACAGACTGGGAATTATAATCTTCCAGTTCATTTTCAAAGGCAGTTTTACGCTCATTAAAGTTCTGTATCTGGTGTTTAAAATGCTGTTCATTCTGGTATATGGTATTTATCTGTTCATTTAAAACTTTTATATTATTTTCATAATTATTGTACTGGAATTTCTGTGCAGAAAGGTTTTCTGTGTCTTCTTCAATACTGCTGTTTAAATTATTTAAACCCTCCTCAAGCTCTTTGTACTGCTGCCTGCTTTCTTCAAGGCTTGCCTCTGCCTTTTCCATGTCACCTTCTGCAATTTCTATTTTCTTGTCTGCTTCTGCAATTTCTTTGCCAGTCCTGTCATATTCCATAAGAAACATATTGACATCAAGGTTTTTAAGCTCATCCCTGTACTTTAAATATTCCCTTGCTTTTTCTGCCTGCCTTTCAAGAGGGCCTGCCTGCCTCCCAAGTTCTGCAAGCACATCTTCAATACGCACAAGGTTCTGTTTTTCTTCTTCAAGGTTCTTCTCTGCTGCCGCCTTGCGCTTCTTATATTTTACAATTCCTGCTGCTTCATCAAAAAGTTCCCTGCGCTCATCAGGCTTGCCACTAAGTATTTTATCAATCTGTCCCTGCCCGATAATGGAATATCCTTCCTTGCCTATGCCCGTATCAAAAAGAAGTTCCTGTACATCTTTAAGCCTGCATGATGCCCCGTTTAAAAGATATTCACTCTCACCTGAACGGTATACACGCCTTGCAATCTTTACTTCTTCATACGGCACATCAAGTTTATGGTCTTCATTGTTTATAGTTATTGCCACATATGCAAAACCTAATGGCTTGCGCATCTGTGTACCCGCAAAAATAACATCTTCCATTTTAGCGCCACGCAGCTGCTTAGCGCTCTGTTCACCTAAAACCCACCTTACAGCATCTGCAACATTGCTTTTGCCGCTGCCATTAGGCCCTACAATAGCAGTAATGCCATCATGGAATTCAAAAACAAGCTTATTGGCAAATGATTTAAAACCGTGTACTTCAAGACTTTTTAAATACATCTGCTATCCCCTGTCCTTCCCTGTGCCAAGTTTTAAAATTGCCTGGTATGCAGCAGACTGCTCTGCCTTTTTCTTTGTCCTGTCTGTAGCCTCTGCAACCCTTTTGCCGTTTATATTTACAGATACTGTAAATGATTTGTTGTGGTCAGGCCCTTCTTCATCCAGCAGCTCATATTCAAGTGCCAGATGGTCCCCCTGTACAATTTCCTGCAATATGGTTTTGCTGTCGTAGAACAGCTTTTTCTTCTCTATATCCTTTAATATATGCTTATATATATACTCTCTGGCGCGCTCAAACCCACCGTCAAGGTACACTGCACCTATAGTGGCTTCGAGCGTATCAGACAATATAGAATCCCTTTCACGTCCCCCTGTTATGTCTTCACCCTTGCCAAGCTGTATATAGTCCCCAAGCCCAAGTTCACGTGCACACAGTGCAAGGGTAGGCTCACATACATAGCTTGCCCTGGTCTTTGTTAAATCGCCTTCTGGTTTTTCCGGGTTTTCATTATATATATATTCACTGGAAACAAGTTCAAGCACAGCATCACCAAGAAATTCCAGCCTTTCATTACACTCATATTTCTTAAGCCTGTTTTCATTGGAATATGAACTGTGTGTAAGCGCAGTAACAAGCAAATCAGGCTGGCTGAATTTATAACCAGCCTTTTTTTCAAATTCTAATATTTTATCCTGTTTCATCTGGCACAATCTCCTATCCTGCAACAATAAAATTATACAAATCCTCTACTGTGTTTATGCTGTTTACAGTTTCCTCGTCCAGTACAATATCAAATTCACTCTCCACACCCATAACTATCTGGAACAGTTCAAGTGAATCTGCCCCAAGGTCATCATAAAAGGACAGGTCAGCAGAAATATTAGCCGCATCCGTCTGCAGCACCTCTGATATTATTGCCTGAAGCTTTTCTAATTCCATTGCCACACCACCTTATTCTATAGTCAGGTTTTCTTTAATCTTTTCATTAATCTTTTCTTCACCAAACTGCAGGCATTGTTTTATTGCCTGTTTTATCTCCAAAGGGCCAGAACTCCCATGTGCCTTTACAACAAGCCCGTTAAGCCCGAGAAGTGGTGCGCCGCCCTGTTCTGATGTATCAAACTGCTTTAATGTCTGTTTAAGTGCTGGTTTTATAAGAAGTGCGCCCATCTTGCTTCTTAAAGTGGACATAAGCCCTTCTTTTACCTTTCCCATAAGTGTTGATGCAAGCCCTTCATAAAGCTTTAGTATTACATTTCCAACAAATGCTTCACAGACTATAACATCTGCATCCCCTTTTGGTATATCCCTTGCTTCTATGCTTCCTGTAAAATTAATATCTGTACATTCCTTTAATAAAGGATATGTTTCTTTAACCAGCATATTCCCCTTTTCTTCCTCTGCACCAATATTTACTATTGCCACTCTTGGATTTTTTACACCTGCTACATATTTCATATATATTGAACCCATCTTGGCAAACTGTACAAGGTGTGAAGCCCTTGCATCTACATTTGCACCACAGTCAATAAGCAGTGCAGGGCCTTTTGCTGTAGGTATAAGCGGGGCAAGTGGTGAACGTTCAACACCCTTTATCCTGCCTACAACAAACTGCCCGCCTACAAGTATTGCCCCTGTGCTGCCGGCTGAAACAAATGCGTCTGCATCACCATGTTTTACAAGGTTCATTCCTACAACAACTGATGAATTTTTCTTTTTCCTGATAGCCATGACCGGCGGCTCATCAAACCCAATTACATCATCTGCATGTACAATGCTTATCCTGTCTTTATCATATGTATATTTGCCAAGTTCCCTGTTTATATCATCTGTCCGTCCTGTAAGTATGACATCCAGGCCAGAAACTTCCCCTATTGCTTCAACTGCCCCCTTTACAGGCGCTTCTGGTGCATTGTCCCCGCCCATTGCATCAACTACAACTTTTATCACACTGCCCATGGTTACTCCTCCATATAGTATTTGGAATTATCTGAATACAGGATTTATTGTAACCGGAAATGCAGTATAGTGCAAGAGCAGATTTGCAGTTTAACCTGCAAGTACATTATTAACTATAAACTTAATATCCTTTATTTCTGATTCCATCTTCTGGTATGCAGCTTCCTGTTCCGGATTGTCCGGGTCCCATTGCACATCGCTTGCATAACAGAGTACATATGTTTTGTCACTGGTTGAAAACAGGTACTTATATTGTACAAAACCATATCCATTTTGTTCAAACTGCTCCGGGGTCATTGCTTCATCATAACAGACAATATAAAATAATACGCCCCCGTCCAATACATCCTTTTCACTGCCTGCTGCTTCCCGTATCTGTTTATTGAAGAAGATATAATTCTCTCCATTTTTTTCTATTAAATACTTTCCTTTCCATGTATCTGGCAGCACTAATGTAATGCCTGTTTCCCCTAATACCGCCATTTCCTGTTTTACTGGTATTTCCACTACTGTTTCATGTGCAAAAACAAATGCCCCTGCGCTAAAGCTGCATACCATAAGTACAAAAACTGCGGCAGCAGCAATAAAACGCCTGGTTCTTTCTTTATGGTGTTTTTTTGCATAATTTGGTATTTCCCATGCCTGCTCTACAAGCCTGTCGTCAATATTCCCGATATGTTCTGAAAACTGTTTTTTATTCATACTTCAATTCCCTCACTTTCTAAATATCTCCTCAGTTTACGGCGCATCTCATATAACATTGATTTTACTTTGCTTTCCCCAAAACCTGTATACTGGCAAATATCCCTTATAGAATCAAAATACCAGTACCTGCGTATGAAAATATTCCTTTTTTCAATGTCCTGCTGCCAAAGGAACTTATTAATTGTTTCTTCTATATGTTTCTTTTCAATCTCTGATTCTACACTTCCCTTCCCGGATACACAGTCACTTAATTCCTCTAAAGATGTAACCATGGCAGGGTTACGTTTTGAAGCAGATATATACTCATATCTTTTCAAAGCCAGGTTTCTTGCAATCTTGCTTATAAATGCCCGGAACCTGTCCGGATGTCTGGAAGGAATCAGGTTCCATACTGCAAAATAAGTATCATTAACACATTCCTCACTGTCTTCATAATTTGACAGGATGTTATTGGCAATATAATTACAAAGTTTTCCATACTTTAACGATGTTTCAGCAACTGCCCTTTCATCCCTTTCCCAATATAAATTTATAATTTCTTCATCTTTCACATATACCAGCCTCCTTGTATTTTTTATGAAAGCAGCTTTCACCATATAAGTACGTTTTTTTCTAAAACTGGTTGTATAATAAAAAAATTTCCTGCCAGGGGATGTCTGCTGTTATTACAGCATAAGCATTCCCCCGCAGGAAATATAAAAACAAATAGTACACATTATAGAAATTATTCAGTTATCCTGCACACATTCCCTCCATAAAACAAGGATTTCCCCACATTGTTCTGTGTCAATATCCTCAACTGCATTTTTAAGCCTTTCAAAGTATTCTTCCTGTTTACTGCTGTATGAATACTTATCCATATCAATTATAACTTCCTCCATGCTGTCTGTATCAAGGTTTTCAAGTGCATCTTCCATTCTTTTAAAGAACTCCCCAAGTTTCTTTATATCCGCCTGCCTGCCTCCATGTCCTGTACTTTTCTCTGCAAAATATGGTTTTAGTATATCCTTATATTCTATATACTTACTAAGCATTGCCGGTGTAGTTTTATGTATTAATCCTGCATCCCCTGCTTTGCCAGCAGCTTCCATGCGTTCTGCCATCTGTGCAAGCCCGTTAGCGCCTATCTGCCTTGATGAGCTTTTCAGTGCATGTACTTCGACCGTATAATCTTTCCAGTTACCGTTCTGCCAGTATTCTTTTATTAAGGCATATTTTTTATCTATAACACGGTAATATTCCTTTAATACAGACCAGAACAGTTCCCAGCTTCCAAGAAGTTTCAGTGCCATATCCACATCAAGCCCTGTTGCCATAAGTTCTTTTTTGGTATTTTCATCTATAACCCCTTTACCGCTGCCTTCCTCTTTCCTGGCTTTTATAATCTTTTCTTTAGGAAGCCACTTTTTCAGTATTGCTGTAATAATCCTTAATTCTATAGGCTTTGCTACAAAGTCGTCCATGCCTTCATTGATAAAGAGTTCCCTTGTGCCATCAACTGCATTTGCAGTAAGCGCTATAATAGGCACCTGCCCGTTTTCCCCAAGCATACGGCGTATAACCCTTGTAGTTTCCACTCCGTCCATTTCTGGCATCATATGGTCCATAAAAATAACATCATACTTTTTGTTAATTATCTTATTAACAGCCTCCTTGCCGCTGACTGCTGTTTCTATCTTCATATTTAGCGGGTTTAAAAGGCCCTGTACAACAGTAAGGTTTACAGAATTATCATCTACTACAAGTATTTCTGCATCAGGTGCAGTAAAATCAAAGTCATCTGCTTCCATCTGTGCAAAGTTTGGATATACAATATCCCCATGGAAAATATTTGCCAGGATTAAAGAATACAGCGGCTTTTTTATTACACGCACATTTGGTATATTGTACGAACGTGTTGCCCTGAAATTAATAATCACCACCCCTGTTATGGCAGGGTTATTTCTCAGGAAATCCTGTACTGTATCTGTAAATAATGTCTGTTCTACAAACAGGTATGAAGCCTGCCTTTCTTTTAACAGTAAAAGTTCCTCCTCTGATTCAATGTTAAAATACTCTGTTACAAATTTTAACATATCCCTCTTCATCTGTTTTTTTATATATTTATTTTCCACAAGCGCTGCAACTGTTATATCTTCCTGCTTCCTGTCAATAGAAGCTATATTACTTACTACTTTCTGTGGAAGTTTAAATGTAAACCTGCTGCCTTTCCCATATACGCTTTCTGCTTTTATATCACCACCCATAAGGGATATAAGCTGTTTGCATATCGCAAGGCCCAGCCCTGTCCCTTCAATATTGCGGTTGCGTTTGCTGTCTACCTGCTGGAAAGACCTGAAAAGCTTGCCCATATCCTCTTTTTTTATGCCGCTTCCTGTATCAGAAACACTTACAAGCATCATAATTTCATTTTCTTTTGTCCTTTTAAAATCCATTTGCAGATGTACATTTCCCTCTTTGGTAAATTTTATTGCATTATTTGCAAGGTTTACTAAAATCTGCTTAATGCGGATATTATCACCATGAAGTTCATGTGGCAGGTCAGGATTTATATCAATGGTAAATTCCATTTTCTTATTGCCAATGCGTGTCATAATTATATTTACCACATCATTAACAACAGACATGGGTTCATAATCAACTTCATTAATATCCATTTTACCAGATTCAATTTTAGAGAAATCAAGTATATCATTAATAATTGTAAGAAGTGCCTGGCCTGAAGATTTAATCTGGCTTATGTAATTCCTTGCTGCTGGGGAAATCTCCTCACGCAGTGCCATTTCTGCCATCCCGATTACAGCATTCATAGGTGTACGTATTTCATGGCTCATATTGGCAAGGAAATCCGATTTCATATTGGAGGTTTTCTCCAGCTGCAAATTATTCATATAAATCTGGTTTTTATTACTTGCAAATTCTGAAAGTATATTTGCAATATCTGCAACTACAAAAGCCGCCTTATCTATAACAGCTTCATCTGCAATTTTTATTTTACTTGCTGCTTCTGCAAGCGTTTCTACGTCTATCCCTGTTTCTATGGCTGTTTCTTCTAATTTCTCCCTGCTTATTGGTTCTGTAAGCACCTGTCCGCTTAAAAAACATCCTGCCATAATATTATTTGCCATAATAGGTGCTGCAAAAGTCATAAAACCCGCATGGCAGCAGTATTTACACAAACCTTTTTTATCATCCAGGGACATATTTTTTTCTACTTCCAGCAGGCAGTCTTTACACAGCTTCCTGCCTTTTTCTGTAGTCTGTATAAGTTTCATGCAGAAATCTGTATAATTGGAAGGGGTTGTTACCATATTCCCGGCAGCATCTACAGTCATTGAAGCCATTCCTGTCATCATTGAAAATGTATCCTGCATTTTCTGCAGTGTACTTACATTTATTAAATCAGTTAAAAGCAGTTCTTCCCTGGTTTCTTCTTTTACCTCCTCCATAAATACCTCCTGACCCCTTTTTCAGCCTATAACACTTTTAATCGTAGCAGAAAGCTTCATCATGCTGATAGGCTTTAAAAGATACCCCTGTGGTTTCATTGCAAGAACTTCTTGTATTTTATCCTTTTCCGTAACCCCTGTAAGAAATACTACTGGCAAATCCTTTGTATTTTCATTAGCACGTATCTGGGTTAAAACCTCAGGCCCTTTTTCCTCTGGCATCTCATAGTCTAAAAGCACAAGGTCTGTTTTTTTAGTTTCAAGGAACTTCATTGCTACTTTGCCGCTTTTGGCTGTTGCTACATCATAACGCCCTGCCAGGTAATTTTTGACAAGCTTTAATACACTGCTGTCATCATCCACTACAAGGACATGTTTCTTTTTATTTGCTTCAGCAGCTTCCATTTTTGCTAACAGCTTCTCTGCCTCCTTTACAGCATCTGCGGCAGAATCTGCTATCTGCGAAGCCCTTTCTGCCTCTGCCTTATTGTTCTCTAACACTTTATTGTCCCCTAAAAGCCTTACAATTTTTTCCTCCATATTGCGGTATGGCAGTGATTTATCAAGTATATTTACCTTAACACCTGTAACCACCTTTTCAAACCTTGCAGCCTCTTTTGCATCACCTATAATAAAAACTGGTATCTTCTTTCTGTAAAGTTCATTTGCAATGCCCAGGTATTTCTTTAAGACATCCGGGCTTTCACCACTAAGATAGAAAATAAATCCATCTGTCTGTACATATTTAATATGGTTAGCCATATCTTCATAACGGTCTGAAGAGCTTATGCAGTCAAGCCTCTGGCCTACATTGTCAAAAAACTGGTTAATAAGGCTTCTGCTGCTTCCTGTAATTATAACTTTATATTTCATTCCCGGTCCCCCTTTTTGTTTATAAAACTTCTTTTATCCTTTTAACCCACTGGTTATATTCATCACTGCCCAGCTCCCTTTCTATTTCTACATAAGGGTTAAGTGCACTATGCGGCACAGCAAGGAAATTTACATCAAAACTTCTCTGCGGCCCTCCATCCAGAAGTACTATTACAGCATAACCATCTATGGCAGGTATATAATCCGGCGGCATTTCTCCCCATACCAGGTTCATTATTTCCTCCTGGCCGCATGTTGAGGCTGGCATTACACTGTAATTACACTCCGTGAAATGTGTGATATATGGCCTGCCCTGGAATCCATCTGGATAGTCCCCATGTGCAAGGTCTGTAACTGGCTGGTCTGCCTCAAACACAGGCATCCCATAATTTCTTCCAAAATTTTCCCATATCTGTTCTTCTAACAGGAAAATTAAATGGAAACAGTTATTTATATCATTTGCCTCTGCAATAAAGCCCCTTTTCCCTGCCGGGTAAAGAACGAGTAATTTTAAATTGCTGCATGTCCTCTGCATACAGTCAACATAATAAACCGATTTAAGGTAAGGGCTTTCTGGAGTTTCTTCTGCCAGGTAAGTTATTTCTTCACTAATCCCTTTATCTGCAAGAAACTTTCTAAGCCCGGCATCCCTTGTTAAAAAAGCCATTGCAGAAACACTGAGAATATTAAATCCAAAATATGCCCTTGCCCAGTCCTGGTTTTTACCATAAACTTCTTTAAAATCCGGCAGCCCGTCACGCTCCTCATCTTCTTCCATGCTTTGGAACATATTATAAAGATTAGTACATGCCTTGGCAAATAATTCTATAACCCCTCTGCCTGCTGATGTATCCTCTTCTTTCTCACATGCAAAACCTATAAAATTAGAAAGGAGGCTTGCCTTATATAAATCCATGCTGCAAAGGCTTTCCGACAGTTCTGCCGTAAACTTTATTATATTGCCGCTGTTATAGTCATTCAACTTGAAAAAAGGAGTAAATAGCGTCATCCAAAGAAGAAAAATTATGAAGAAAATTCCGAAGAAACTTTTTCATATTAGCCCATACCTTTTCAATAGGATTCAATTCCGGGGAATATGGTGGAAGAAATATCAATGTTATATTATTATTTCCAGCAATTTCATCCAGCTGTTTTTTACGGTGAAAAGACGCATTATCCATAACAATAACTGCATCCTCAGGAAGTACAGGCAAAAGAATTTTTTCAAACCATCCCTCAAAAAATTCACCAGTCATTGTAGTATCATACTGCATTGGTGCAATTATTTGTTTTCCGTATTTTGCAGCAACAATATTTGTATGTTTAAATTTTCTTCCCTTTATTTTGCCATAAACCTTCTTACCTCTTTTTGAATAAGCATATTCACGGTATAAATAACTGTTAATTCCTGTTTCATCAATATATACAATATTTTCTTTATTGATATCTGCCGTTTTCCCAAGATATTCCTTTACCTTTTCTTCTTTTTGCTCATAGTAACGCAGTGTCTTTTTTTTCGTGTTATTCCAAGTCTTTTTATTGCTTTCCTTACTGCTTCCATACTGCATCCAAATTCTTCTGCAGTTTCTTTTAAAAAAGCATCTGGGTTTTCTTCTAAAAACAATACCAGCTTTTCCGGATCAATTTTTTTAAACCCTCTTTTTAATGGTTTATTTGATAAATCACCTGTTTCTTTATATTTTTTAACCCACTGGCTTATTGTATTTATTCCTGCACCAAATATTTCACTTGTTTCTTTTAATGTATGTCCTGATTTATAATATTTTACTGCTCTTTCTCTTAAATCTTTACTATAACTCATATTTACATTTTAACATATTTTCTTCCTGATTTAAAGTGGAATTAGTATAATTGACCAGCCCACAGCCTCCCTGAAACTTTCAGATTCATGTAAAATATTTTCATTATACAAATCCCCAAATTCTGTTTCCTTACATAAAAAATCCATTAATTCCTTAGTGTCCATATATACCTCCCATTAACCACATTTCCCGGATAAATTTATTTATATTACTGCCTGCTATAATATATATTATATACCCTTAACATCATACAGGCAATTCCAAAAACACGTAAAATTTATAATTTTCACAAATTTACAACTGTGCGGTTTTAACCTGCCTTTAAAAAAGCAGGGCCTTATCACTAAGCCCTGCTTTTTCTGGTTATATACACTCTTCCTTTACAATTTTTTCATTTATATACATCTGTAATTCATCTATTTTTTTATAATCTGGCATATCTGGAAGTGATGTATTATCCTTTGCATACTCAAACCTCTTTTCATATTCATCAAGCAAATCATAAAATGCTGGTACAGGCTGCCTGTTATCATCCAGGTATTCCCCGTTCCTGATACTCATAAGAAGTTCATGCTCATCTTCCCTGTATGTAACAATTTCTTCTTTTTCCAGAATATCAATACACATCATATACAGGCGGATTAAATGCGCCATATGCTTTCCAAGTTTATTATGTGAAACTGCCTTTTCATTGCGCTTTCCAATTTTATTATAACTGCTGGTAATTGCTTTCATCTCATTCCACATGCCAGTCCAGTCCCTTAAAGGATAATGGTTAAGGCACACATCCATAAAAATTTCAGTATTATATCCTTCCTGTGCAGATTTATCAATATAAAGGTTTATGCTGTCTTTACCACTAAACGGATAATACCTGCCTTTAAAGCTGTACCTTGCATTATCAATGCTTTTAAGTATATGTGCCTCATTCTGCTCCTGCCCTGTCAGCCTTGCTGCTTTATTTTCCATTCTCCGCAGCTGGCTTCCTGCATATCCTGCAAACGCATGTATACATAATTTAGATAAAAATATTTTCCTGTTTACAAGCAGCTCCCTTCCAGCACCAGATAAATGCAGGTAATGTTCCGGCTTACAGCCAAGCAGCTCTACTGTATTAGGATTGCTTGATTTAAGAAGCTGTATTATTTTATTAAAAGAATATATTGTAGTATCTGTAACTGTATCAACTACCTGCCCGAAATCAGTGCCTAATAAAATATCTTTCTTAGAATTTATGGCAATCCCCCTTATATCAAGGTCAGAACCTTCCTTATCCATTCCATAAGCATGGCTGCCGCCAAGTGTTAAAAGTATAATATTACTGCCTAAATTCTTATTATCCTTTAAAAAACTATATGCACTTGTTTTCAATTCCTGCTTAATCTGGCTGGTATCCATATGACTACTTCCTTTTAATTATATAAAACTGGTATTTCCTGCCTGCATTATCTTAATCCATATTTTTCTGTAATTCCTTTACATCTTCTAAACTAAGAAGTTTAAGGCATTTTACAATTTTCTCAGGACTAAGCCCTTCCTTAAAAAGTTCCTTAGCCGAATCTAATGCCTGCTGTTTTGCCTGCTGCCTTGCCTGCTGGCGTTCACGTTCTATAGCAGCATTAACAGCTTCATTAACAGCTTCAATTTTTTCTTCCTCAAATAATCTTGCAACCTTTGTCATAGAAATCCACTCCTTTATTCTTTTTGCGGTTTCATCAGTAATAATTTTTCTGCAAAAATCTTACTGGCAATATCTTTATTCTGGTAAGCAATTCCATTTGCTTCTTTATCTGCCATAAATATTCTTCTTTCTATAAACTTTTTTATATAGCAAAAGCCTGTAAACTCTATATTTACAGGCTTTGCATTAATGGAGCTGAGGGGAGTCGAACCCCTGTCCGGACTCCTGTCCAATGTACTTCTACTGTCATAGCAAGTGTTTTAACATTCCCTCCGGATAACGCCCGCCTGCAGGCTTTACCCTTTAGTAGCTTCATAAATTTTCTGCTGCCTCAAAGCTTTGGCAACAGAGTGTTCCGCAAAGGTGACACCGGTTACCCCTGCCGCGGAAAGCAGGAACCAGTGGGCTGCGCTTAGGCAGCTAATGCTAAATTATTGTCTTCAGCGTTTATATTTTAACTGGACTTTTAACGTGGTGTCCGCCACGGACAGCTTCTCCATCTTCAAAAAACCCGTCGAAACCAGTACAACCCCTTATTATTATCTAAAGACACACTGTTATATATAAATATATACAACTATTATAGTTTTATACTATAACATATACCAGGTTATTTGTCAAAAGGTTTCCAGTCCCATCATTGCAGTACAAATGTACTTCTTGATGAAACATGGAAACACTGTGCATGTATATATGGCTTTAATAAAGATTTTGTACTTTAAATTTCCTTTCTGCTTCCCTGCGCTGGTCTTTCTTTGCAATATCCTGCCTTTTATCATAAAGTTTCTTGCCTTTCGCAAGCCCGACTTCAACTTTTACAAGGCTTCCTTTAAAATACACATTCAAAGGCACCATTGTATAACCTTTCTGTGCTATCTGCCCTTCAATTTTGCGTATTTCATGGCGGTGCAGCAGAAGTTTTCTTTCCCTTATGGGGTCTTTATTAAAAATATTCCCTTTCTCATATGGGCTTATGTGCATATTATAAACATAGACTTCCCCATTACGCAGGCGTATAAAAGCTTCTTTAATACTGCATTTCCCCATACGCAGTGATTTAACTTCTGTACCAGCAAGTGAAATACCGGCTTCGTATTTTTCTTCAATAAAATATTCATGGAACGCTTTTTTATTGCCTGCTACTAATTTCCTGGTTTCTTTTGCCATATTCCCAATAACCATTTCCTTTCTTTTAATTATTATTTAATCCTTTACGTTTTCTGGCTGTTATAATACGCCTTCTGTTTGACAGTATTTTCTTTGCCTCTGCCTGTTTTCTTGCAGAACGCAGGGAATGGCTGTTCTGTTTTAAATTTATATTCCTGCCAGCCCTTTTTCCCCTCTGTACCTTAACACGTTTTCTGGCCTTGCTGCCGCCAATATTTACTTTTTCTACATTTTTAAGAATGTTATTATTTGTATTAATTTTTTTTAATGGTTTTATTTCACCAGCAATATTTAATTTTCCAAAAGTCTTTTTCTTTGCAGCCATGCCAGACTGTAATTTTGGTTTCTTCTTTATAAGCCTTATTATCTTTTTAATCCCTTTTTCTTTTTTCCTCTTTTTCCTTGTAACAGCTGGCCTTGCCTGTTTTCCTGCCCTTTCTTTTGCTGCTGGTATGCCAGGTTTTGTTTCCTCTTTCTGTTTTGCTGTTTCTTCACCAGGGCTTTTCTTATTGCTGTCTTCTGCATAATCCTGCTTTTTCTGCCTTTTTTCCTTTTTGGCTTTCCTGCTTTTCTTTTTATCCTGGTAATTACTCTCCTGGCTTCCTTCTTCTGCAATTACAAAATCTATTGTTTTAACAAGCTTATCAACGGCAGCAACAGTAACTTTTATTTTACTTCCGAGTTTATAAGTTTTGCCTGTATGTCCACCCACCATGCTGTAATGTTCTTCATCAAAGTAATAATAATCACCTGGTATATCAGCAACCCTTACCATTCCCTCAACAGTATTAGGAAGTTCTACAAACATGCCCCATGAAGTTACGCCTGAAATTATGCCGTCAAAACTCTCTCCAATAAACTGTTCCATATATTCCGCTTTTTTAAGCTTTTCAACTTCACGTTCTGAATCATCCGCACGCCTTTCAAGCATACTTGATGCTTCTGCTACTTCTGGAAGTATTTTATTATAATGGCTGGTTCTTGTGCCCTCAAGTTTCCCATGGAGGTTTTCCTTAATAATACGGTGTATCTGTAAATCAGGGTAACGCCTGATTGGTGAAGTAAAATGGCAGTAATACTTCATTGCAAGCCCAAAATGCCCGCCACAGTTTACAGAATATTTTGCCTGTTTCATTGAACGCAGCGCAAGTTTGCTTATAAGTGCCTCTTCTGGCTTTCCTTTTACATTATTTAAAAGTTTCTGTATTTCCTTTGGATGTATTTCATCATTAGTACCTGTCTTTAATGTATAGCCAAAATTATTTACAAAAATGCCTAACTGCAATATTTTCTCACTGTCAGGTGTTTCATGGACACGGTACACAAACGGGAGTTCCTGCCAGAAATATTCCTCTGCAACAGTCTGGTTGGCAGCAAGCATAAATTCCTCTATAATCCTGTGTGCGCCGTTTCTCTCATATTCTTTAATATCTAAAGGCTTTCCTTTTGCATCAAGTATAATCTTGCTCTCTGGAAAATCAAAATCAACTGAACCCTTTTTAAACCTTCTTTTCCTTAAAATATCTGCCACTTCATACATAAGCGCAAACATAGGTATAAATTCTTTATATTTCTCCCGCTCTTCCTTATCTTCCAGTTCAATAATCTTATTTACACTGGTATATGACATCCTTCTGTCTACATTAATAATTGTTTCTTCTATGCTATGGCCAGTAATTTCACCAGCCTGGTTTATATCCATAATACATGAAAGGGCAAGCCTGTCCTCACCCTGGTTAAGTGAGCATATCCCATTAGAAAGCTTATGCGGAAGCATAGGGATAACCCTGTCCACAAGGTAAACGCTTGTACCACGCTTTAAGGCCTCCTTGTCGAGCGGTGAATGTTCTGTAACATAATGGCTTACATCAGCTATATGGACACCAAGCCTGTAAATATCCCCTTCCCTTGACAGTGTAATGGCATCATCAAGGTCTTTTGCATCCTCACCGTCTATTGTAACAGTCTGTAAATCCCTGTAATCAGACCTGCCGCTTTTCTCTTCCCCGCTAACTGTATCACTAATGCCTTCCACCTGCTCCATTACAGCCTCCGGGTATTCTTCTGGAAGCCCGTATGCCTTGATAATTGACTTTATATCAACACCCGGGTCATTAATATGCCCTATAATCTCAATGACCCGCCCCTCGGGATTCCTGCTGCCGCTGCCATAATCCGTAATTTCAACTACTACTTTATGCCCTGTAACTGCCCCTTTGCTGTCAGCCTTTGCAATATAGATATCCTTTCCAAACTTCTGGTTATCAGCAATTACAAACCCAAAACTTTTACTGTCTGAATAAGTCCCGACTATTACACCACTGCCTCTTTCAAGGATTTCAGTAACCATGCCCTCACGTTTCTTTCCATTCCTCTGCTTTTCAACTGCAACCCTTACAGTGTCGCCATCAACAGCACCCTTTGACTTATTGCCGGCTATATATACATCATCTTCTTCACCTTCAATCCTGACAAAGCCAAAATCCCTTTGTGTGCCCATATACTTGCCGGTTTTAATATTATCAGGCATAATTTTAATCCTGCCTTTGGAATTAACCTGCAGTTTCCCTTCTCCAGAAAGCTCTTCTATTACCTTGCGTAAGTCCTTTTTCTGCTTAGAAGGTACTTGCAGCACAGCACCCATTTCTTTAACAGTCATAGGCCTGTAAGTCTTTGATGCAGCAAATTCCATAATAAGCTTCTTTTTACTATCCAGTTCTTCTCTTGTCATATAAAATGCCTCCCCCGTTTTATAAAATACTGCCAGTACAGCATACAGTTCTTTATAGAGTAAAAAAAGTGCAACGTAATATCTATACGCTGCACTTCTAAGCTTTCGTACCATTACCAGCCCTTTTATACTTAATAAGTATAAACTTATAAAAGGCTGTAATATTTATGAAAAAATACTAAGGTTCAGTAATAATGAAAGCACTATAAATACTGCTGCAAGAATCCTTGTTGCAAGCATAAGCCCGCCTTCCATTGAACGGCTCTTGTTCTTGCCCCAGTACGTTTCAGCAGCCCCACTGATTGCGCCTGTCAGGCCTGCCTGCTTGCCTTCCTGCATAAGTACAATGACAGCTAATGCAACAGATACAATAATGTATACAATTAACATAATGCCATGAATCATCTTAATCATAAATAATATCCTCCATTCCAGTGTAACCAATATATAGATATAAATACTACTGTATGTATAAAATACAAAACAACGTACTTTCAAAGTATACCATATTGTTCCTGCTGTTTCAAGTATTTTCTGAAAATTTTTATGCCTGAAATAATTAAAGAAATTTATGCACAAATACATAAAATATGTTATACTTAAAGAAAAGAATAGAAGAAATTTAAGCTGCTTAAAGAAAGGGTACAGGATATGAAAAAAAATTTAATTTTAAGGCGGGTTTTTATAGGCATACTGGCTATTGCTGCTGTTATTATTATTATTTATACAATAGTTACGGGAAACCAGACTAAGTTTTATGATGATGAAAGCACTACTGGCAACACAAGCGGGAATCTTTTAAATGGAGGGCTTTTCTGTGAAAATGAAGGCAAAATATATTTTGCCAACCCTTATGATGAGAATAAACTGTACAGTATGGATGATGATTTGTCAAATGTTAAAAAACTTGTTGATGACAGGGTAAGTTATATAAATTCGGCTGGCGGTTATATTTTCTATACGAGAAGGAATGACCAGCTGGAAAATGATGTTGATGCAATAATATCACTAAGCACAACAGGGCTTTTCAGGATTAATACATCGGGACATGGCGTAAAAAAACTTTATAATGACCCTACACAGGTATTATGCCTTTATGGCAATAATGTTTATTACCAGCATTATGACCAGAAAAAGGGGCTTGAGCTTTATTCTATAAAAATAGATGGCTCTGATGGCAAAAAGCTTCTTAATGAACCTGCTGCCCCTTACTCAATACACAATGGCAAAATATATTACACTGGCTGGAATAAAGACCATTATATACATTCACTTGGAACCAGCGGCTCAGGTTCACAGGTAATATATGCAGGCAACTGCACAAATCTTTCAAGGCATGGAAGTTATTTGTATTTTATGGATATGGCAAATAATTACAGCCTGTGCCGCGTTTCACTTGATGGTTCTTCTGTGGAAACGCTTGTAAATGAACGTATTGCAACTTACAATATACCAGAAGACGGCACATCACTTTTCTACCAGGTGGATAATGGCACAGACAATGGCTTATACAGGATGGATTTAACAACAATGAAAAGTTCACTTATAACAGCAGGTGATTTTAATTACCTTAACTTTGCATCTGGATACCTGTTTTATGAAACATTTGACCAGAGTAACCTGTATACATATAACCTTTCAACAGGCCAGTCACAGTTACACAAAATTGAAAAAGAAGACTGATTTATAAAAGGATACCGGATTAATTCCAGTATCCTTTATTCATTGTACATTTTAATATAAACTTTTCTGGCAGTTTGTCATAATTAAGTCCTGCCTTATATCCTGCAAGTTTAAATACACATTGCAGCATAAAGTAAAATACTTTATATATTTTTCTGCGTTTAACAAGGTTTTTAATAACTTTTTTTGCATAACCTGCGCCCTCTTTTTCAGAAGAAATATTTGCAAATACTTCATGGTACTGTTTTTGTGATACCCCGAGGTCAAAGTTCCTTTTAAACTGCTGCAGGCATGTATATGAATGTGAATGTATTACTCCTGCATCTGCACAATATGCAATATTATAACCAGCGCCAATAACTTTGGATGCCATTATCATATCTTCATTAAATATTGTCTTTTCCACAAACCCGCCAAGTTCTTCATACACGCTTCTTCTGTACATTGCACATACATCAGAACAGAAATAAGTTTTTATTCCAAGTTTTTCTATATCATTTATTGATTTTACAGAACTTTCTTTGGGATAATTATATATTCTTGTCATCTTTTCAAGAATATCTGCGTCTTTTGACGCAAGCTGCCTTCCATATGAAATTGCTATATTTTTATCTGCCATTGGCACAAGCAGGTTTTCTATAAGCCTGCTGTTCCTGGGAATAGCATCATGTGTCATAAACAATATAAACTCTGCATCTGAAAGCCCTGCCCCGTAACGCCTTGTGCCCCCATGGTCAAAATCTTTTTTCAGGACCGGGTGCACTGAGATAATCCCTCCACCTGGTACTTCCATAAGCCTGCCATCTTCTTCAAGTGTCTGTAACAGGAAAATATGGCGTACTGGGACTGTCTGTTTTAACAGGCGTTCTAAAATATTTTTAAAACCATCCCCCGGTTTGTATACTGGAATTATTACATCTACTTCTGGTTTATTATAATCTTCTGTCCTGTCTGGCATTATATCTACCTTTCTGCAAATCCTTTTACTTTTTTCCCAGCAGTTTTCCAACAAGCACAACTGCTTCCTGCGCATCTTTTGAATACCCGTCAGCCCCTATTTCACAAGCAAATCCCTGCGTAATAACTGCACCGCCTATTATTACTTTGCATCCTGGATATTTTTCATGTACAAGTGCGGTTACTTTCTTCATTTCCATCATTGTAGTGGTCATAAGTGCCGAAAGCCCTATAATATCTGCTTTATGCGCTATTGCTGCATCTACAATTTCCCCTGCCGGCACATCTTTGCCAAGGTCAATAACATTATACCCATAATTTCTTAACATTAACGCAACAAGATTTTTGCCTATATCATGGATATCATGTTCCACTGTAGCTATAACTATAGTGCCAAGCGGCTCTTTGCTTCTGTTTTCTGCAAGTACAGGTTCTAAAACAGCTATCCCCTTTTCCATTGTCTTTGCACTTGATATAAGCTGTGGCAGGAAGTATACCTGCTTTTCAAAAAGCCCCCCTACATGGTTTATTGCAGGTATAAGGCTTTTATCAATAATATCCTGCGCTTCCCTTCCACTGCCTAAATCATTTTTTACAAGTTCTTCTATTTTATTCTGCCTGCCTTTTACAACTGCCTCAAAAAGCATGTCACTACTAAATTCTTTTCCATCTGGAACTGTATTATCCACAGCCGTTTTTATGGTAACTGCCCCTGCATCCACTTCACCAGCAATAACGGATACCTTATGCCCTGTAACCCTTTCAATATACCTTGTGCCAGCCCCCGGCTTGTCCATAAGGAGTTCTGCTGCAAATACAGAGTGCATTAAAAGGTCCTGTGAAGGATTTGATATAGCCATAGTAAGCCCCTGGCTTATTGCTATTGACATAAAGCTGCTGTTTACAAACATCCTTTCAGGCAGCCCGAAAGATATATTTGAAAGCCCGCATACAGTTGCAACAGAAAGTTTATTCCTGCAGTACCTGATTGTTTCAAGTGTTTCCGCTGCCGCATGGCTGTTTGCGCCAACAGTTGCAACAAGCCCGTCAACAACTATATCCTCTTTTACAAGCCCCTGCTTTACAGCTTCACCAAGTATTTTATGGATTATTTCTTTTTTCTCATTAATATCTTTTGGAAGCCCTTTCTCTGACAAAGGCAGAAGTATAAACATTGCACCATATTTTCTGGCAGCAGGTATTAACCTTGCAAACTTTTCTGGTTCAAGTGAAACTGAATTTATAAGTGCCCTTCCGGGATAGATACGCAGTGCTTCCTCTACAACATCAGGATGGCTCGAATCAATGGAAAGCGGAAGGCTGCTGGTAATAGAAAGTTCATAAACTGCTTTAAGCATCATTTCCTTTTCATCAATGCCATTCATGCCCATATTTACATCAAGTATGGAAGCCCCCATCTCTTCCTGCGATTCAGCCATCTCTGTAACAAGGTCAAGGCATCCTTCCCTTAACTCTGCCTGTAATGCTTTTTTCCCTGTAGGGTTAATCCTCTCGCCAATTACAAGGAAATTGCCGTCAAGCTCTATATCCAGCACATCCCTTTCAGTGGAAAGTGCCCGCCTTTTCACTTTTCCACTGCGCGCTGTAAATGAAACATCATTTCTTAATGATTTTTCTTCTAATAAAGAACAAAGTGCTTTAATATGCTCTGGTGTAGTGCCGCAGCATCCACCAGTTATATCAGCCCCTGCCCTTATAAGCTCCTCCATGCCTTCTGCAAACCCGGCAGGTTCCAGGTCATATACAGTATTTCCGCCAGCATCAAGCGACGGCATACCCGCATTAGGTTTTGCAATAACCGGGATATCCGCATAAGCCGCCATTTTCCTTACAATATCCACCATCCTGCCAGGCCCTGTAGAACAGTTCACGCCCACAGCGTCCACACCAAGCGCAGTTAAAACAAGGGCAGCTGTTTCAGGTGATGTGCCATATAATGTACGCCCGTCCTCATTAAACGTAAGTGTCACCAGCACAGGAAGGTTACATACCTCCTTTGATGCTATAACTGCTGCCCTGCACTCCTGCAGGCTCATCATTGTTTCAACAACAATTAAATCAGCACCAGCTTCATAAAGATACTTTATCTGTTCCTTATAAATATCCACAAGACCTTCAAACATAAGGCTTCCTGCAGGGTATACCTGCTGCCCCGTCATGGTAATATCACCAGCAATATAAATATCCCTGCCGGCACCAGCTTCATTAACAGCTTCCCTTGTAATGCCTACAAGCCTTTTATTAATATCTTCTATATTATCTTCAAGCCCGTACTCGGCAAGCTTAATCCTGTTTCCTGAAAATGTAGGAGCATAAAGCACATCAGAACCAGCTTCTATATATTCCTTCTGGAGTTTTTTAAGTACATCTGCATTATTAAGAATCCACTCTTCAGGGCATACCCCTGCCGGCATGCCACGCTTCTGGAGGTTAGAACCAGTAGCACCATCAAGAACCAGCCTGCCACGTTTTAACCTGCTTGTAAAATTTTCTTTAGCCATATATCCCCCGTCCAAATCCTTTTTATTCCCTAGAATTATAAAATAATATTAGAAAAAATGCAATAAATTACGCAAAATAAAAGACAGGCATTTAAAGAATATACTTTTAAATGTCTGCCTCTGTTATTATGCAGTGAGCAAAGCCAGGATACCATCCCTGGAATTATTAGCCTGTGCAAGCATTGACTGCGATACCTGCTGTAAAATATTACTTGCTGAATATGATACCATTTCATCTGCATAATCTGCATCACGCATCTTTGATTCAGCTGCCTGTAAATTCTCTGCTGAATTAGTATCATTTAAATGCGCATGTTCCAGGCGGTTTCTCATTGCGCCAAGGTCTGAACGTGCTTTTGAAACCCTTTCCATTGCCCTGTCAACACGCAAAAGGGTATCTGGCTCATATATTGTAAAAGTTGCAGGATGCCCTCCCTCAATCCTTGATACAGTTGATGTATAAGAATAAGGTTCAGTTGTTTCGCTTTTTACCACTGTTGTATACCTTGGGCTTAACCTTTCACCATCCTCATTCGTTCCTCCAGGAAATACAAGCTTTGTTTCAAGCTCCCTGATTACTCTTGTCCCACTTATAGTTTCTGTATGCTGCACTACCCGGCCGCCAACATTGGAATTATACCATTTATTGCCTCCAAGATGCTCTGCACCTTCCAGGAATGAAGGGTCATACATTTCATTCTTTCCTGCGGAACAGTACCCTTCCCTGAATACCGTATACCCCTCCAGCCCAAGTCCGGCTAAAGTAGTATCAGGTAAATCAACCATTACCCCCTGGTCTGTATTGGCAGCAACCTGTATATAAAGCCCATGATATTCCTCATTCACATGTTCTACAACTGTAGGCTTGCTTTCTACCTGTGTCTGCATAATAAAATTTACATATGCGTTTCCAATAGCATCGCCTTCAAGTGTTGTTTCTGTAGTGTCTTTTTCACGGAAATCATAAAAGACAACATTATATGGGTTATCTTCATCATCTGTAATACGTATAAAATGTTCTGATGGGTTACTTTGTATAATTTCCCCTGTTATGCCTTTTGCAATATTTTCTGCTGCATCCTGCAAATACTCTGTATACGTTTTAGTACTATCCCCTTTGTTTTTATCATATGTTTCTTCATCATCATACAATCCTCCTGCCAGGTTTATGTAAGTCTGCAAATCAATCCTTTTCAAGTCCTTTGCAAAACTGGAATAACCATACTGCACCCCATGTTTTTTATCATCAAGGTCTTCCAGCGTATCTATCCTTGATACCTTTAAATCATCTGAATCAAAATAAAATCCCTGTGCCCTGTTATCACAGGTAGCACAATTATATGCCAGGGCAACACCTGCCAAATCGCCAAGCCTTTGCAGTAATGTAGTTTTATCATTGCACTCTGCAATGCCCTCAAAGCTTACTACAGCACTATAATTATCCTCTAAAGATTCTGTCCATTCCCTGACATAAGAATTTTCATGCCCGGCAGGTACTTTGTCCTTTGGTCCATAGAATTTTTCCGGCTTTGAAGGGTCAGTGCTGTTCTCATTAATAATTACATAATCCTGTAAACTTTGTTTTGCATTTTTTACCCTGTTATTCTTTTCTACAAGGTTCATATCGCAGCTTTTCTTAAACCACTCAGGCATTACCTTTTTAGTTGAAATAATTTCACTTTTGTAATAATACGGTTCTGTTGGCTCTATTACTTCTGTTGTTACAGATACAGTTTTTCTATTGCCCTGTAAAATCTTTAATGTATTAAATTCGGTTTCTTTCGCAATCCTGTCAAGCTCCTTTAAATGGGCATCCACTTCCATCTGGATTTGCAAACGGTCACTCTGTGTATATGTATCATTATATGCTTCTATAGTAAGCTCACGTATCCTCTGTAAAATACCTGCCTGCTCCGCCAGTGCCCCATCTGCTGTATCAATAAGGCTGCATCCATCCTGGACATTCTCTGAACCCTGAGTAAGCCCGCGTATCTGCCCGCGCATCTTCTCTGATATGGCAAGTGATGCTGCGTCGTCTGCTGAACGGTTAATCCTGTAACCACTTGCAAGGCGTTCTGACCTTAAAGACTGGTTTTTTCCAACTATATCCATATGGCGTCCAGCATTTTCTGCCATCATATTATGCATAATAATCATTTTAAGCATCCCTCCTTGGATATCAATAAAAATAATTATATAATATATCGTCAGAATCCTGTAAATACTTTACAGTTTCTTCCATATTTGAATCTTTTTTATAAGTATATACTAAATTTTTAAGAACAAAATTTAGATTGCATAATAAAATAATAGGATATAATATTGCAATTACATTTTTAATTTATTAGCACATTTATTTAAATTTCATATCAACAGCCAGTATTGCATAAAATGCTGTTTTCCTGTCTTTTTTTGCCTTTGCAGCCCATTTCTTTTTATCTTTTGCAGACATATAGCCAGAGAGGAGAGCAAACCGTGCAGTATCACCAGATTTATAACTTTTCTTTACATAATCTTGTATATCCTTATATTCTGCATAACTTAACAAAATAGAGAAGAAGTTTACTTTACTTCCTTTTGATGATTTATCCAGATAAGCTGAAGCCAAATCCCTATCAAGATTTTCTGCTACACTTGCAAAATATTCTATTCTGTCAGAATTATACATTTTATTTAAATACTTGCTTTTTTCTTCTTTGCTTAGTTCAGGAAAAAGCGCAGTAAAGCCAATTAAATCACCTTTTTTATAATATTTTTTTGCATAATCTTGTATATCATCTGTCTTAACATATGTAACCCGCATAACCAGAGGCGTTTTTACTGCTGTATACTTTTTCTTTATATAAGATACCAGCCTGCCCGCTGCATCAAGGACTTCTTTATCTTTACAATATTTCTGGACGCCATTATCAAAATATACTGTAATTTCTGAATTATCATCCAGTGCCACTTTTGCCTTGGCAGGATATAACTTTACTTCATCTTTCCTTAAATCCCAGCCTGTTTCAAAAATATACGGGCTGCAGTAAAATCCTCTCTGCCTGTAGTAACTTACACTGCCAATTCCTTTTAAGCCTGTATCTGGATTTACATCTTCTGTATTATCCATATTCTTTATAATTCCTGTATTCCCCTGTCCTGCACTGTTATTTACAATATTCCTGCCACTCCAGGCCGCATATGCCCCTGCTGCCAAAAAATTAAAACACAGGATAACAGTAACAATTACCGTTGCAATTTTAATTATGCCAGATTTCTTTTTAAAATACATAATAGCTCCCAGCCTTTCTTTTAACTGTTTTGCACCCTCTGTCAATGTAACAGTGCCAAGAGGGTTTTTATAAGTTTCTTTTGTCTGCACAAATGAAAGCAGTGTATCACCATATGCCTTTCTTTCATTTTTATCTAACAGGCTTATAACTGTTTCATCACATGACAGTTCACATGCCTTGTTTGCTTCCTTTCCAAGCAGGCGTGTAAATGGATTAAACCAGTGTACGCAGATAACCACTTGTATAAACCATTTATAAAAAATGTCCTTACGTTTATAATGCACAAGTTCATGTAAAAATACATAAAAAAGTTTTTCATCTTCCATAGATTTTGCAGGTATAATAATATACGGGCGGAAAAATCCAGCCAGTACAGGTGAAGTAACCGCCGGGCTGCAATATAACTCCGTTGTTTTTTTAATACCAAGCCTCTCCCCGCATTCTGCCAATAGGTTTAATATACCAATATCCTGCACAGGAGTACCCGCCGCACGGATATAATTTATAAACCCCTGGTAAATACTTATCTTACGTACTATAAGCACTATTACTGGTATAAACCATATATAAAAGAGGTATTTATAAATCCCTTTTATTCCATTTACTGTATTTTTTATTTCCTGCCTTATACTGTTTTTAGTATCTGGCTGTATTTCTTTTACTTCTTTTGTTATTTTCTCTGTTTCTTCTATTTTCTTTATATTTCCTGTATCTTTTATATGTGTAACAGATTCATCTGGTGTACTGGCTGGCACTGCTATGCTGGCAGCCATCCTATATAAATAACCAGTAATATTGTAATCAAAAACCACTGGAAACAGAAACCTTGCTGCTGCCAGCAATAAAATATAATACTGCCAGCACCTGCTAAATATATTTTTATAAAATTGTTTTAAAACCAGTACAAGCATCAATAACAATGTACCAGATAAAGAAAGTGATAACATCATTTTAAGCAATTCAATCATTCTCCCCCGCCCAGAACCTTTCTATCTCTTTTAATTCATCTGATGAAATAATATCCTGCTGCAAAAGTGTTGATACCAGCCCTTTTACATTCCCTTCATATACTGTATCCACAAAACTATGTGTCTGCTCTGCCTTGTATTCATTTTCTTTTACCAATGCTATATATTCATTACGCCTTCCAATCTTCTTTATCCTTAAATATTTTTTTGACACCAGACGGGAAAGCAGCGTAAGCACAGTATTTTTCTTCCAGCTGTTTTCTTCCTTTTCCAGCTCTTCCATAATATATGAATATAAAGCCCCGCCTCCATTTTTCCATATGATTTTCATAAGAACAAGTTCTGAAGCACTAATCTGCTGTAACATAAATATCCCCTTTCTATATTAACATCTTGCCGGCATAATTATATTAACATACTGTAGGCTATATTGCAATACCTTTTTATAACAAAACTGTATATTTATGCTTGACAAACCGGTTATACAAACGTATAATACATTATACAAACGTATAATAAAAGGAGGAAATTTTATGTGTAAAGTAATTAAAACCCTTGGTGAAGCTGAATTAGAGATTATGCAGGTAATATGGGCTTCTTCATGTCCTGTTACATCAAATTATATATTAAATAAACTTAAAGGGCATAGAAAATGGCAGCTATCTACTTTAATGACTTCATTATCACGCCTGTCTGGCAAAGGTTTTATTGGCTGTAACCGGGAAACTGGCACTAACCTTTACTATCCCGTTATTACAGAAAATGACTATAAAGCTAAAGAAAGCAGGAATTTTCTTAAAAGGCTTTATAATAATTCCATACAGAATCTTGTAGCTAATTTATACAGCAATAAAGTAATTAAAGATGATGACATAGAAGAACTTAAAAAATATTTAGATAAACTGGAGGAAGGGAAATGATAGAAAACTGGTTTATTTCTATTTTTGAAATCTCTTTATTTATAAGCCCTGTTATACTTATACTGGTTATAACAGCCCCTTTTTTTAACAAACACTATACAATAAAATGGAAATATCCTGCATGGGCAGTTATTGCCATGCGCCTTGCTGTACCATTCCATATAGATATGCCATCGCAGATATTTACTTTAAATATTCCTCTGCAAATTACAGCACAGGCAACAGAAAACACAGGGCTTGTGCCAGTATTAAATACAAAAGCCAGCAGCACAGGCATTACATTGGCTGGTATTATATCCATTTTTTACTGCCAGTGCCCTTCACTGGTTTAATCCTGTTGTATACATAATGCGGAAAGAAATATCTGTTGATATGGAACTTTATTGCGATGAAGCTGTTGTTGCAAATACATCTTATAATAACAGGAAAGAATATACAAAAATCCTTCTGTCTGTACTGCAAAAGCAAAACAAAAAGAAACAGAAAACAATTTTCCAGACACAATTTTACGGGGGTACAAATATTATGAAGAAACGCTTTAAAAACATTTTAACCAAAAATAAAAAAAGAAAAGGATTTTATTTATTTGCCTGTACTGCTATAATTGCACTTGTGCCAGGAATATTTACAAGCTGCACATTTGCAAAACCAGGCATTACAGGCACAACATCCGTGCAAAAACCTTCCCAGTACCAGGACAAAACCACAGAACAGGAAAACAATATTAAAAAAGACATTAAAACTCCTTTATCAGAAGACGGAATAAAGATAAAAAATGTTGTAGAAGAATTTTCTAATGCTTATTTTAATGGAAATAAAAAAGGCGTAAAAAATTTCCTGGCCGCATCTTATAAAAAAGATATAGAAATATATGAGTTATCTGATAAAGCCAGCAATATTACACTTAAAGGATTAGAAAATATAAAGAATGGAAAAACGTGTACTGCCAGCCTTGAATTTAAAACCAGTCCTGAAAGTGATACATTTACATACTTAACTATTGAACTTATAAAGCAGTCTAATAATTGGAAAATAAGCTTTTATGGCTTAGAAGGTTAATATTTATAATAACTCCCCTGTACTGGCTGTTTTAATCCCGCCAGCCAGTACAGGGGAGTTTAATTTATTAATACATATCTTTATTGTTCTTTTAATTTATCATTATATATTTCCTGGTAAACTTCATCAATTTTTGCTTCATCAAGTTTTGTTTCAAGGAAAAATTCCACTGCATAAAGTGCCTGTGCTACAAGCATTTCAAGCCCGTTTACTCCTGCCATGCCAAGTTCTTTTGCCTGTGTTACAAGTTTTGTTTCAAGCGGGTTGTAAATAACATCTGCTACTGCCCCACACTGTGGGAATTTCTTTAAATCCACAGGGCTTGCATCACATTTTGGATACATTCCTACAGGGCTTGTATTAACAATTATCTGTGCATCTGTGTGTTTTGCAAAACATTCATCATATGTAATTGCTGTTTCTGTTTTTATAATATCTACAATGACAATCTCACTTGCCCCCATTTTTTCCAGGACAGCTACAACAGCTTTGGAAGCACCGCCATCGCCAAGCACTACACATTTTTTTCCGGAAGGGTTAATGTCATGTTTTTTTAACATATACATAAATCCTGAAAAATCTGTATTATGCCCATAAAGTTTTCCATCTTTATTAACAATGGTATTAACTGCCCCTATTGCTTCTGCATTTTCATCCATTCCTTCAAGGAAAGGGATAACATCCCTTTTATAAGGGATTGTTACATTAATTGCTTTAAATTCGTGTTTTTCCATAAAAGATTTAAATTCTTCTTTGCTTAAAGGATGTATATCATATGTGTAATCTGCAAGCATTTCGTGTATTTCTTTAGAATAACTGTGCCCCAGTTTTTCACCAATTAAACCGTAGTCCATTTAATTATGCCCTTTCTGTATTTTACTTATAAAAAGTTTTATTCTGCATAGCCATGTGGGTGGGTTTTATGCCATTTCCATGCAGATTCAATAATCTCCTCAAGACCTGCATGTTCTGGATTCCAGCCAAGGACTTTCCTTGCCTTTTCACTTGAAGCAATAAGCTTTGCAGGGTCACCGCCACGGCGTGGGGATTCTACGGCTGGTATAGGGTGTCCTGTAACTTTACGTGCTGTTTCAATAACCTCTTTAACTGTAAAACCTACCCCGTTTCCAAGGTTAAATACATTGCTTTCCCCGCCATCTGCAAGATATTTTACTGCAAGTATATGTGCCTGTGCAAGGTCTGTAACATGGATATAGTCCCTTACGCATGTACCATCTTTTGTATCATAATCTGTACCAAATATGCTTACTGACTCCCTCTGTCCGTTTGGAACTTGCAGGATAAGAGGGATAAGGTGTGTTTCAGGATTATGTGCCTCGCCAATTTCACCGCTTTTATGTGCACCACAGGCATTAAAGTACCTGAGTGCAACATAGCGCAGCCCGTGTGCAACACCTGTCCATTTCATCATTTTTTCCATGGAAAGCTTTGTTTCACCATATGGGTTAGTTGGTTCTGTCCTGTCTGTTTCTAAGATAGGTATGCTTTCCGGCTCGCCATATGTTGCAGCTGTTGAAGAAAATACAATTTTACCAACACCATGTGCCACCATGCTTTCAAGCAGCACTTTTGTGCCATAAAGGTTATTATCATAATATTTAAGCGGGTTTGCCATGCTCTCGCCTACAAGCGAATTTGCAGCAAAATGTATAACCGCATCTATCTTTTCATTTTCAAATACACTGTCTATAAATTCCCTGTTACGTATATCCCCCTCGTAAAATTTAGCTTTTGGATTTACTGCTTCAATATGTCCTGTTTCAAGGTTATCAGCAATAACAACTTCCTCACCTGCATCTACAAGCTCACTTACAGTGTGTGAACCAATATAGCCAGCACCACCTAATACTAAAATCTTCATAACAAAATTCCTCCATTTATTTATATTTTAATGAAAATGCCCTGTCAGGATTTCTTCCCAGACCTTACTGGTTTATAATCCCTTATTAGTTTTAACGCAGGAAGTGCATTTCCATTATAATCAAACAGCGCCTGGTTTGCCCATTCATTGCCACACGGGCCAGGGTCTTTAATATATTCCAGCGATTCTTTTGTTGCCCAGCCTGAACCATGCAGAGGTATCCATGCAGGTTCCCAGTAATAAAAACCTGCCCCAAGCCCGTCTGGTACATTGCAAATCCTGTCAAGCAGGTCTTTCAGGAAACCTGCCTGCCCCTCTTTAGTCATAGGATACTCTATTTTATCCACAAGTTCCTGCCTTGTAGCCATGCCTTTGCGCTCTTCACCAGGAAGTTTTTCATAATCTTTGTAATCTTCCATAGTAAATCCCATGGAAACTTCAGCTACAATTAATTCTTTTCCATAACGCTTTGCAATATCTGCCATATTTGCGCTTAAATCATTAAGCGTGCCATGCCAGAAAGGATAATATGACAGCCCTATTACATCAAAATCCTCACCACGTTTTATATAATTATCAAACCAGCGGCGGTACAGTCCATTATTGCCGCCATTGTCAAGATGTATCATTATTTTTGCACCAGGGTGGACTGCCTTTACACCGCGTATCCCTGCACTTACAAACTTTGCAAGGTTATCATACTCTGGTGCGCGCCCCAGTTCCTTTGCAGTTTCATCATCAAAAACCTGCCCGTCTGGCCATAACATCCCGTTAGAAAGTTCATTGCCAGTCTGCACCATATCTGGCAGTATGCCATTATCCTTACATACATTCATTACACCAGCTGTATAATTATAAACAGCATCACAAAGCCCGCCTGCATCCAGCCCTTCCCATGCCTTTGGCTTAAACTGCTTGCCCGGGTCAGCCCAGAAATCACTGTAATGCAGGTCAAGAAGTATATCCATTCCATGCGCCTTTGCCCTTTTTGCAAGTATAACCATTGTTTCCAGGTCATTAGTGCCGGCTCCATATGGCATGCCATTGCTGTCATATGGGTCATTCCACAACCTTATACGCACTGCATTAGTCCCATATGATTTAAGGATATCAAATAAATCACCCTCTTTTCCATAGTCATAGTATTTTGCCCCGCACTTTTCCATTTCTACAAGGGTAGAAATATCCATTCCCTTTATAAATTTATCCATAATTTTCTCTCATTTCTGCGCTGCCTTTTGCGCATAATGCAATGTTTGTGCCGCAGCGCAGACACAAACTTGCTGAGTGAAAAATTTATTTTTCACTCTTTCTTCCTTCCAATGCTTTTAAAACCCGCATTATATTATCTTGTAGACTCTTTAAGTTCTACCTTATATCCCAGATAAGTAATATTTTTAACCCTGCTCCCTTCAAGTATATCTATAAGCGTTTTACATGCAGTTTTTCCAATTTCCTGTACATCAAATGAAAGTGTTGTAATTGCTGGTACATTATTTTTAAGAATCATGCTGTCAAAAAATGACGCTATTTTAATATCAGCAGGTACTTCTATATCCTCTTTCCTGAGCTTGTTAAGCACAACCGAACATATGGCATCATCCATACATATTATACAGTCTGCCCCTTTAAGAAATATATCATCCACAGCCCTTTCAATCATTATGGGATTATCCTGGTTAAGATAGATAAGGCCGTCAGGCAGCTTTATATCCATTCCGCCATATGCGGCTTTATATCCTTTAATACGGCTTGATGTAACCATATGTGCTTCACTTCCGCCTATTACGGCTATCCTTCTAAGCTTCTTCATAAGAAGCATCAATGTGAGTTCCCTGCATCCTTCAAAGTGGTTATGCTCTATCTGGATAACATTATTATATCCAGATATTCCAATAACTACAAATGGAAACTCCTGTTTTAGCAATAATTTTACTGCTTCATCTTCTATAAGGGTACGCATAAGGATAACACCATCAACTTTTCCATTGGAAGTTATACGTTTAAGCTGCCCTAAATCATTATTGCTGCATACTGCAAGCACTATATCATATCCATATGAAGCCGCCATTTCCTGAAGCCCTACAAGACAGTTATGGAAATATGACATATCTTCAATGCCGTAATCTGATGGCATAACAACACCTATATTATATGTTTTGGACTTTGCAAGCCCCTGTGCTATAATATTAGGCTTGTAATTCTTCTCCTCCATATAAGCCTTTACCCGCTGCCTTGTAGCCTCACTTATACGCCCTTTTCCTGACATGGCACGTGAAACAGTAGTTTTAGATACTCCCAGTTCCTCTGCCACATCTGCTATTGTAATATTTTTGCCCACATTAACCCCCGTACTACACCTAAAAATATTTTATTGCGCAAACGGTTGCTTTCTAAATAATTTACCAATTTTGTTATAATAAGTCAAGAGTAAATCTTGTAAAACCAGCAAATTTTAATTGAAGCCCCCAAATATTTATGGTAGAATTATACAACATATAAACTTACCTGTCTATAATATTCCATAAATGTATTTTTATTAAAAAAGAATACAGGGGACAGAAAATTAATAGCCTCTCGGATTCTCACCAGATAGTCTGAGAGTAAAATTTGACAACTGAATATTGTGTGATTTTGGAAAGATATCAAATAAACATTAAAAAAAGGGCGCACTTATCCCTTGGAAATTAATGTGATTTTTTTGAAAATGTGGTATGATTATTTTGTATTGGCAATTCGTGAGAACGTAAAAATGGTTTCTACACGGGTTGGCATTTTCCATGCATCAAGATGTTGGAGCATCATGATTGCATAGAGGCGGCAGTACCACATCTTAGAGGAACGGTGTCTGCCGTCTTCTAATTTATAATCTATTTTTTCCCGTTTATTTGACCTCTCCACAGATGTCCGTCTGTTGTACTCCAGTTTCCATTCCTTACTGTCTCTTGGTGGTATGTTAAAAATCCTTGGATTGTCTTTTTGCTGGATATGTACGGTCCTTCCGTATTTTGAATCTGAGCAGGGGTGTCCACAGAAACAACCCTTCTTCCGGTTTGCAAGAGGACAGCGGTATTTTTCGCGGTGTTTTGCTTTTTCCACACCATCGTGGTGCATGCGTAAGCCCAATTTACAGACAGGGACACCATCTTCATCTATGGTAAAGTCATCTTTATATTTGAAGTGCCCTGTATGGCCGGGATTGAGGTCAATAAAAGGGGTGATGCCGTTTGTTTTGCAGTATTCATAAAGTGGGTAAGCATCATGGGCGGAATCCAGCAGTAGTTTTTCAATATGAAATCCAGGAAGATAGGATTTCATAGCGAAAAAAGTATGCAGGAAGGAGAGCAGGTCATGCCTGGAAGCACGTTCAAGCATTGGAAAAACAGGAAGGCCGTTTTCAGAATCAGAAGCAACAAACATGTAAAGATGGTATCCAAAAAAATATTTATTTCTGGAAGAATCCCATCCCCAGTTGCAGTCTGGTTGTGAAAACTTCCGTTTGCAGCCACAGCCAGAGCCTTTTGGACAGCTGCAAATCCTTTTGGAGCGTTCAAGCCTTGCGGTTTCCAGAGGGGTTCCGTCACCGGCAAGTGAAAGGTGGCTTGGATGAACCAGCCCCCTGCGGACGGATTCATCAAGGAACTGGGCTTTATACAGCCGGAAGATAAGATAAAACGGATTATTGTTTGGAAGGTGGATGCGCTGCATAAGTGGAAGGAGTTTTGCAGCGGCACTGTCCGTGTCGCAGGGAGTTTTATCACCACGTTTTTTACCTTTTTCAGGTTTTGGTTTTTTATGCTTAATCTGGTTGATGTAGTTGTCTTTGCCAGACTGCCATAACCGGTTAAAAAAGTCATAAAAAGTCCCAACGCCTGGAGTGTCATCAACAGAAAAACCGCTGAGGATGGCGTACAAAGGGGTTATTTTAAGCAGCCTGCACCATTGGGTAATGGAAGTTACCCCAAGTACGATTGACAGAAGATAGGAACGGAGCAGGCAGGAAGGGAAACGTGTGGCAGGTTTACCAAGCAGGGAATAAAACTCCTGCATGATGGTATCCGTTTCAGAGAGATCAAGATACCAGAATTTCACAATGATATCCCATGTTTGTTTAGGAACAACAAAGGGGTCAGGGAATAAAGAGAGGAATTCAGACACAAAGGTGTCCTGGTAGGCGGTATGGCCGCCATAATTAACAGGTAACATAAAAATCATCTCCAATCAAAAAATGCTTGCCGGCTACGCCGGGGTGAAAAGTGCTTTTTTAATTAAGAGGCGCGAAGCGCCGCATTTTTTGACTGGTTTGTCAAGTGTTTTTGGCAAAAAAGTGGGGGAATTTTTATAAAACTGGGTTTGAAAGCCGCAGAAAATAAGGGTTGGAGAATCCGAGAGGCTATATTATACTATAGGAGGATTATTATGAAAGTATTTTTATGTGGAGGAGGGTCTGGAAACCAGACTGCCAGTGCTGTTAAAAGATTAAATGAAGTAATATGCCATACAAAACCATGCCTTTATATACCACTGGCAATGGACAGCCAAAAATATGACAGCTGCTATACATGGATAAAAAATGAAATTAAAAATGTTAATATTCCTTATATTGAAATGGTAAGAAGCAAAGAAGAATTAGCTGCTAAAAATATGATGGATTACAGTTTTTTATTTATTGGCGGAGGTAATACTTTTAAATTGCTTTATGATTTAAAAAGCAGCGGTGCTTTTGTAAATATACAGGGATACCTTAATAATGGCGGCGTTGTCTTTGGAGGCAGTGCAGGTGCAATAATTTTTATTTGCAGCCAGAAACGTAACCTGGTTCTGTTTTCATTGACACTCCTGGTTTTGTATGCTATATTAGCATTATTACATAGAACGTTTAATTTTTAAAAGGGGGAAATGCTTATGAAGATTAAGAAACTGGCTGTTATTTCTGCATGTCTTGGTCTTATATTTGCTTCTACTGCTGCATTTGCACATGGACACCATAACGGCGGGCATCATTCTGGATATAGCTATAATTATGATTATGACAGCGGACACCATGCAGGACATAATAACTGCATAAATAATGACTATGACTGCAGCAGCCATCCTGACCATGCACATGTAGACGGTGTATGTCCTTATTACTGTACTGACCCATCTTACAAGTGTTACAAAGCTTCCACTGTAAAAAAGGTACAGTCAAAGCTTAATAATGCAGGCTATAAATGTGGCAGTGCAAACGGGATATACAATGCCAAAACAAAGAAGGCAATTAAGAAATTCCAGAAAAGCAAAAATATGTCTGCTAATGGAAAGATTACTAAAAAACTTTTAAACAAATTAGACCTGTAATTTCCACCCAGGCCTGTAGTTTTTACAAAAAACCTGCAGTACATATATATGTACTGCAGGTTTTTAATGTAATATCCTGTATTCTGCCTGTAGTGCCGTTAAACCCTCTTAAGGTATTCACCTGTACGTGTATCAATGCTGATACGGTCACCTGTTTCTACAAAGAGAGGTACTGCAACCTGTGCGCCTGTTTCTACAATAGCCGGCTTGTTTGCACCCTGTGCTGTGTCGCCCTTAAAACCTGGTTCTGTTTCTGTTACTTCCAGTTCTACAAAGAGAGGCGGCTCAATCGCAAATACTTCACCATTATGTGAAAGCATCTTCACCATTTCATTCTCTTTTACAAACTTAAGTGCGTCACCTACCTGGTCTGCTGTCATGTCAATCTGGTCATATGTTTCTGTATTCATAAAATGATACATGTCATCACTGTATAAATACTGCATATCAGAACGTTCAATATGGGCCTGCGGGCATTTCTCTGTAGGACGGAAAGTTTTTTCAACTACACCGCCGCTCTTTATGTTTTTAAGCTTTGTCCTTACAAATGCCGCCCCCTTGCCAGGCTTTACATGCTGAAATTCAATAACCTGGTACACATTCCCTTCAAATTCAATAGTTAAACCGTTCCTGAAATCACCTGCTGATACCATTATAAAATCCTCCTTATTGTAATTTGCGGGTTATATCCACAAATGCTTGTTATAGTGTATCTTATTTTTAAATATTTTTCAAGTATGTACCCGCTATTTTGGCAGCCACTCCTTTAGGGTCAAGCCCGTCTGTCACAATTACAGCATCTGATGCTGCAAGATATTTAGGAACCCTTTCATCCATAAGCTTCTTTATATATGGGATATTCATGTTTCCATTTAGAAGCGGCCTGCTTAAACTGTCCTTTACATGTGTATATATTGTTTCAGGAGTTGCTGACAAAAACAGGATTTTTCCCATTTCTTTCATTTTCAAGACATTTTCTTCACGTAGTACCATGCCGCCGCCACATGATATTATACATGGTTCCATGATTTTGATATCATCAAGTATGCCTGTTTCTAAGTTGCGGAAGTATTCTTCACCCTTCTTTTCAAATATAACAGAAATCTGGCATCCTTCTTTTTCTACAATCATGGCATCTGTATCAGTTTCTTTTACACCAAGCATATGGCTTAAAGCCCTTGATGTGCTTGTTTTGCCAGCTCCCATAAAACCAATTAAAAAAATATGTTCTTTAAGTCCAGACATTTCTATTTCACCTTTCCTGAGAAATATGGGTTTCTTCATTATAATGAAGTAAATCTATTAATTCTTTAAGCCTTTTTACTTCAATCTGCCCTGGTGCACTTGGCTTTCCAATGCAGCCAAATGTCAGTACAGAGCCTGTAGTTTCTGCTGCTATCCTGCTTATAACGCCCATTCCTGACATGGACATAGTAATAACAGGTGCTCCGCCAAGCCTTTCCCTTGCAGCCAGGGATGCTTCCATAAGATTTATTACATCAATCCTTTTCTTTGGCATAACTGCAATTTTAGGAATATCTGCACCCATGTTTTTCATATATACAAGCCTGCCTGCAATTTCTTCTGCAGGCGGCGTACCGTTAAAGTCATGGTAAGAACCTATAACTGCAGCATGCTTTCTTAATAATCCTGTAAGCTCTTTTATATTTTCATTGCGGTATATTTCAACATCCACAAGGTCTGCATTAATCCCTGCCGTGCTTAAAAGTTTAAAGTATCCATTATAACTTATATCTGCTTCCCCGCCTTCATGCAGGGTCCTGAATGTAAAAAGCAGGGGCTTATTTTTAATAACTGCTTTAATGCCAGAAAGTGTCCTGCTGGTTTCATCTATATTGTGGAAATCCTTATAATAATCAACACGCCACTCTGCAATATCTGCTTCACTGTTATATACAGCCCCTGCCATTTTTAATATGCCTTCCCTTGTACTCTCTACAATGGGTGCGCATATCTTAGGGATTTTATCCCCTGTTAAAAATTCTAAAATCCTGTCTGCATTATTCATCACTTAAACTGTCCTTTGCTGCTGCCACTATTGCTGTAACTATGCCAGCTACCACAACTGCCACAACAACAACACCTATTACAACTCCTGCTAATAAAGCCATATCCTTACCTCCGTGTATAACTAATTATTAACTTTTTCTTACATTATACTCCAGGACACCACATAAAACAAGTATCTAAACCAAAAGACGGACATATATGGTATGCCCGCCTTATATATCATTTATTCACAACAGGTACATTAATTATTAATAAGCTTGTCATCCTCATTATTCCAGCTGTAAAGTTTACGTACTTCTTCACCAACCTTCTCTGAAGGATGCTCTGAAGCAATCTTCCTTAATGCCTTGAAGTGCGCCTGTCCGCCTGCTGCTGACATATCTAATAAGAAGTCTTTGGCAAATGTGCCGTCCTGGATATCAGAAAGGATTTTCTTCATAGCTTTCTTGGTTTCTTCTGTGATAATCTTTGGACCTGTTACATAATCACCATATTCAGCTGTATTTGAAATTGAATACCTCATGCCTGCGAATCCTGACTGGTAGATAAGGTCAACAATAAGCTTCATTTCATGGATACATTCAAAATAAGCATTCCTTGGGTCATATCCAGCTTCACAGAGTGTTTCAAAACCAGCCTGCATAAGTGCACATACACCACCGCAAAGCACTGCCTGTTCACCAAAAAGGTCTGTTTCTGTTTCTGTACGGAATGTTGTTTCAAGTACGCCTGCCCTTGCACCACCAATGCCTAAAGCATACGCAAGTGCCATTTCCTGTGCTTTGCCTGTAGCATCCTGCTGTACAGCAACAAGGCAAGGAACACCTTTGCCAGCCTGGTATTCTGAACGTACTGTATGTCCTGGCCCTTTAGGGGCAATCATTGTAACATCAACATCCTTTGGAGGGATAATCTGGTTAAAGTGGATTGCAAAGCCATGCGCAAACATTAACATATTGCCTGCTTCAAGGTTTGGTGCAATATCCTTGTTATACATTGCAGCCTGCTTTTCATCATTAATAAGTATCATAATGATATCTGCTTTCTTTGCTGCTTCCGCTGCTGTATATACCTCAAAGCCCTGGCTTTCGGCCTTTGCCCATGATTTTGAGCCTTCATACAGCCCGATAATTACATGGCAGCCTGAATCCTTCAGGTTTAACGCATGTGCATGTCCCTGGCTTCCATAACCTATAATTGCAATGGTCTTTCCATCTAATAATGATAAATTACAATCCTCCTGGTAAAAAATCCTAGCTTCTGACATTTTTCTTTCCTCCATTTCAATCCACAAGAACCTCCCCCTGCCTGTATAAGAGGGGAAATTCCTGCCGTTATTTAATTAAAACTAATGTAAAACCCTAACCTTCTGAAAGAGTTTCTGCGCCACGGCCAAGGCCTGCTATTCCTGTGCGTACCAGTTCTTTAATCTCATAACCGTCAAGCAGTTTAATAAATGCACTTAACTTCGCCTGGCTGCCTGTAAGCTCAATCATCATGCTGTCTATGGCAACATCAACAATATTAGCACGGAATATGTCTGCTATGGCAACTACTGCCGGTCTCTTTTCTGCACTTACGCCTACTGTGACAAGAACAAGCTCCCGGCATACTGAATGGCCGCTTTCCAGTTCCTTTACACATCTTACATCTTCAAGCTTGGCAACCTGTTTCTCTATCTGGTCAAGAATATGGTCATCACCCCTGACAACTACTGTCATACGTGAAAATGCAGGGTTTTCTGTTTCGCCAACTGTAAGGCTGTCTATATTATACCCACGCCTGCTAAACAGTCCGGCAACACGGCTGAGAACCCCGGATGTATTGTCCACCAGAATTGATAAAACTTTTTTCCTCATATTAATTCCCTGCTCTTTCTGTTCCCCACATACAGGAACTAATATACCACGCCCTTCTTAGCGGGCTATGGCCTATAATTCTGCACTATGTTAAATTTTAACAATATGGCGCATGTTTGTCAAGGAATGCCGCTGCTATTAACACTAAAACTTCCTGTTACATACTTCCTGCCTTTAAGTACACGGTAGTAAACCCTGCCGCCAGAATACATTATCTGTGAAAGGTAATAAGAAGAATTATAGTAACTTCCTGTCCGCCAGATAAGCCCTGCCCTTCCTGACTGCCTGTTATATATGTAAATACTGTTGCCTGCTATATAGTAATACTTGTTATTATTAAAACGGACAAATGCCCTGCCGTTTGTCTTTAATAAAACCTTTCCTGTACCAGATGCCAGCCTTTTTCTCTCCGTAATGCCATCACTGCCCATATAAAGCCACCTGCCATTGCGGTAATAAAAACTGCTCGCCACATCACGCCAGTACATATTGTCGTATTTAACAGAAGATGCCTGCCTTGCGCTAAAGCCATAATGGCCATTTGCCTTGAAATTATCTGTACTTCCCAGAAAATAATTATGTATTACAAGCCCATACTGGTCATTATCTGAGTATGTGTCAACTGGGTCGTCCCATGTAACATCAACATTATACCACTTATTGCCAACCTTAACAAGATTCCACATATGCCCCATTTCTTCTGATACCACATAACGCACTTTAAGCCCTGCCTTTTTAAGAAGTATCCCATATGCAATGGAATATCCCTGGCAGTTTGCCTTATGGTCAATAAAAACCCCTGCCTCGCTGACCCGGTTTTTATCTGAACGGTTATTGGTATATGATGTACTGGCTATAATATAATCATGCAGCACCATTGCCTTTTCCACTTCGCTCATACTGCTTTTAATATTTTTCAGGGCCAAATTAACAGCAGAATTAATTTTCTTCCTTGATTCCCTTATCTTCGGTATATTTACTGAACCATTCTGGTTAGTATATTCTGTTGAATATGAAAGCACAATCCTTTTAATAAGAGATGTGCCAGGTTCAATTTCCTTTGTATATTCCTGCCCTGCGTAAAACAGGTACGGTGTTTCATTGATAACTTCTGTCATAACCTGTTTTACCATATCACCATCCGTCTTTTCATAGATATTGTATTCTGACAGGCTGACAACCCTCTGGTAACTTTTATAAGCAGCTATAATATCACTTTTAATCTTCGCAAAATCTTCTCTGGATGCCGCACTGGCAGTCCCGGCAAATAGTGTTAAATAAAATATCCCTATTGAGCAAAACAGTATTCTGGATAGATTTTGTCTTAAAACCTTCAATGCAGCACCTCCTTAGTATATGTCCACGAAGATTACTCTGCTGCCCCCGCAAGGTAGTTTACAAACTGCTGTGCTGTACGCCCTGATATCCCGCCATGGCTTAATTCCCACTTATTTGCTTCCGCACACAGCTGCCCGTATTCCAGTTTTATTTCAGGATGCTTTGCAGCAAGCCCTTTTACAATATTAAAATATTCCTGCTGTGACGGCTTGTAGAAACCTATTGATACCCCGAAACGTGCAGCAAGGGAAAGCTTCTCCTGCATTGTATCTGAACGGTGCAGTTCATCCTGTGACATGTCTGAACGGTCACTCCATGTTTCACGGATAAGATGCCTTCTGTTTGAAGTAGCATATATAAGTACATTGTCAGGCTTTGTTTCAAGGCCGCCCTCTATTACAGCTTTTAAATACTTATATTCTATCTCAAATTCTTCAAATGACAAATCATCCATATAAATTATAAAACGGTAGTTCCTGTTTTTAATCTCTGCAATTATTTTTGATAAATCTTTAAATTCATGTTTAAATACTTCTATCATGCGTAAGCCCCGGCTGTAATACATATTTAAAACCGCCTTGATGCTTGTAGACTTCCCTGTACCAGCATCACCAAATAAAAGTACATTATTGGCAGCCTTCCCGTCCAGGAATGCCTCTGTATTTTCAACCAGTTTCTTTTTCTGTGCTTCATAACCAATAATGTCATCAAGTGTCATATTGCCCGTTGATGTTATAGGGCTTAAAACTTCACCAGTCTTTTCATTATATGAAACCCTGAAAGCCTTATTCAGCCCAAACTTCCCAACACCATATTTCTTATAGAAACCTGTAACAATATTATATATCTGGTCTTCATCTGTGGCATTCTCTATTTCACCACTAAGCTCCTGTACTTTTTCACTTACGCTTTTATTTGATATATGCCCGCTTTTTACAACTGCTTTATAGTCAAGTATTACACTGAAACAGTTTATTCCAAGCTCATTTTCAATTTTTGAAAAATCATAATCAAAAAGCTGCTTAAATATAAGAAAATCCCCTTTTGCAAATACATTTACTGTACCTTCATTAGCCCCTGTTTTCTCAGAAACAAGGGTAAACGGGTTTTCACTCATTGCTAATATAAATGCTAAGTAATTATGCCATAAATTTTTGTCAAAACCATAGCAGGTGGCAATATCTAGCAATCTGTTTATTTCAATATAAATTTCTGTTATAAGGTTTTCTTTAATATACCCTCCCGTGTAAAACTGCTGGCATATATCCGCAAGCCTGAATAATATACTGTCCTCACCAGCATTTCTATAGATAACAAGTTTTGAAATTAAACGGTACATTTTACCCTCCATATATAAGACTTTAGAAGCCTTTCCGCCTTACATGCGTTCAGGTGCTTCAAGCCCTAAAAGCCCTGTTGCTGTTCCAAGTACATCACCCACAAGCCTGCTTAATTTAATATATGAATTACGCACTTTTTCATTCTCATTATTCACAATTCTGTTTTCATGGTAGAATTTATTAAATGAATCAGAAAGTTCATATATAAACTGGCATATTTTATGTGGTGCTTGTTCCCTGTATGCTGCATAAACTGTATCCTGCCATTTGCAAAGTGAAAGCATTACATCCGTTTCACTCTGGCTGTGCGCAGGCTCAAGCGGCGCATTTCCATCTATAACGATTCCCTTTTCCTGTACTTTGGAAAGAAGTGATTTTATACGTACTATTGTATAGAAAATATATGGTCCTGTATTGCCCTCAAATGATGTGAAACGCTCCATATCAAATATATAATCTTTAGATGCCTGGTTGCTTAAATCACCATATTTAATTGCAGCAAGTGCAACTTTGGCAGCAACATCTTTAATTTCGCTTTCCTCCATTTCACGTTCCTGCATTTTTTCAAGCACCTTCTCTTCTACCTCATCAAGCAGCTTTTCAAGCCGTGGCACACCACCGTCACGTGTCTTAAATGGCTTGCCGTCACTGCCATTAATTGTGCCGTTGCCAATAAATATTAGTTCCACATCCTCCCCTATTATTTTAGTTTTCCTTGCGCATCTGAATATCTGTTCAAAATAAAGTGACTGCCTTTTATCAACAACATAAATAATCTTTGACGGGTCAAATAATTTCCTGCGTTCTACAATAGTAGCAAGGTCTGTTGTATTATAAAGCGTTGCACCATTTGACTTAATTATCATACATGGCGGTATTTCCTTTGTATCAGTTTCTTCTTTAACATCAACAACCAGTGCACCGTCATCTATATGTGCATACCCGTTCTCTTTCATGTCCTTTACCATATCAGGAATATATGGCTGTGCGTCAGATTCTTTTTTCCAGAGGTCAAATACCACATTAAGCCTTGTATACACTTTTTTCAAATCTTCCACAGATACATTTATAATATGCTGCCACAATGCCAGATAGCCTTTTCTTCCTGACTGCAGCTGTGCCGTTGCCTGCTGTGCCTCTTCCTTATACTCAGGATGTTCTTTTGAATATTTGCTGGCAAATGGATATATTTCTTCCAGTTCACTTACTGTAAATGGTGCTTCTTTCGGGTATTCCCCTGTAAAATTTTCATCAAAATATGGAAGGCCCGAGTTCCTGTGTTTTAATTCCGTAATAATAAGCCCGATAGGAAGCCCCCAGTCGCCAAGATGTGCATCGCCAATTACATTATGCCCAAGATAACGTGCTGTAAGTTTAATGCTTTCGCCAATAATTGCCGGACGCAGGTGTCCTACATGTAAAGGTTTTGCAACATTAGCACCGCCATAATCAATAACTATTGTTTCCGGCTTGTCCGCCTTTTCACATCCAAATGCTTCACTTGCTGCCATTTTATCTATATATTCTGACAGAAAACTTTCACTTAATGTTATATTTATAAAACCAGGTTTTATTGCTGAAATTTCCTTGAAACTTTTACTTTCTTTAAGGATTTCTGCTACTTCCCCTGCCATCTGTATTGGTGCTTTATGGTATTCCTTTGCAGCAGCAAGCGCGCCATTGCACTGGTACTGGCATAAATCAGGGCGGTTTGACAAAGCTGCCTTTGCATATTTTTCATTATATCCCGCCTTTTTAAAAGCCCCGCATAATTCTTTCTGTATTAAACTGATTATAGTTTCCATTGTAATCTCCATTCTTTTCTTTTACACTGTTATTAATATAAACTTTCTACAACATCAAAATAACCTTCAAATGTTTTGCCACAGCACGCAGGGTTTTCTATCTCTATCCCGTCTGCTGCCATGCCTGTAACTGTAAATGCCATAGCTGCCCTGTGGTCATTGTAAGTCTGTATCCTTGCCGGCTTTGGGCTTCCTGGGTAAATACGTACACCATCTTCTAATCCATCACATTTTATGCCCATACGCCCAAGTTCATTTATAATAACTGCTATCCTGTCAGACTCCTGCCCCCTGGTATGGGCTATGCCCCGTATTGTTACAGGGGAATCCGCAAACGGTGCTATTGCTGCAAGTGTAAGCGCCTGGTCTGAAAAATCCCCCATATCCGCATCTGTTCCTTTAAGCTTCCCGTTATCTGGCGCATACAGCTTTAACTCACCGCCACTCCCCCATTCTTTGCGGCAGCCCATTTCTTCAAGCAGGCCTGTAAACTGCATGTCACCCTGCAGGCTGTCTTTGCTTATATGCTTTACAACTGCAGTACCGCCTGTAACTGCTGCCATTGCATAGAAATAACATGCCGCTGAAACATCAGGCTCTATCTGGTATTCTTCTATATTATAAGAACCACGCCTTACCCTGTAACTGTCCTTGCAAAGCCTTTCCACACCCTTGTGCCCAAACTGCTTCATCATCTGTTCTGTAATCCTTACATAAGACCTTGCATCCCTTTTCCCCGTAAGGTTAATTGTAAGAGAATCAAATACTGCAGGGGCTGCCATAAGAAGCGCACTAAGAAACTGGCTGCTCCTGTCTATATTTAACTGCACAGTCCTTTCTGCCATTACACCAGCAGTGCTGTTTTTATTGCACGTATTACAAGGGTTTCTTATGCCTGTAACTTTAAAAGGAAAGCTGTATTCACAGCCAAGCCATTTAAATTCCGCCCCTAAGGCTTCAAGAACCTCTAAAAGCTCCCTTATAGGCCTCTTTTCCATCTGCCCTGAAGAATTAACTGTATAAATCCCGTCGCCCATTGCAGTAAATGCAGTTAAAAACCTTGCTGCTGTACCTGCATTTCCAACATTTATAACAGCTTCTTTTACAGGAATATTTCCTGACATCCCTTTAATCTTTACAGTACGGGAAAGCTTGTCTGTTTCTGTTTTAAATCCCAGCTGCTGGAGTGCTTTAAGGAAGTTATAAGAATCTTCACTAAACTGTACACCTTTAAGAAGCGTTTCCCCGCCACCCATAGCTGCAAGCAGAAGCGCCCTGTTAGTAATGCTTTTAGAACCGGGCACTTCCACATTTATATGGACAGGTCTATTAAATTTCTTCACTTTATAAACATCCATTTGTAAAATAACCAGCCTTTCCATTAAAGTAATATATTGTATAAGTATAAGCCCAGGCAGAACATTTGTCAAAACATAATATAATTTCAAGGGTAAACCAAATTGTCCCTGGGCTTTGTATAAAGGCTATGTATTATTTATATTTTTTTGCAGCAATATATTTATAGAATATATTATTCTGGATATCATAACTGTAATAATTATATTTTAAATCCAAAGGGATATCCAATTCCCTGTTTGCATAAGATTCCATTGTATAACCCAGGCTGTAATCCTCCTGCTTTTCTGTTATTACATCATTATTTACTACTTCTTTTAATTCCAATAAAGGATAAACTGCCCCAGCCAGAAGTAATACCACCAGAATCCCTCTTGCTTTATAATATGTTTTTGTCTTTTCACTATTAAAAAGAAAATCCATTATATACATCATCAGAAGGAACATCAAAGCAGTTCCCCCACCCATAACCAAATCATTATATAATCCCATTGAAAAAAGCGGAAGCAACATAAGGGTGGTATTTATCATATAAAACAAGCAGTCATTTTTATATTTTTTCCTAATTATTATTGAGTGGAAACCAAACATAAAAAAGCAAAAAATAAAGTAAGCTAAAAATTCATTTCCATAATTAGTAATATGCAATGCTATTTCTGCCGGCTTTTCCATAAATACATTTCCATAAAAATAAAATAATAATACCATTCCTAATGATAGAAATGAAATTATATTCTCAATGCTAAAAATATTTTTCAGGTATTTTACATCCCTGCTTTTAAACTGCATATATAATGCGTAAACAATAACTACTGGCAGGATTCCAATAAATGACAGGCTGGCAAAAAGCAGCATTGGCATTAATAATGTAACATAATGTTTAACATAGTTTTTAAAACGGAAAAGCAGTGATGAGGCCAGGCATGGAACTATCCATTGTGGGAAAGCCCACATAAGGGATATCATATTTGACCTTAGCTGTATACTAAAATTTTTTCCCATAAGCCAGTATCTGTCATCAAGACAGTCCATCCTGCCACCATAAATAAAATATGCTGCTGCTTGTGCAAAATATAAAGCTCCTGAAAAAAACAGAAGAATAAATAAACCTGTATATATTTTCTTCTTATTACTGTACATATTCAAAAATACAATAATGTTCACAAATACCAGAAAAATCCCATATACATTCCAAATATATTGTACTATTTCCGCAACACTAAACGAATGTACTATCTTTCCAGCCAAGGCTGGTACCAGATATTGTGCCAGATAATATGTAAGCATTGACATTTCATTACCATTTCTATAATATACTGGCCATTGGTGTACCACCAAATCATTTAAAACTGCATTATGCTTTCCCCAGTCACCCTTTTGTGGTGCAAATCCTCCAAATCCCATATAATATCCATATATAAACAATATTAGTACACACAACAGCATTGTCCATAGTGGAAAACTGGATTTCTCCCCATACCCTGTCCCACGTATTTCATTGTTATAGTCCTTATAAAGCTTATATATACAGAAAGCAAGACAGGCTGATACAATTAATGCCACATATAATTTTGTAAACCCGAATAAAAATATAAAAACAGGTATATAAATATATGATACCGAAGCTGCTAAGATAAATTTAAATTTCATTTAGCCATGACCTCCAGTCCTGTCTTCTTCAAATACAGTAATTCAGATTTTCCCTTCCATAAAGCTTTAATTTCATATCCACTATCCTGCATTAACTGTTCAAATACTGATGTATTTTCTTCAAAATCCTGTACCCTGTTGACATAATAAAATTCTTCAAGTCCGAAAACTCCCATTTCTTCAAATTTTGATTTCATTTCATTATATCCTGCCCATCTTATCCACATTTCTGTATTTATTATATTATTCTGGTATTCTTCCTTGTAATTATCATTATGTGTTAAATAAAACTGGAAAGGTGCGTCTGAATATTCATGTACTAATGTTTTCTTTTTATATGCTTTATTCTCATACCATGTGTATGAAATTTCGCGTATATCGTCTTTTAATGGACCTCCTGAATAAGATACTTTAACTTCAATAGCAATATATATAAACATTGCAGCTGCCAGTAATATTGTATATCCCCTGAAAATATTTATGCCAGCTTTTACTTTAAGCCATCCTGAAAAAGTATATATGCCATAACATAATGTAAACGTCCATAATGGTATAAAAAACATGCCATAACTTTTTCCCATATTTTCTGTACCACGTGTTGGCATCCATCCATTATATGCGTAAAAAGAACAGGCAACAGCAATATAGAAAATAATCCAGCTGGATATACATAGAGAAACTAAATGTTTTAAAGTTTTATCTTTGCGCAATAATGCTGCCAGTGTAATTAATCCTGCAAGCCCAGCCAGTGCAGGCTGGATATAATATATTTTACTGTCATACAATCCTGACGGGTGGAAATTCCATGCCACCTGGACTACAATACTAATTATAAAATCAATTATAATATTACTGTTCCTAAAATATGGGATATGTGAAACTGTAGCTGAACCCTGGTTATTCATCTGTGGCAGCATAAAAAACCATATTAACGGAAATGCTGCTACAACTGCTACGATTATAGACATTATGCCTATTGTTTTTAATATTCTGGTATCTTTATTTTGTATACATTTTATTACTAATGATAAATATAATATAATAACCAGAAAAGCTGCTCCATACTGGCTGTATACAGAAAGGCATGCAAATAAGAAAAAACCTATATAATTTTTTATTTTCTGGTCTTTAGTACACATTATATAAAAATAGATAGTCCATGAAACACAACATAACATAAGGTTATACTCTGCACATTCTATCCCGTAACGTGCTACAGCAGTAGAAAATAAATAGAAGCAAGTACCAAAAGACGCCCATTTATAATTTATAAGTTTATCAATACCGCAGAATATCCCTATAGCTCCTGCTAATGTTGTAAGAACACCTGCCATCCTGAATCCAGCTTCACTGTCAAAAAATATAAGCCATATGTGCATAAGCCAGTTATATAATGGTGGCTGGTATGTAGATAAAATTCTTTCATACATGGTAGATTTGCCAAAACCTCCAGGTACTTTTCCAGAAGTAACTTTTGAAAAATAGTATTCTATAGCTTCATCATACCAGAATCCAGAAGATGCCAGGCTCAAAATGTATGTTAAAAAACCTGCAAGTAAAATACCACCAAGAAAAACCCACTTCTTTTTATTGCCAGAATCTGTTTTCATGTTTTTATCCTCCATAATTTATATATTTTTTAAAGAACGGTTTATTATAATAAAATCTCTTAGTGCATTAATTCCAATTTTAAATATTTTCCTTAAATTTATTGAATTAACACCGCCCTGCCGCTCTTTAAATGTAATTGGCATGAATTTTACTCTCATTCCACGTTTTACATATATTACGGATAATATAACATTTGATAAATTAAAATCCCGTGGCACGTATTTCAGGTTTTCCTTTAAAGTTTCCCTGCTCATAAGCCTGAAAGGTGTATTGGCATCTGTTATAGAACACTTAAAACAAATTTGTATAACTAATTTTAATATTTTTGTGACAAATACTCTGGATATCCCGTCCTTTCTATTATTTCTGTTACCTATTATCATGTCAAATTTATTACGTTGTTCCCAGAACTTCCAAAACTCATCCGGGTCTGTCTGGCCATCTGAATCTGTCTGGAAAATATAATCTGCATTTTTCTTTACTGCATATTTATATCCATATAATACAGTAGCACCATGCCCGCTGTTAGGTTTAGAAAGCAGAATTAACAATGGTTTTCTGTCTTCCCCCCCCCACTCTGATATTATCTTATATGTATTGTCACTGCTGCCATCATCAATTATTACTAACCTGCTGCTATTACCAGTTTTCTCTACAACAGGATACCATTGTTCTATAACACGGGCTATGTTATCCTGTTCGTTATATGCTGGTATAATAATATACAATTTATCCCATTGCTTCTCCTCTCTTCTTACAAAAAATAAAAGCAGATAATAACAGGCACACCTGCCTTATTCTGCCAACAAATTTATCTGTATCAACATTTGACATTATATAGTTATTCCATAATAAATGCAACAATTTCCGGCAAGTTTTTAATAATAAGCTGAAAATATGTCTTGCCTGTTATTATAATCTTGCTATATAATAACTTTATTATATAACTTGCTGCTTCCCGTGAAAATATTGCAAGTGAGAAAACAATTCTTACAAATGGCGGTGTATTTGAGAGGGAAATTTTTATTGATGGTGAATATATAAAAAGATACTGGATTTTATTATAATTAATGAGGTGCTTTCTAATGGAAGATAAAAAAATTAAAGCTGGAATTACATGTTGTTCTAACGGGCAGAAAAAAAGCTATTCTGAAAAACTTGGGTATCTTTCAGATACTTTGTCGGATATTGGCATTCTGCCTGTTTTTAGCAGTTTTATTTATGAGAAAGAGGATGTTTTCAGTGGAACTGCAGAAGAACGTGCAGAAGCACTTATGGACTTTTACAGGGATAATGAAATAAAAGAAATTTTTGATATTTCAGGCGGGGATATTTCAAATGGAATCCTGCCATATCTTGATTATGGATTAATTAAAAACAGTAATGCAATGTTCTGGGGATATAGTGATTTAACTGCTGTTATTAATGCTATATACGCCAAAATCGGGAAACCATCTGTTTTATATAATATACGCAACCTTATTTATGACTGCAGAAAACAGCAGATTGCAAATTTTAAGAATACTGTAATAAACCATAAAACGGATTTATTTAAACTGGACTGCCATTTTATCCAGCAGGAAAATATGCAGGGAGTTGTTGTTGGCGGGAATATACGCTGTTTTTTAAAGCTGGCTGGAACGGGGTATATGCCAGATTTGGAAGATAAAATACTATTACTGGAAAGCCTTAACAGCAGGCCGGCACAGATTGAAACATATTTATGCCAGCTTGCACAGTCAGGGGCATTTAGTAAAGTGGCTGGAATTTTGTTAGGGACATTTACACAAATGGAAAAAGAAAATTGTTCCCCTGATGTTATAACGATGGTTAAAAAATTTATTTCAAAGAACTTGCCAGTTGCCGTTACAAAAAATATAGGGCATGGTACAGATTCTAAAGGAATTATAATTGGCAGTGAAATGTTTTTTGGATAAATATAATAATAAACATCCCCCTGGTTAGAAATCCTGGAATTATAATGTTAATTTTTAAAGTTTTGAATATTGCAAATTAATTTTACATATGCTATAATGCCAGTAGATAAAAAGGATACAAATAGTTTCCGTATAGACGGCAAACGAAAAGCCCCAAAGGTGACGCTTTGGGGCTTTCTATTCCTAATTCTGGTAATGGAAAGGTTTAACTCCATAGGCTAGTTACCAGCTATTCATCACCGTCTAGCCATTTGATGATGTAATGAGTGCTTACACCAGCCGTAACGGCAATTAAAAAGGATACAAAAATTTCCATATAGATACCCCCTTTCTGTACCAGTCTAGGGGCGGTAACAAATATATTATAACACAATTTCTAAAATTTTTAACCCTTAGTACAAAACCATGAATATTATTTTTGTTTAAATTAAGCACATTCTTTGTATATTTAAAAGCCAGGATATCCTTAATAACTTAAAGGAATATCCTGGCTTTGTAATAACCTTTATTATAAATTTACGGCTTATGCCATAAACTCTTTAACTTTTGCATAGATGCCTTCACCGTCTAAGCCATACTTTTTAATAAGTTCTGCTGCAGGGCCTGACTCGCCATAGACATCATTCACGCCAATTTTGAGAACCTTTGTTGGTGCGTTTGCTGATAAACAGTCACATACTGCACTTCCAAGGCCTCCTATTACAGAGTGTTCTTCAATAGTAACAACCTTGCCTGTTTCTTTAGCAGCTGCAATTACAAGCTCTTCATCAAGCGGCTTGATTGTGTGTATATTGATAACTTTTGCTTCGATTCCGTCCCCGGCAAGTTTTTCTGCTGCATCAAGTGTTTCAGATACTTCAAGTCCTGTCGCAATTAATGTTACATCTTTGCCTTCACGCAGTACAACGCCTTTTCCAAGTTCAAACTTGTAATCCGGCTTGTCGTTAATTACAGGTACTGCAAGCCTTCCGAAACGGATATATACAGGGCCTTCATGGTCAAGTGCAGCTTTAACAGCAGCTTTTGCTTCAACATCATCTGAAGGGTTCATAACTACCATTCCAGGGATAGTACGCATAAGTGCAAGGTCTTCACAGCACTGGTGTGTTGCACCGTCTTCACCTACAGAAATACCTGCATGTGTTGCGCCAATTTTTACATTAAGCTTTGGATATCCTACAGAGTTGCGGACCTGCTCAAATGCACGTCCTGATGCAAACATTGCAAATGAACTTACAAAAGGAATTTTACCAGTAGTGGCAAGCCCTGCTGCAATACCCATCATGTTACATTCTGCAATGCCGCAGTCTATATGCCTGTCCGGGTACTCTTTCTTAAATACGCCTGTCTTTGTCGCTGCTGCAAGGTCAGCATCAAGCACAACAAGATTTGGATATGAATCTGCAAGCTCTTTTAAAGCATTACCATAACTTTCTCTTGTAGCAATTTTCTTTACATCTGCCATTTCGTCCTCCTATCTGCTTATTTCAAGCTTTCACTGATTTTCTCTAAATCTGCCATTGCCTGGGCATACTGTTCATCATTTGGTGCAGTACCATGCCAGCTTGCCTGGTTTTCCATAAATGACACGCCCTTGCCCTTTGTGCTATGGGCAATAATAGCTGTTGGCATTCCTTTAGTTTCTTTTGCTTTATTAAATGCAGAACCAATCTGTCCAAAGTCATGTGCATCAATTTCAATTACATTGAAATTAAATGCTTTAAACTTATCAGTAATTGGATAAGGGGAGCAGACATCTTCTATCTTGCCGTCAATCTGGAGTCCGTTATTGTCTACAATTACTACAAGGTTATCAAGTTTCTTTGCCCCTGCAAACATTGAAGCTTCCCATACCTGGCCTTCCTGGAGCTCACCGTCACCAAGGATTGTATATACACGGTATGGAGCATTGTCAAGCTTGCCAGAAAGAGCCATTCCTACTGCTGCGGATATACCCTGTCCTAAAGAACCGCTTGACATATCTACGCCCGGTATATGCTTCATGTCAGGATGCCCCTGGAGGTATGAACCTGTATGGCGCAGTGTTGTCAAATCTTCAACTGGGAAAAACCCCCTGTTAGCAAGTGTGGAATACAATCCCGGCGCTATATGCCCTTTGGATAGTACAAACCTGTCCCTGTCAGCTTTTTTAGGGTCTTTTGGGTCAATATTCATCTCCTCAAAATAGAGGTATGTTAAAATATCTGCTGCTGACAGAGAACCGCCTGGATGGCCTGATTTTGCACTGTGTACTGCTGTAACTATTCCCTTGCGTATTTCATTGGCAGTTTTCTTTAATGCTAAAGTATCCATAATTCTTTCCTTTCTAACTGAAATTAAATATGTATGTCCTCTCTGGAACTACTCTCCAAATACAGCAATATAATCCTTCTGGAACTTCGCAATGCCTTCTGTTGTAAGCGGATGCTTTGTCATCTGCTCAATTACAGAATAAGGTACTGTTGCAATATCTGCACCTGCGAGTGCACAGTCTGTAACATGGATTGGATTGCGGACACTTGCAGAAATAATCTCTGTTTCAATCCCGTAGTTGTCAAAAATTTCTGTAATTGTCCTGATTAATTCGACACCTGTCACTGAGATATCATCAAGACGCCCAAGGAATGGTGATACATATGCAGCGCCTGCCCTTGCTGCAAGAAGTGCCTGGTTAGCAGTAAATATAAGTGTTACATTACACTTAATGCCTTCACTTGAAAGAACTTTTGTAGCCTTTAAGCCTTCTACTGTCATAGGGATTTTAACTACCATGTTTGGATGGAGTTTTGCAATTTCACGTCCTTCTGCAATCATGCCTTCTGCATCAACGGTTGTTGCCTTGACTTCACCACTGATTGGCCCGTCAACAATAGATGCTATTTCCTTTAAAACTTCTTCCTGGCTTCTTCCGCCTTCTTTTGCAATTAAAGAAGGGTTTGTTGTTACACCACAGATAACACCCATTTCATTTGCTTTCTTAATATCCTCAATTTTGGCTGTGTCAATAAAAAGTTTCATATCTTATCCTCCTAAAAATTTATTAAGTAAGTCTCCAGAATCCGGTTATCAGAAATCCTGGATAATTACGTTTGCACTGTATAAAATATTATACAACCTTTTAAAAAGCTGGTCAACTGTTTAACAAAAATAAATCCCTATTTAAACCAAAAACCTTTCCAGTCATATTTATATACCCTGTATAAATCCTGTTTTATGGAAAATTCTTTAATAATCCTTCCTGACATATCTGTTTCAATAAATTTGTTATTGCTGGCATTGCAGTATATATATACATCTTTTGCCTTTGTAATATTGCCTTCACGCCTTGTTTTGCTAAATCCTTTTGTTTCTTCACGCATATATGTTCTTGTTGTTTCATCTACAAGATACTTGTAATAATATGATTTGTTATTATTAATTGCCCCTGCTCCTGAATTGTTATTAAGCATTGTTAAATAATACTGTCCTTCTGCAAGTGATGACGGCCTTTCATAGACCATTGCATTCTGCCCTGCCTGTGAAGCAAAAAGTTCATGCTCCTCTTCTTTGCTGCCTGGCACAGGGCTTGCAGATGGTGTCCCTGCAGGTGCAGTGGTGGCGTCACCATCAGTTATGGCGGCTTTGTCCAGTACTTTCTTTTTAAGTTTTTTATAATCATTCCATATGCTTTTATCAGAAATAATATAATCTACCTTTGGCATAAGGCTGTTTACATTGTTTGCTTTTATTATGCTTGAAAGTGCCCCTGAACTTAAAAGGAGCTGGTTTGTGCCTGTTACCTGTACTGAATTTAAATCTATCCAGTCCGGGTTATCTTTATTTGCTTTTTTAACAGCATTTTTATATACAGCTGGCATAAATGTGTTCATATCAAGCGCAACACCCGGCTTTCCGCTTTCAAGTTCCAGTTTTATTACACAGCTGTTTTTAACAGATTTTTTTCTCTGTGGCGTAGCTATAATATAGAGGTTCCCGAAGCCGTCATATGCAAACTCCCCGCCCTGCTTATAATTACCCAGGCTGTAAACCTTTGTAACCTGCCCCAGGGCGTTTACAAGCGCAATTTTATTGTCTGCACAGGCATATACTATCCCGTCATATATTGTCTGGATATTCCTGCCACAGTAACCGTCCAGTGGGATTTCGCCCCTTAAAACACCTGAATTGTCATATAATAATATTGCATAGTTTTTAACATTCTTTAAGACATTCTTCTTTACACGCCTTGTAACCTCCCTGCCATTCCTCTGGACTTTCTTTGTAACAATACGTGTAGTACGTACTTTTTTGTTTATGCCGTCTGCAAATACAGTATACAGCCCGTTGCTAAGTTTAGTCATGCCACGCCTGTCATCATTCTGGATAATAGTCTGTGCACCCATTTCACTTCCGGGCATATTGATTGTATATGCAAAAGAACCAGAGAGTTCATCACTTCCATTATACAGCTTTATTATAATATAATTTTTCTTGCCTGGGACAAGCCCGGTTAACTGGTATTCATGTTCTTTTGCAACACTGCCTGATAAATTGTTCACTGGTGTACGTGTAAAATCTGGTATATTCTTGTCCTTTACTGAAATTGTATAACGGCAGTAACATTTCCCGTTTGTATTAAAATATACATATAATGAGTTGTTGTTTGTACCATATGGGTTATATGCCCATAATGCGGAAGCAGGTGTATACTTTCCTGCCCTTCCCTTAATATCTGTAAGCGTTTCTTCTGCTTTTGCAGAATGGTTTACATTATAAATATCCTTTTTTGACTGGTAATTAATAGTTACAACATTTTTATTGCCGCCTGACATATACAGCGGGATTATATCCTGTTCTTTTACGGTTTCAGCCGCTTTTGTGCGCTGGTATCTCTGCAAATCCCTTTCTTCATCAAGTACAGCTTCTTCCTGCTTTTCCATTTTATTGGACAGGTCATTCATTTTCCATAGAAAAGCCCCTGCAGCTGCTATCATTATAATACTGGTAATAAGAATAGTAATCAGCTTTTTCTTCATTATTGTTAGTTTCCTTTCCCTATTTTAATATATTATTTTCTGGTACAGCCAGTTCTTTAAACTTATTGTATAAGCCGGGATAAAGTTTCTTCATCCTGAACGGCTTCATGTTTTTATCCAGGAAACAGTGCCCTGTATTGCCTTTTGTGCATGCCCTGTCCACGCCTTCTTTATATATTTCATAAGAAAGCGTCATTTTTATGCCATCAAACTTTGTAACCTGTGAATGTATTTCAATAATGTCATTGTAATACAATGGTACAAGATAATGGCACTCTGCGGACATGACTGGTATAATAATTCCCATTTCTTCTATGCTTTTATAGCTTATTCCTTCTTTATCCATCATGTCAAGCCTTGCTTCTTCAAAAAGCCTTATATAATTTGAATGGTGTATTATGCCCATCTGGTCTGTTTCATAATAATTCATCTTACGTCTGTATATTGCATGTTTTCCTTCCATATTAACCCTCCAGGTCCTGACACGTACTATAATAGAGTATAACATATAATTTAGCTAATGTTTAGAGTTTTTTTTGGCAAGTTTTAATTTTATATTGCTGGCAGCAGTTGTTGTTTTTTTGTAAATAAAGTATAATAATGCCAGTGCAATAACTATTATTATGATTATTTACATGGAGGCCTGTTATGAACCTGGTTAATGCAGAACATCTTACACATACATATACTGGACGCCTGCTTTTTGATGATGCTTCTTTTTATCTGGATGAAAATGAGAAGGCTGGCATTATTGGAATAAATGGCACTGGAAAGTCCACTCTTTTAAAAATAATTGCCGGCATTACTGAGCCAGACCAGGGAAGCGTTACTACTGCGCAGAACCTGCGCATGGCTTACCTTCCGCAGAGCCCTTTATTTAATGAGGGATTATCTGTGCTTGATGCTGCACTTCCCTTAAAAAACGATATTTCTGGTGAACAGTCTGTTTTTATACCACAGGCAAAAAGCCTGTTAGGAAAGCTTGGCACCAGGGATTTATCACAGGATATAGGAACGCTTTCAGGCGGGCAGAGAAAAAGGATTGCCCTTGTACGTACCCTTCTTACGCCTGCGGATGTCCTTATACTTGATGAGCCCACAAACCACCTTGACGGTGCAATGGCAGAATGGCTTGAGGAATATCTTAAAAATTACCGTGGTGCACTTATAATTGTTACACATGACCGCTATTTCCTTGACAGTGTAACAAACCGGATAGTTGAAATTGATAAAGGGAAGTTATATAACTATAATTGTAACTATCTTGGCTTTATTGAAAGAAAGGCAGAACGTGAGGAAATAGAGCGTGCTGCTGAAAGAAAGCGCCAGAGTATACTGCGCACTGAAATTGCCTGGATAAAACGTGGTGCAAGGGCACGTTCTACTAAGCAGAAAGCGCATATTGCCCGCTATGAGGCACTGCGTGATGCCAAAGCACCTGTAACTGGTGCAACGGCACAGATAAGCTCTGTATCTTCAAGGCTTGGCAGGACTACAATAGAACTTAAAGATATTAATAAGTCTTTTAATGGAAATATTGTAATAAAAGATTTTACTTATATATTCCTGCGTGGCAGCCGCATTGGGATAACCGGTGCTAATGGCTGTGGCAAATCTACACTTATGAATATTATTTCTGGAAATTTAATGCCTGACAGCGGGGATGCCACTATAGGGCAGACTGTAAAAATTAGTTATTTTTCACAGGAAAATGAAACACTTGATGATTCTGTCCGTGTTATTGATTATATACGTGAGGGCGGGGAGGTTATAAAGACAAATGATGGAACTGTTAGTGCATCTGTAATGCTTGAACGCTTCCTGTTCCCGCCAGAACAGCAGTATTCACTTATTGGAAGGCTTTCAGGCGGTGAGAAACGCAGGCTTTATCTTTTAAGGATACTTATGGAAGCCCCGAATGTGCTTCTGCTTGACGAGCCAACTAATGACCTTGATATAACAACACTGGCAATACTTGAAGATTATCTGGACACATTTGATGGCATTGTAATAGCAATCTCACATGACAGGTATTTTCTTGACCGCATAGCCACAAGAATTTTAGCTTTTGAAGGAAATGGGGAAATCAGGCAGTATGAAGGCGGATATACTGATTATATTAATGCCTCTGGCAGAAAACTTTCAGTAACTGATGCAGGAATTGATAAAAAAGAAGATACAAAGCCACAGGAAAATACTAAAACAGTAAACCGCAATAACTGGAAAGACGGCCAGGAAAAGAAAAAGAAAATGTCATATAAAGAACAACGGGAATATGAAACTATAGAAGATGACATTGCAAAACTTGAAGGCGGGCTGGAAGATATAGAAAAAGAGATTTTAAAATATTCACATGATTTTGTAAAGCTTAATGAACTTTCTGCCAAAAAAGAAGAAATCTCAAATAACCTTTCTGGAAAAATGGACAGATGGCTGTATCTGGAAGAGCTGGCACAGGAAACTGGACAGTAGAAGATATAACAGTGCTGGCAGTTATTATAAAACTGCCAGCACTGTTATTTTAATCTGCTTTTACCATTGCACTTGTTATCTGCCTTGTCTTCCATGCTTTTATTATATTCACTGAAAGAATTATGCACAATGCTATTGTAGCAGCAGATATTGTTATAAAAGCAGTATAATTATACGAAAATTTATGTCCAAATACTTCCATATCTGATATTTTATACAGGTAACGTAATACTGGGTATGAAAGAAACCTTGCAGTTATAACTGACACTATGCCAAGAATTACATTTTCCATTAAAAATATTTCCCTTGCCATTAAAACGCTCATTCCAACAGCCCTCAGCATACAAATTTCACGTGTCCTGGAATACATACGGTATCTTAAATTGTTTGCCATATTTATTAAAACAAGTATAAATACTATTATGGCAATGCCATATATATAAACCATCTGCTTATGGTAAAACATTTCATTCTGTTTAATATTGCTTATAAGGCTGCGTGTTGATACTTCTGCGTTTCCTGCCCCTATGCTTATAAGCTCTTTTTCAAATTCTTTTTGTTCCCTGTTTTCCATATTTTTATCTGCATCAATATAAATACACTGGTAACATCCATCTGGCACTATTTTCTGTATATTCTGCCCGCTTGTGATTAAGTGCGGGTATACATCTGTACGGTTACAGTCATACATATACTCAAATGAAACAACTGCAGCAATTTTATATGTTTTATAAATATATTCCCCCTTATCTTCCAGTTTCTCATATTGTATATTATCTGTGTCAAAGTCTGCACGGTATTTTATTGTTATTTTATCCCCTGTTTTATAATCCATAAGCCTTTTGCCGTCCTTGTACCAGCCCGGGGTATCTTTTTGTTTTATATCATCTGTACTTAGCACTGCAAGTATAACTTCATCTTCTTTTATATTTTCTGCATCAAAATCCCCGGAAACTACATATTTCTCCAGTTCTTTTAATGCACTTGTATTATAACCTGACATAATAGTTTTATAAATCTGGTCTGTACCGTCATATCCCCTTAATTCATATCCGTAATGTTCCTTTACATGGGAATTTATATCCTCATAGTATTTATCATTACGTTTTACATTATCCTCATCAATTACACGTACACGTATTCCTGCTGAGGTTTTTATTCCATTAACTCCCGGGAGCTTTAGTATTTTTTCCGCATCCTGCCTTGAAATTCCCTGGTATGGGCTGTTAAATATTGGAATAGTCCTCTTCCTTCAGTGCAATATAGCTTATATCAGGATTATCCTTTAACTGTGCAGCCTGCTGCAATGACACTTCTTCTATTAAAATATCTGATGGTGTAAACATTGTCTGGTATTCTATATTTTCTGTCCTGTGGCTTGTATGTATTAATGTAAGCATTGCCGAAACCAGCATAAAAGATAATGCAAAGCTGAAAAACAGTGCTAATGTATTCTTTTTATAGAATGTTAAAAACCTTCTGTGCAATATAATATTGTCCATAACTGCCTCCCTATACAATCTTTCCATCTTCAATTCTTATAATGCGTCCTGCAAGTTGTGCAATTTCTTCATTATGTGTAATCATAATTATTGTCTGGCAAAATTTTGTACTTGTAACCTTTAAAAGCCCCATTACATCCTGGCTTGTTGCTGAATCAAGGTTTCCTGTTGGTTCATCTGCAAGTATAATAGCAGGTTTTGTAACAAGCGCCCTTGCAATGGCAACCCTCTGCTGCTGCCCTCCTGACAGCTGGTTTGGAAAGCTTTTTAACCTATTGTAGCAAGAAGTCCCCCACTTCTAAAGTGGTGGGATGAATTG
>CAJTOK010000002.1 GCA_910577825.1 uncultured Lachnospiraceae bacterium | reverse complement strand
TAATTTCCAGAAATCTTTCATCTGGCGGAAGTCTTCTTCTATTTCTGGGCGCAGTTCATAAATCTGGATAATCTGGCGTGCAGTTTTTGTGGTATCAGTAGTCATAAAGACAAAAAATTTGTCTGTTTTTTTATCATGTACAACACATGCATTGACAGGGACATCCTTTTCAGGGGTGTCACTTGCCCATAACGGTCCAAGGGACTTTACAAGCTGTATTTCCTGGTCTTTTCTTTTTTTGTTTGGATGTTTCTGCCATTTACCGCTGGAAACAGCAAGGGACACTGCATCTTTAAATATGTCCATGTTTTCCCTTGCAGGTATATATGTGTCAACTTTACGTTCTGTTTTAAGGTAATTTGTCATTTCACGTGACAGGAACCCCCTGTCGTTTATTAAGATGTCATTTTCATGGAAACAGGAAGTGTTTTTTAACATTTCCCTGCATAATTCCATATCATGGGTTTTTAAAGTGCCAAAGATAATTTCTTCTGCTACTCCTGAATCATCTGTGATGCCACGCAGTACACCAAGTTTATATCCACGCATGGTTTCACCATCTATGGTTACAACAGAAGAATTTTCATAATTTGCGTTACTAAGGTTTACTGGGATTTTAGTACAGTCCAGTATATGTATGCATGGCTGCACACCAAGGTTTTTTAATGCATAACCTTGTACATAATGGTTATAAAAAGAAACCAGTTCTTCACTGTTGTATTTTTTTACAAGTTTACGCATTACACTTTCTGAAAACAGCCCTTCATTTACATTGCGCCCATAATCCCATGCATTCCAGCCAAGTTCTGCAAGCAGCCCTGCATCTGTGATTGCAAAAGGTACATCTGTAAGGCTTGTTTTTTGTTTAAGTTTTGCAGTAATGGCAAGTGTCAGAAGTATATATGAAGGAATATGCATGTTATCACTGCGTTTATCCTTAAATACGTCATTAAGCGGTTCAAGAAAACCCTGCTGTTTCATGGCAAGCATAATAGAATCAGCAAGGGCTGGCAGAGCCAGTTCCGCAGTATCTATTTTACCTGAATGTATTGCTTCAAGTACTTTTTCCTTATCTTTTTTACTAATCTGTACCATAATGCTGTTCCCCGCTTTTATATAATAAAATGATTATTCCCTTGTCTATTATAACAGATTTTTTATATCATGTCCAAAAGACTAATTGAAGAGCAGCTAATTATAATGTTGATAGCAGCTTATGATTGTGTTACAATATAAGTAATATTTTATATAAAACCAGGCAGGCATTTTATATGGCTCTATATGCCACAAAAAGGTGTGGCATGGATTAGAACCGGAGGCAGGTATATAATGGGTTGGAATTATGATTTTTGTATGGCTTCAGCAGTAATTTTATTAATGCTGTTAATATATAATTGCTGTTTAGTAAGAAGGTGGGGATTTACAAGAAAATTATATATATTTCTTCTTGTATTGTCATTTGGGTGCTGTATAACTGATATGTTTTCAGGAATGGTACTTATGCGGAAATATAAAGACAATATATTTATAAATTATCTGGGGGAAATAGCTTATTACTCTTTACAACATGCAATTCCATGCTGCTATTTTGTTTATATAACTGTTATATCCAAGAAAATGGATTTTATAAGCAGAAAAATAATTGCATGGCTTATACCTGGCATGATTGAACAGGTTCTGATATATACAACCCCTTTTACAGGATGGATGTTTATATATAATGAAGAAGGTTATAGCAGAGGCCCTTATATGTGGGTTTTAATAATTGGGACAGCGTTTTATATTATTTTAGGTTTATGTTCAGTTATAAAGGAAGGGAAAGAGATTGAAAAAAGATATATTGTAGCAGCTTCTATATTTATTATAATTCCTGCTTTTGCTGTTTTTATACAGATGATGTACATAGACCTGGTGCTTATAAGTTCATCTATTGCATTAAGCTGCCTTTTGATGCAGTTTATATTGCAGACGCCACAGATGATATATGAGGTAAATGAAAAGGAAAGGGAAGCAAGATATGCAGCAGAGGAAGCAAACCGGGCAAAAAGTACATTTCTTGCTAATATGTCACATGAAATAAGGACTCCTATGAATGCTATATGCGGCATGGCTGATATACTTGAAAGAAGCAATATACCGCCACATGAAATGGAATATGTCCAGACTATACAGGTAGCTGCTAAAAACCTGCTTGGAATTATTAATAATATACTTGATTTTTCAAAAGTTGATGCGGGAAAGATGGTTTTGTGCCATGATACTTACCGTATAGACGAGATGTTAAGAGGGGTTGAGAATATTATAGCATCAAGGGTATATAGTAAAAGCATAAATTTTGAAATAGATATAAAACCAGGGATTCCATTGTACCTGAAGGGTGACAAAACAAAGATACACCAGATACTTATTAATATACTTGGAAATGCTGTAAAATTTACAGAACATGGCAGGATAAAATTATATGCTGGCTGGGAACTGCTGCCTGGTGGTAAAGTTAATCTTATATTTGAAGTGTCAGATACAGGCATAGGGATTAAGGAAGAAGATCTTCCCAGGCTTTTTAACCAGTTCAGCCAGGTTGATACAGTAAGAAACCGTATGATAAAAGGAACAGGCTTAGGACTTGCACTTTCGAGGGGAATTGCAAGACATATGGGCGGTGATATAACAGTTACAAGTGAATATGGAAAAGGCAGCACTTTTACAATTAATATAGAGCAGGAAATTGCAGAGAATAATGACAGTGTTACATTAATACCTGATGAATATATAGTATTAATCTATGAAAAGGATTATAATGACAGGCAGGCCCTTGCACATATTCTTGATGAAACCGGAGTTAAAAATGAATTTATAAAAGAATCTGGAATAATAAATTATTCATTGTTCCAAAATTATACACAGCCAAAGAAAATCTTTTTATATAATTATGAACAGCTCAATATACCAGATATAAAACTGCCAGCAGATGTAAATTCTGTAGCATTATTAGAGTATTTTGCTGTTATTAAAAAAGGGTATATGGTTTACAATTACATAAAAAAACCATATGATATATTTAAAGTTTATGATGCTTTATTTAATAATAAACCACACTACTTTAAAAAGTGGAATAAAAACAATATTATTGTAAAAAATGCGCATGTAGCAGTAGTTGATGATAACAGGGTAAACCTGAAAGTGGCGGTTACGCAGCTTATGGAATGGAAAATATTTGCAGAAACATTCACAAGCGGGCAGGCACTTTTAAAAGCATTAGAAAGAGGAAGGCGGTATGATATAATTTTTATGGACCATATTATGCCAGAGATGGATGGTATTGAAACTACTACCAGGATAAGGAGGATGGACGGGGAATACTTTAAGAAAGTGCCTATAGTAGCACTTACTGCCAATGCTGTAGAAGATGCCATGGATGAATACAGTAAAGCCGGCATGGATGACTGTATTTTTAAACCATTTAACTTAGAGCAGATTGAAGAAAAACTTGCCAGATATCTTCCAGAAGAAAAGGTAGAATTTAAAAATAACAATAGCAGTTTTTAACAAGAGAGTGAGATGGACAATATGAAACGTGTAGTAGTAACTGGAATGGGGCTGGTTACCCCTATAGGCAGCAGCATAGAAGAATTTTGGAGAAGCATACATGAAGGCAGGGTGGGTATTGGCCCTATAAGGAATTTTGACACAGCTGGTTATAAAGTAAAGCTTTCAGCAGAAGTTACAGATTTTGAACCTAAAGATTATATTCCTGCCAAAGATGCAAAAAGAATGGACAGGTTCAGCCAGTTTGCTGTTGCTGCCGCAGTCCAGGCTGTGAAAGATGCTGGCATTAATATGGAAGATGAGGATGGATACAGGACAGGTGTGTCCATTGGTTCAGGCACAGGAAGCCTTATGGGGATAGAAAGGGAGTATGACAAGCTTCTTGCAAAAGGGCCAGGACGTATCCATCCATTAACTGCACCTATGGTATTAGGCAATATGGCTGCCGCAAATGTTGCAATAACATTTGGCTGCAAGGGCAAATGCCTTGATATAGTAACAGCATGTGCAACAGGTACTAATTCAATAGGTGAAGCATTCAGGTCAATACAGCATGGGGAAGCAGATATTATACTTGCAGGTGGTGTGGACAGTTCTGTAAGCAGGTTCGGGGTTGCAACTTTCCAGGCGCTTACTGCCCTTTCTTTATCAGAAGACCCCTTACAGGCTTCAATTCCATTTGACAGGAAAAGGGACGGGTTTGTTACAGGGGAAGGTGCAGGAGTCCTTGTACTTGAGGAACTGGAACATGCACTGGCAAGAAATGCACATATATATGCTGAAATTGGCGGTTATGGTGCTACATGTGACGCAAGCCACCTGACAGCACCGCTTGAGGATGGTTCAGGGGCTGCCATGGCAATGAAACTTGCTATAGAAGATGCAGGGCTTTCTCCTGGTGATATAGATTACATTAATGCACATGGTACAAGCACACCTATGAATGATAAGTTAGAAACAAGGGCAATAAAGCTTGCTTTTGGTGGCAGCGCATATAAAGTGAAAATAAATTCAACTAAATCAATGATAGGGCATTTATTTGGAGCTGGAGGCGCTGTTGAGCTTATAACATGTATTTTATCTATAAATGAAGGATATATCCACCAGACAGCAGGATTAACTGATGATGACCCTGAATGTGACCTTGATTATACAAAGGGAAGCGGTGTGTATATGCCAGTTAATACTGCTATAAGCAACTCCCTGGGATTTGGAGGACATAATGCAACAATTCTTGTTAAAAAATACTGACCAGACAGATTAATACAGAAGGGAGTGGTAAGTATGGAAAACATGGAAAAAAATATAACACAAGAAAAAGAAGACCTTAATATTTCGCAAAAGGAATTTATGACTTTAATGAATTCTTCTGAATGTGCAATGTTTATTGCAAAATCGGGTTCTGAAATGGAATTAATATATGCTAATGATAAATTTTATTCCATGCTGCAATATAGCAAGGAAGAATATACTGAAAAGTTTGGCAATAATGTTATGGCGACAGTTCTTAACGAAGAAAAGCAAAAAATACGTACACTTATAGCACGGCAGGCGGCAGCAGGAGGGACATTAAAGCTTGAGTACAGGGCTGTAAGGAAAGATAATTCCATTGCATGGCTTTCATTATCTGCAATGGCAGTAATTAAAGATAACCAGTTTATATATTACAGTTCATGCCTGGACGTCACTAAAAGCAAGAAAACCATTGATGATATATATAATGCCAAACGTGAAATAGATGTTATAGCAAATAGTATACCAGGCGGTGTAATAAAAGTAAGAATGTCTGATTATAAATTAATGTATGCCAATGATGGCTATTTCCTGCTTACAGGATATTCACGTGCAGAATTTTCCATGGAATTTGGAAATTATTGTGATACCCTTGTATATCCTGATGATAAAGAAGAAGTAGTTAAATATTTAAAAATGGCATTAAAGAACCATGGGCTTCTTGGATTTGAATGCCGTTTATCAGCCAAAAATAATTGTATAAAATGGATTTATATAAGTGGCAGGAGAATTGATGATGATAAAGGGCAGCCAGTTTATTTATGCGTTTTAACAGATATAACAGATAAGAAAAAAATTGAAGCTGAATTTGAAGATAATGTAAAAAGGGCAGATGTTATTTCAAATTTTTTAAATTCAATACTATGGACTTATGATATAAATTCTGATACCCTTAGCAGAAGCGGCAATTTTGATATTACATATTCACAGCAGAAAAAATTAGACAGCTATGACAATATTAAGAAATTGATAGATGTTGTACATCCAGATGATGCAGCAAGGCTTAAAGAACGTTTTGATGAAAGACTTTATAATAAAGGACAGTCACAGGGAATATACCGTATGAGGAATGCCAACGGGATATTCCAGGATGTAGAAATAAGTGCAATTTCTGTTTGTGGGAGTGATGGCAAACCATATAAAGTTTATGGCATGACAAGGGTTATAGATAATGTTAATAAAGATGCCAGGATGGTAAAAGAAAAAACTGGCAACAGGCTTATGTCACTGGCAAGAGCAGCAAGAGCCAAAGCAGAAGACAATATAACAGGGCTTATGCCTTATTCTTCCTTTCTTAACAAAGCAGATAAAATTTTAAGGGGCAGGGAAGAAAAAGACCATTATGCAATATTATGTGCTGATATAAATGAATTTCTAAAGTTCAGCCACCATTACGGGTTTTCTATTAGTAACCAGATTTTAAAAATCTTTTCAAGGGTACTTTTGGATAATATTGCTAAGGACGGGATATGTTCAAGGGTTGATGGTGATTATTTTGTAGTAATGTTCCAGTATGCAAACCATAAGGAACTTATGAAACTTATGTCATCAATGGTACGCACCAAAGAGGAATTTGACCAGAAAAACGGGAGCATAGGTTTTGGCACTACGACAGGTATATACCTTGTCCAGCCTGATGATGATAAGCTTGAAGATATGCTTGAAAAAGCCGATATAGCAAGAAGAAGCATAAAAGGGCTTATGGGTAACCACTATGCCATATATACAGAGGACTTAAAGAAGGATAAATTCAAAGAAGAAGAAATTATAGACCAGATTTATAATTCAATGAGGACGAGAAGCATAGATATATGCTTTATGCCAAGAATATATAAGAACAAGGAAAATGTTATAGGCTGCAAAGCTATACCAAGGGTTATCCTGGAGGACGGGCAGTGCATAGAATCGGTACGGCTTCTCAAATATGTGGAACGTGGTGGAAAGCTTAATGAATTTGCTTTTATAACTTTATCTTCTGTATGTGCTAATATGGGTGCATGGAAGAAGCAAGGCAACAGGACAGTCCCTCTTTCAATAGAAATTACTGCAAGTGAACTTTCAATACAAAATGCAGTTGATATAATTGATGATATAGTTGTCAGAAGAAACGGGATTGAGCCAGGTGAAATTATTTTTGAAATACACGAAAGATATTTTGCAGAGGGCACTACTGTTTTTGATATGAACGTTCAGGCTCTTTGTAAAAAGGGATACCAGGTTGTTATAAGCCGTTTTGGTTCTGATTATACAGCAGTTAATGCTTTAAGAAGGCTTCCTGTAACAGGGATTAAATTCCATGGTGGGTTTTTTAATGAAAACATGAATAACCAGCGTGAAAAAGTAATTTTCAGGAAAATTACAGAAATGGCCAAAGACCTTGGGCTTTCAGTTACATGTGGCGGAATACAGTCAAAAACACAGGAAGATTTTGCTAATGAAATAGGATGTGAAGTTCTTGAAGGCGAAATGTATTATGGCAAAGTAAGGCATAATGTATTTGAAAAATGCTTTTTATCAGATTAAATTAAAGGGAGGATACTAACAATGCCAAGATATTTTAAGAAACTTTTTTCAGTTCTGATGGCAGCTGTCCTGGTGGCAACAACGGCAGTACCATCTAATGCAGTTGCTGTGGTGAGACCAGGCAGGCCATCATTTAAAGTAGTTAAAAGAGCAAAGAAATCAGTAACTCTTAAAATAAATAAAACAAAAAATACAACAGGTTACCAGATATTTATTGCCAATTCAAAAAATGGCAAATACCAGCAGACAGCGGCGTCAAGGATACGTACCGTAAAACTTACAAAATTAAAAAAAGACAAAGCATATTATGTTAAAATAAGGGCATTCAGGACTGTTGGATACCATATAACATTTGGCAGGTTTTCTAAGGCTGTGAAAATAGATAAATATGGCAAGAAGAAAAAACCTTCACAAAATGTAACAGAAACTCCTTCACCAGGTATAGTTTCAGGACCTGCTATAACTATTACACCAAGTGCACTTGCATTATAGCACTAATATGTGTAAAATATACCAGATGGGAGATAGTCCCGCCTGATGAAAGGAGAAAATATATGTTAGATATTAAATTTCTGAGAGAAAACCCAGATATAGTCAGACAAAATATTAAAAATAAGTTCCAGGATGAAAAACTTCCATTAGTAGATGAGGTTATTGCCCTTGATGCTGAATCACGTAAAACACAGCAGGAAGCAGATAATTTAAGGGCACAAAGAAAGAAAATTTCTAAAGAAATTGGTACTTTAATGGCCCAGGGGAAGAAAGATGATGCAGAAGCCAGAAAAGAAGAAGTAAGTAAAAATGCCGCATATCTTGAAGAACTTTCTGTTAAAGAAAAAAAGCTTCAGGAAAAAGTAAAGAAAATAATGATGGTTATTCCTAATATTATTGACCCGGATGTTCCTATTGGCAAAGATGACAGTGAAAATGTGGAAATTGAGAAATTCGGTGAACCTGTAGTTCCTGGATTTGAAATTCCATACCATACTGAAATAATGGAATCATTTGACGGGATAGATATAGATGCAGCAGGCAAAGTAGCAGGTAATGGTTTTTATTATCTTATGGGTGATGTGGCAAGGCTTCACTCTGCTATAATCTCTTATGCGAGAGACTTTATGATTGACAAGGGATTTACTTACTGTATCCCGCCATTTATGATAAGAAGCAATGTTGTAACAGGTGTTATGAGTTTTGCAGAAATGGATTCAATGATGTATAAAATTGAAGGTGAAGATTTGTATCTTATCGGTACAAGTGAACATTCAATGATAGGAAAATTTATTGATACCATTATAGAAGAAAAAGAACTTCCAAAGACATTAACAAGTTATTCACCTTGTTTCCGTAAAGAAAAAGGGGCACATGGAATTGAAGAAAGAGGTGTTTACCGTATACACCAGTTTGAAAAACAGGAAATGATTGTTGTATGCAGGCCAGAAGAAAGCCCTGTGTGGTTTGAAAATCTCTGGAAAAATACAGTTGGTTTATTCCGTTCACTTGATATCCCGGTCCGTACACTGGAATGCTGTTCAGGTGACTTAGCTGACCTTAAAGTTAAATCAATAGATGTAGAAGCATGGTCACCAAGGCAGAAGAAATATTTTGAAGTAGGAAGCTGTTCAAATCTTGGTGATGCACAGGCAAGACGCCTGCAGATACGTATAAGAAAAGAAGATGGCAGCAAGTATTTTGCACATACCTTAAATAATACAGTAGTTGCCCCTCCGCGTATGCTTATTGCATTTTTAGAAAATAACCTTATGGAAGATGGCAGGGTACGCATACCAGGGGTTTTAAGGCCTTATATGGGAGGCAAAGAGTTTTTAGGCAAATAATTATTATTAAGGTCTGCCAGCTTTAAACAGAAGGAATCCTTTAAAAATTTATTTGATATGGAGGAATAACTGATGAAATTAAAGCAAGAAAAAGATATGTACCCTGACAGAAGGGAATGCCCACAGTGTGGCCGTTACCTTAATAAAGATTACCATGAAGAACTATGCCCTAAATGTGCTGAAATGAACCTTTTTGCGGAAGTCAGGGATTATATACGTTCCAAAGATGTCAGGGAAATGGATGTAGCCAGGCATTTTAATATTCCTGTTACTAAAGTGAGGTCATGGATAAGGGAAGGCAAAATAGTATATAAAACATCAGATGGCAGGACAATATCAGGAGTATACTGCCAGATGTGCGGCAAAAAAATAGATTTTGGTACTGTATGTGCTGACTGCCGCAAGCTCCAGCAGCTCCAGGTTGTATCAAAACAATATGGTGATATGAAAGCTGATGAAATGCACTTCCTTGGCAGGGCAGATGAAAAAGATAAATAATAAATTTATTTACACAGCCTGGTATATTTTATATATGCCAGGCTGTTTTTATATGTAAAGTTCCTTCATTTTTTGTCGAATAGAATAAATAGACTAAATAGTATTCTAATGTTATCATTGTAAAAAGAAAAATAAAAATCTATGGCATAAAACTGTTTTTATTTGAAAGGAAAGGGATAATATGGATACATTTATATGGGAAAAGCCAGAAGAAATTGATAAAAAACTTGCAGAAAGAGTCCGTATGGTGAGGAAGCGCAAGTATATTACCCAGGAAGAATTAAGTGGCTTAAGTGATGTAAGTTATGGTTCAATTAAAAGGTTTGAAACATCTGGAAGAATTACATTGCTTTCGCTTACAAAAATTGCCATGGCATTAGACTGTACCGATGAACTGCGTAATATTTTTACAAAAATTCCATATTGGGATATGCAGGAGGTTCTGGACAGAGGCAGGTGAATATTATAACCATACAAACCATTGATTTAATTTGAAACCATAGCATTATGTTATGGTTTATTTTTTATTTGGCAATTATAGCCGTTTTAATAGAAATATAATAAATATTTTTCATTATAGAGTTGACGTATGTGGTATTATTAGGGTAATCTTAATATGTATGTATTATAAAAAGGGTTTTATATCAGGAATGGAGGTTTAGTATGTCAGAGGACATTAATAATAATAGTAATAATGATGATAAAGATTACGAAGATGTTTGTTTTATATGCAGAAGGCCTGAGAGCAAAGCTGGCAAGATGATTCATATACCTAATAATATCTGTATATGCAGTGACTGTATGCAGAAGACTTTTAATTCAATGGGAAACATTAATTTAAATGGTTTCCAGGGTATGCCATATATGGACATGTTCAGTGGCGGTGTAGGAAATATGCAGGAGAATGTGCCAAAACGCCAGAAGCTTAAAAAGAAAAAGCCTGGTACTGAAAAGAAAAAAGTACAGGAAGAAGTATTTGATATACAGCATCTTCCAGCGCCGCATATTATAAAAGGAAAACTTGATGAATATGTAGTAGGGCAGGAACATGCTAAAAAAGTAATGTCGGTTGCAGTTTATAACCATTATAAGCGTGTGCTTACAGATAACATGGAACAGGATGATGTGGAGATAGAGAAGTCAAATATGCTTATGACTGGCCCTACAGGCTGTGGCAAGACTTATCTTGTCAAGACACTGGCAAGGATACTGCAGGTACCGCTTGCAGTAACAGATGCTACTTCACTTACAGAAGCAGGGTATATTGGTGATGATGTAGAAAGTGTTTTATCAAAGCTTCTTGCAGCGGCAGATAATGATGTGGAAAAAGCAGAACATGGAATTATTTTTATAGATGAAATAGATAAAATAGCTAAGAAACGTAATACAAACAGCAGGGATGTAAGTGGTGAATCTGTACAGCAGGGAATGCTTAAACTTTTAGAGGGAAGTGATGTTGAAGTGCCTGTTGGTGCAGGAAGCAAAAATGCAATGGTGCCTCTTACAACAGTTAATACAAGAAATATTCTTTTTATATGTGGCGGGGCATTCCCAGGGCTTGAAAAAATTATTAAAAACAGGCTGAGCAAGCAGTCATCTATTGGTTTTAATGCAGAGCTTAAAGATAAATATGATAAAGATGAGAACCTGCTCCAGAAAGTTACAACAGAGGATTTGCGTGAATTTGGGATGATACCTGAATTTCTTGGAAGGCTGCCAGTAGTATTTGCATTACAGGCAATGACAGAGGATATGCTTGTGCAGATTCTTACGCAGCCTAAAAATGCTATTTTGAAACAGTATAAAAAGCTGCTTGCACTTGATGAAGTAGACCTTGTATTTGATGATGAAGCAGTAAGGACTGTTGCTAAGAAGGCAATAGAAAAAAAGACAGGTGCACGTGCATTAAGGGCTGTTATAGAGGAATTTATGCTTGATATAATGTATGAAATACCAAAAGATGATTTAATCGGGAGGGTTACAATAACTAAAGATTATATTAACAGCTGTGGCGCTCCTGTAATAGAAATGAGAGGAAGCGGGGAGGCAAAAATCCTTACACAGAGGGATACAGGCAGCAATGTTTCTGTGTAACTTATAGTTTTATTTCTGCATATATTATATATATATAAGTTATAAATAAGCTAAACTAATATGGCATTATTATATGCAGAAATGGAGAATTTATGGATACTGGATGTACCAGCAGGGTTTACTCTGAAGATTACCAGGATTATATTGTAGAATACACAGGGTTTCCAGGCTTTTTAGAGAGACAGTTTGGTAATGACTGCTTCCATTTAGTAACTAATAAATTTGCAGTTGCTTATTATTATGGAAGGGAAGTGCAAAGTGATATAAATGGCGGTGCATATATAGTGCCACATTGTTATGGGCTTATGTCTTCCTCTCAGGTACTTGAAACGACAGGCATTGCAAGGGTGCAGCGGCAGCCCGCTTTAAGCCTTTATGGAAATGGTGTAATGGTGGGGTTTGTTGATACAGGGGCTGGTGTATGTTACAGTTTCTGGCAGAATACTTAAAAAGTCTTTCAGGGCAGCAGTAATATCAGGGGGATAAGATGGAGAATGACATATATTATAATGAAATAATGGGGGTTATAAAAGAAGTTAAAAAGGCAGTAATTGGAAAAGACAGATGTGTGCTTCTTATGATGAATACAATACTGGCTGGAGGGCATATACTTATTGATGATATTCCAGGGGTTGGCAAGACTACACTTGCAATAGCATTTGCAAAGGCAATGAACCTTGAAAATACACGTACACAGTTTACACCTGATGTAATGCCTTCTGATATACTGGGATTTACAATGTATAATAAAGAGGACGGGCATTTTTATTACCAGCCAGGTACAGTTATGTGCAACCTTTTTCTTGCTGATGAGATAAACAGGACATCTCCTAAAACACAGTCAGCACTGTTAGAGGTTATGGAGGAGAACTGTGCAACTGTAGATGGTGTAACAAGGGAAGTCCCAAAGCCGTTTATAGTAATAGCAACACAAAATCCTGCTGGAAGTGTAGGTACACAGCTTCTGCCAGAGTCACAGCTTGACAGGTTTATGGTATGCCTTTCATTAGGGTATCCTTCACTTGAAGATGAAATTGCAATAGCCAAGGGAAAAAGCAATGATATAATTAACCTTGTTGAACCTGTGATTGACGGGAAAGAACTTTTAAATATACGTAAAATGGTAAATGAAATTTATATTAAAGATGAAGTGTACAAATATATCTGCCTGCTTGCAAGGGAAACAAGGGCACATCCGCAGATAGAGCTTGGATTAAGCCCAAGGGGGACAATAGCACTTGTAAATATGTCAAAGGCGGCAGCATTCCTTAAAGGAAGGGATTATGTAGTGCCTGATGATGCGGAAGAGGTATTTAATGCTGTTGCGGCACACCGTATAATACTTTCATCCAAAGCACGTATGCTGCATTCCAGCGCAGAGGAAATTCTCGGACAGATAAAGACAAAAATTAAAAAGCCGCGTTCTGTAAGAAGCATTATCTGATTGGAGATAAACAATGAAACGGTTAATAGCGTATATTATTTTAGTAGCATCCAGCATGTATATGGCATTAATATACAAGAACCAGGCATTTTTAAATATTTTTTATGGGGGCATACTGGCATTTTTCATTCTTCTGGTATTAAATATTATAAGCATACATGGGGTTTATATTTCAATAAATACACCAGAATCTGTTATACAGGCCGGGAAAGAAATTAATGTAGAAATTATATTTAATAACAGAGGCATACTTCCAACAGGGAGAATCGGGGTTTTTGTCAAAAGTATTAACTCATATACGGGCAAAAAAGAAGTTACAAAATTCTATGGCAGTGCAGACGGCAGGGGTTCTTCTGTGGCCCGGTGTTATTACCATGCTAAAAATCCAGGAAGCATTGAGTTCTGTATTAAGAAAATATGGGCAGAAGATTATCTTGGAATATTAAAGCTTCCTGTTTTTAAATATGACAGGTATGAACATCTGGTAATAGTTATACCTGAACTATACGAAGTTCCAGTCTGTATAGTACATGGTGCATATAAGGATACAAATGAAAGTAACAGCATGTCCCAGGTTTTTATGGCACCAGACAGTATGGAAAATGGTGAAACAAGGCAGTACAGGCAGGGTGACAGTTTTAAAAATATAAATTGGAAGCTATCTGCCAAGGCTGGTGAACTTATGTCAAGACAGAAGTACAGTAATGCTATATGTATGGCAGTTTTTTTTATTGGTTCTGGGAATATTGATAATGCTTATAAGAAGAAGTGCTTTATACAGGCTGTCCTGTCAATTTCTGCAAGCCTTGTTTCAAATGGCTGTATACATTATATATGCTGGTATGATAATAGTGAAGAAACAATTATAAGATATCTTGTAAGGCAGGAAAGTGATTCATATTGTTTTGTGCAAAGTGGGATAAATATAATTACTGGCAAAAATAAAAAATGTACAGATGTGTCATTAATTAAAGATATGTATATAAGAAAGTATAATGAACAGGAGAATATTCCGTTTATTGCAATTAATACAGATTTTGAATTATTTGCATATGACAGAAGAATAATACAGTATAATTTTAAAGATTTAAAAAATTCAATGGGGGCGGCAGAGATTTTAATATAGGGAGGGATTATGTCACAAGACAGGATTGACAAATATGCACGTATTTTTTTTAATGCGCTTTTCCTGGCTTTTACAGCTTGCGGGTTATACCGTTCCTTTTGTGATGCGTATAAATACAAAGGAGATTTTGGAAAAGTGTTTTTTGCCAGTATGGTATTTGCCCTGGCAGTCTGTATATTATGGTCTGGCAATAGTATATGGTATAATACTGGGAAACTGGCAGTTAATTTAATATTTGTAACAGTTATTATAAGGAATTATGCACGTATTGAAGATGAATTTGGAATATTGTATTCATATATTAAAAAACAGTATTATGCTTATGAGGGGCTTGGTGAAGTAGCTGTTGACAGGATAAGGACAAGTACCAGCTTTTTGGGAATCCATATATATGAAAAGCTTGCAATGGTGCTTGTTATTTTCTTAGTAATTGTGGTTATGGCATTTGCGGTATTAAAGATAAAATGGTATTCCCTGATGCTGTTTCCGGTTGTTTCTGTTATTGCAATGGAAATGTTACATGGTAAAGCGCCATCAGTTGCATCATCATTTTTTCTGTCAGTTGGTGTTCCAGGGCTTTTATTCAGTATAAAGTCTGAAGTGTGTGGCGGCAGGAAAAATTTCTGGCAGGAGAGGCATATTCCAGGTAATATGGCTGGAAGATATCTTTTATTTACAGGAATAATTATAGTATGCTTTATAGCATCACTGGCAGCAGGCAAGGCCACTAATAAAAAGATATTTGCCAGTTCTAAAGCAGCCCTTAAGAAACAGCATAATATAGAAAAAGAGGTAAAAGAGCTGGTTAAAACTATACAAAACCGCATAAGCAGCAGGGAGGACGGCTATCTTGATAACAAAGCACCAGACAGGACAGGCCGCTCTGTAATGCGTATAGAAACTGACAGAAAACCAGAAAGCAATATTTATATAAAAAGTTTCTCAAAAGATATATATGAAAATGGCAGATGGAAATCTTTTAAGGATGTTAAGCCGCCTGTGCCTGAAACAGATATAGACATGGAAACATATAATGCTATTAAGGCTTGTATTGCTGCAAAGAAAAAAGTAGCAATGTCTTTAGACTGGACAGACGGGCTTGGTAATTTCAATATGGATATTACCACAGACTGGAAACTTACAGGAAGAAGTTCATTTACACCATATATATATAGGGATAATAAGAAAGGATACCAGTATAATTGTTACGATATGCCAAACTGGATGATGCAGTATATATTATCAATATCCAGTAATGAAATGGAGTATTATGGAATAGAGGACCAGGAAGAATATACAAGATTTGTATATAATGAGTATCTTAAAGTGCCAGAAGGCCTTACAAAACTCCAGGAATTTTCAGAAACATTTATTGGCGGGGACTCTGTATGGGGTGATATAACAGATATAAATATAGGAGGCTTATGTGTATCTGTTAAGAATAAAATATGTGAAGATACAAAGTATAGCCAGAACCTGTACGATGTACCAGACGGGCAGGATTATATTGAATATTTCCTTTTTGGGCAAAAAAAGGGTTATTGTGAACATTATGCCACAACAGGTACAATTTTATTAAGGATGAATAATGTGCCAGCAAGATATGTTTCAGGTTATTTTATAAGGCCGGCTGCATTTAATCTTGAATATGATAAGGATGGCAGACAGAAATATGTTGCAGATGTAACTGACTATAATGCACATGCCTGGACAGAAGTATATAAAAAGGGCTTTGGCTGGCTGCCTTTTGATATGACAAATTCTGTACTGGCTGACGGGGATACTGGAGATGGGGATAACCAGACAGAAAATAATGATTATGTGCAGGAAGATTTCAGACAGGATATAAAAGAAGAAGAGGAAGATAAAGAAGAGGTTTCCAGTGGAAAAGATATAGAGCAGGAAGAAGATTTACAGGAAGATGAAGAAGATATAGGTGGTAAGAATGATGGCACAGTGAAAAATATTCTAAACATTAATAAGAAATTTATAGTAACAGCAGCAGTTTTATTAATTATACTGGCACCAGTTATATATATAAGAATAAGGTTCAGGCATATTACCAGAAAAATAAGTTCTACAGATAAAGCTAATACAAGGGTAGTTTTGTATTTTAACTTATTAAATAACTATCTTGCATTTTGTGGCTTAAAAGGAATTTCAAAACTTGAGGATAAAGAATATGCAGAAAAAATATCAGGTATATCTGGAAAGAAAGTTTCTGAAAAGGCATGTGCAGTATTACAGTGTGCAGCATTTTCTAATAATGATATAAGCAAAGAAGATGAAAAAGAAGTTTTATTATTTATCCAGAATACATCAGGTGCAGCTTATAAAAGATGTGGAAGGATGTTCCGTTTAATTATTTATATTTTAACTGGCAGAAAGGATATAAATATCTTTACAAAGGCTTATAATTGATATAAACTATTAATATCAAAATATTTTTAGGAGGGTATGGAACTATGTTAGAAGAATTAAAGAAAAGAGTGTATGAAGCAAATATGCTTCTTCCAAAGTACGGGCTTGTTACCTTTACATGGGGAAATGTAAGTGAAATTGACAGGGAAAGCGGGATTTTTGCCATTAAGCCAAGTGGTGTGGAATATGACAGCCTTACACCTGATGATATGGTACTTGTCAATCTTAAAGGAGAGAAGGTTGAGGGCAAATATAACCCTTCTTCCGACACTGCTACACATGTAGAATTATACAAAGCATTTGCAGAAATAGGCGGGGTTGTGCATACACATTCCTCATATGCTACAAGCTGGGCACAGGCTGGAAGGGGCATTCCATGCTATGGTACTACACATGCAGATTATATTTATGGTGAAGTGCCATGTTTAAGATGCCTTAATAAAGATGAAATTGAAGAAGCATACGAAACTAATACAGGTATACTTATTGTTAATGAATTTAAGGCAAGGGAACTTGACCCTGTAGCAGTACCAGCAGTATTATGCAAGAACCACGGGCCTTTTGCATGGGGCAAAGATGCACATGAAGCAGTACATAATGCAGTAGTCCTTGAAGAAGTAGCTAAGATGGCATACAGGGCAGAAACTATTAACCCACGTATACAGCCTGCACCACAGGAACTGCAGGATAAACATTATTACCGTAAGCACGGGGCTAATGCTTATTATGGGCAGGGTAATTAATAATATATCAAAAATATAATATTGTACCATACACCAGCGGGGATAGATTACACACTCCCCGCTTTTTTAGATTCTTCTGGAAGCAGCAGGATTTATTCTATATGGGACCAGACCATTAACCCATGCCAGCAGGCAGATGGTACTATAGATAGCGGGCAGGATGGATGTAGCAGTTTAAAGCATGGAAGAATACCAGAAGGGTTTACATATGGGGTGGAATTTACTAATGAGGAAATAAACGAGGCAATAAACTCTTCTAATCCCTGGGAAATAGTCCCAAGCAGGGATACAAACGGGCATGGCACTTTTATTGCAGGAGTGGCATGTGGAAGCCTTATAGAAGAAAATGGCTTTTCAGGAGTAGCACCACTTACGACAGTTTGTGTTGTAAAGTGCAAGGAAGCAAAAAACGGCCTTAAACGCTTCTACCAGATTGAAACAGATGAGCCTGTATATTCAGAAGCTGATATTATGATTGCTATAGATTACCTAAGGGATAAAGCAGCTGAAACAAATATGCCTTTAATCCTGTGCATCGGGGCAGGGACAAATTCAGGCGGGCATACAAATGGCGGAATACTTGGCGATGTACTTAGCGATATAGGTAATTTTAATGGAGTTGCAGTAGTTACATCATGCGGAAATGAAGCCAATACAAGCAGGCATTACCGAAGTGGTACTATGGCGCCAGGTGAAGGCCTGGAGGTGGAAATACGTGCAGGGGGCAATAACGGGTTTACGCTGGAATTATGGACTTATGCACCACAAGTTATGTCTGTCGGGATAATTTCGCCAGGTGGTGAGTATAGTGGAAAGACTTTTGCAAGGTATGGTGAGAGGAGAAGAGTTAATTTTATCCTTGAAAATACCGTTGTATATATAGAATACAGGCTGCTTTCTTATGAAAGTGGTGATGAATGTATACAGATGCGCTTCCAGGCACCATCAGAAGGGATATGGAAAATATGTGTTTTTAATGAAACCAATGGAAATGCCTTTTTTGATATGTGGCTTCCAATAAGGAATTTCCTTCCTGAAACAACTTACTTCTTGCGGCCCGACCCGGATATTACATTGTGTGGCCCGAGTAATAACCCAAACCTTATTTCTGTAGCATATTATGATTCAGCAAATAACAGTATAGCTATAGATTCAAGCCGTGGTTTTACAAGAAATGGAAATATAAAACCAGACTTTGCAGCACCAGGCATTGGAATATATGGCCCGCTGCCAAGAATTGGGAATATATATCCTGCTACTGAAGCAGAGAGAAGGGAAACAGCCAGATATGATTACCAGAATGGTTCAAGCATGGCAGCAGCAATTACATCTGGCGTGGCGGCAATGTTGATGGAATGGGGGTATGGTGTTATAATAAGGTTATTAAATAAGGGAGATATAAATATAACATGGAAAGAAGGGTGAAATATGAAACGTGAAGAATATATTCCAGATGAGATAGTAGTTAAGCGTGTAAAAGAAGCTGTAAGAATTGAATTAGAGAAAAGGAAAGCCCTGGATGTGCCTGTAATTATATATGACAGAAAAACCCAGGCAATATACCAGGAAAACAGTGATGGGACAAGGAAAGAAGTAGGCAGGAAAATGAGAAAGGGGCGTTACAGTGAGCGTATTTCAGAAAAATCCTGAAATTGTGGTATTTGCAGGTCCTAATGGTTCAGGGAAGAGTACAATTACTGAATTGTTAAAGCCGCCAATGGATTATATTAATGCAGATGAAATTAAAAAAGTATAAAATGTTCTAGCCTTGAAGCGGCACAGTTAGCAGAAAGGCAAAGAGAAGAGCATATCAGCCAGATGAATGAGTTTTGTTTTGAAACGGTGCTGTCAACAGGGCGGAATTTAAAATTGCTGGAAAAAGCAAAGAATAAAGGATATTTTATACGCTGTTATTATATTCTTACTGCAGACCCAATGATTAATATCTGGCGTGTAAAGTCAAGAGTGGAATCAGGCGGACATGATGTACCAGAAGATAAAATAATTAAAAGGTATGACAGGGCGCTGGAACTGGTAAAAGATTTAGTTAAAATTTGTGATATATGCCATATCTATGATAATTCCGGGAGCAGGCCATTCAGGATATTTAAAAAGAGAAAAGAAAAATTTTATTTTGATGAATGTGACGAGTGGTATTTAGAAGATATCAGGGCTCTGACTGCTGTTAGCAATATGGAAAAAAGAAATTTGAATTAAACAGATATTAAAAATTTATAACAGCTATTTGACACCAAAGGGAGTTTTGCGTGGTAATGATATTACAATGGATACGGTAAGTATACAGAAATATCTTATACGTGGTGCAGATTCAGACGGGATTGCAGAACCTAACAGGTTGTGGGGCAATGGCAGGCTTAATATATATAATGTATTTGAAAGGCTGCGTGGATATTAATTATTTGTCATTACTAATCATTTTGACTTCATGCAGCAGAACTTTGTATCTTAAAGTAGCAGAATTTATTGCGTATATATAACTGTCTATAAGGTCAGGGTCATTTACATTCTGCAGTCCTTTGTACGCATCTTCAAAGTTTTTCTGGGCCTCAAGTAAAGCCTTTTTTAAGAAATCCTCTTTTTTAGGAGGGTTTCTTTTCTTTGTCTTTAAAAAATTCATAGTTGTCCTTCCAAATAAAATAATATGGTTCAAAGGGTTCTCATATATAATTATAGACAGCGTTGGAAGAAATATGCAGATATGCACGAATTTTTTACAGACATGCTTAATACAAATATAATAGGCAGAGATACTGCCAGGCTTATAGATAATATGGCGAAAGGTGGCAAAACAGAATGAATGTAATGTACATAGTGGTATTTTTATTAATTTTTTTCATACTCTCTAAAATCTTTAGTTTTAATCCTTATAATCTGCTTGCCAATATGCTTGTAAGAGTGCTTTCAGGCATTATTTTTATTAGTATCTGCAATTACCTGATATTTATGTCAGGGAAAAATTTCCATGTAAATATTAATGAAACCAGCCTGCTTGTTTCAGCATTTCTTGGAATAAGTGGTGTATGCTTTTTATACGTTTTCCAGTGGATTTTAACAATAATGTAATAAAAAATATGTATAAGATATATAAAAATACTATTGTTTGACAAAATCAGAATATAGTGTTATATTGTTTCCACACTTTGGCAGGGAGGCAATACCAATGAAAGAATTTATTATGTTAAACGTATTTATATGTGCAGTTGCAGGTGATTTATGGGATTATAAAATCAGGAATCCTGTTATTATAGCGGGCTGGGTTACTGCTTTATGCCTTAATACTGTTACAAATGGTTTTTATGGAATATTAAATACTGTATTCTGCATAATAATTACAATCTTAATTGGTTTCCCGGTTTTTATGACAGGCGGTATTGGTGCAGGTGATATTAAACTTATGTCTGTAATAGGCGGAATGTATGGACTTGCTTTTCTTGCTAAAGTGTCAATGCTGTTTTTAATAATGGCAGGTGCTGTTTCACTTGTAAAGTTAATAAGAAAAAGGGCACTAATATCAAGAACAAAAGCTTTTATTTATTATATTTTACATATCCATAATATGGATAGCAGGTATTACTGCATGGAGCGTGATGGCAGCGGATTTGCAATATGCCTTGCACCTGTAATGGCAGCAGCATATTTTATTACATTATTTTTCTAAAGGAAGGAGGAATGTTAAAAAATTGAAAAGGATGTTGCTTGCTGTTTTAACAGATGAAATATATTCTAATAAATTTTCAGATTATATCAGCCATCATAAAAATATGTTAATTGACCTGGTAATATTTACCAGTATAGACAGTGCAGGGGAATATGTGGAACATGGGAAGATAGATATATTTCTTGTTAATGATGATATGGCATATGAAGCAGGGAAATTAAAGAATATAAAGAAGATAATAGTATTATCGGACGGAGGGTATACAGGTAAGAAGGAATATCCAGTTATATTTAAATACCAGCCGGCAGGGCATATATTAAAAGAGATATTTGCACAAGCAGCAGAAGATGACAATATACCAGGGATGTTTCCAGCATATACTTCAAGACAGGCAGAACTGTCTGCTGTATTTTCACCATATGGCGGTGCAGGGGCAAGCACATATGCAAGAAAACTTTGTGCCAGCATGGCAGGAAATAATAATGTGTTGTATATTAACCTGGAGATATTTGACAGTTTTGCAGAGTTTGAAAACAATGCAGGCGGGCGTGAATATATACATGGAATGTCAGAAGCAATATATTATATAAAACAGAAGAAAGATAAACTTGCATTTAAACTGGAATCAGTAATAAAACACCATAAAGATGGCTATAGTTATATACTTCCAGTTGAAGATTACAGAGATTTATATAGTATTTCAGCAGATGATATGGAGTATTTTACTGATGTGCTTGCAAGAGGCATGATGTATGACAAGATTGTTTTTGATACAGGTTATATAAATGAGGCTGCATTAAAACTTTTTGGAATATGTGATGTATTAATTCTGCCCAAAGCCTCTGGAGAATTACAGGAAAATAAACAACATTCTTTTGAAAGGCTTCTAATACGCAATGGAATGGATAAGGTTGTACAAAATATTAAATATGTAATAATGAAAGAGAGGTGGGTGTCCAATTAATTTTAACAGGCTTGATAAAATAAAAAAGAAGCTGCAGGAACAATTAATAGGCAGTATATCACAGGAAAATTATAATTCTGATGATGAAATATATGAGGCAATAGAGAGAAGTGTTTTATGGGAAAGCAGGGAAGTTTATATTACGGCAGATGAGAAACAGTATCTTGTGAAAAGTGTATATAATTCAATAAAAGGACTTGATGTATTACAGGACATTGTAGATAACCCTGAGATTACTGAAATTATGGTAAACGGGCCTGGGCATATTTTTATTGAAAAAGACGGCAGGATAACAGAATATCCAGCGCATTTTTCAAGTGTACAGAAGCTTGAGGATGTAATACAGCAGATTGTTGCAAGGGTAAACAGAATGGTTAATGAAGCTAATCCTATTGTGGATGTAAGGCTTATGGACGGTTCAAGGGTTAATATAGTATTACCGCCCGTTTCATTAAACGGGCCGGTTGTAACGATAAGAAAGTTTCCAGAAGTTCCCATGGCTATGGACAAACTTATTGCTATAGGTTCTGTAAGTGCAGAGGCTGCGGATTTCCTGAAAATGCTTGTTGTTGCCAGGTATAATATTTTTATAAGCGGCGGCACTGGCAGCGGAAAAACTACATTCCTTAATGTGCTGTCTAATTATATCCCATCTGATGAAAGGATAATTACAATCGAAGATTCAGCAGAATTACAGATAAGGGGGGTTCCTAACCTTGTAAGGCTTGAGGTAAGGAACGCCAATGTTGAAGGTAAAAATGCTGTTACAATACGTGATTTGCTTAAATCAGCATTGCGTATGCGTCCCCGACCGTATTATTTTGGGAGAGGTCAGGGATGCTGCTGCATGTGAACTTTTAAGTGTTATGAATACAGGGCATGACGGAAGCCTTAGCACTGGACATGCCAACAGTACACAGGATATGCTTAACAGGCTTGAAACACTTGTACTTATGGGAATGGATATTCCTTTATTAGCTGTAAGAAACCAGATTGCTTCAGCTATTGATATAGTAGTACAGCTTGGAAGATTAAGGGACAAGTCAAGAAAGGTGCTTGAAATTGCGGAAGTAACAGGTGTAAAAAATGATGAAATAATGGTACAGCCAATATATAAGTTTGTTGAAACAGGAACAGATGCACAAGGAAAAATAAAAGGAGAACTGCGAGCTACAGGCAGCAAGCTTTTAAATAAAGATAAACTGGCACATGCAGGGTTACTTGATGGATTTATATTATAAAGGAGTGGTTTTGAAAGAAACAAAAAGTAAAATTATTAACAAAAATGGCTTTTTAAAGGCATTTGCAACAGGGTTTGCCAAAGCTTTTATACTTTCATTCCTGTTTTATAAACTGGTTATACTTTCATTTATTTTAGCTGTCATTTATGGGCTGTTTAATATCCATTCCAGTAAAAAGAAACATATTGAAGAATGGCGGTGGCAGATGAATTTAGAGTTCAGGGAGGTTATGACGGCCGTGTCATCAGCGCTAAATGCGGGATATTCAGTTGAAAATTCATTTAAAGAGGCAAAGGAGGATTTAATTCTTCTATATGGAAATAATTCTGTAATGGTTGAGGAACTGGATAAGATTAATTCAAAAATTATGCTTAACCAGCCGCTTGAAATTGTTCTTGCAGAATTTGCACAGTATTGCAATGTTGAGGATATTAATAATTTTGCAGAAGTATTCCAGACTGCAAAACGTACAGGTGGAAACCTTATTGAAGTTGCAAGGCAGGCTGCAGATAAGATTAGCAGTAAAATAGAAACAAGCCGTGAAATAAAAACAATGATAGCAGGTAAAAGCATGGAAGGAAAGATTATGTCTGTTATACCTCTGGCAATAATAATATATTTCTGGATAAGTTCACCAGGGTTTCTTGACAGCCTTTATACATGGAATGGCAGGCCTGTAATGACTGTGCTTCTTGTAGTCTATATAGCTGCATACAAATGGAGTGGAAGGATAGGTGACATATCTGTTTAAGATAGAGAATGGCAAACTGGTAAAAAAGTTATATCCTGTTACAGACAGCATATATAGTTTTCTTAAAAATAAACTACATATACAAGTAAAAAGCAGTAAAGTTGAAAATATAAAAAAGATTTATACAGGGCTTGACAGTACCAGTGCAGAGAGGTTTTACTTTTGTAAGTTATTTTCAATAATTATTATTGTGGTGTTTATTACAATACTTTTTCTGTTTATTTTTATTACAACATCTGGCAGTGAGGATATTCTTAAAAACGGATATTTTATAGAAAGAAACCAGCCAGGAGGGCAGGAAAAGAAAGAAAAATTTAGTATTTCTATTGATAATGGGCAGCAGGAGGCAGAACTTTGTATACCTTCCAGAAAGTATACAGATAAGGAATTTGAAGCTAAGTTAAAAGAAGCCATGGATTATGTTAAAAATAATTATCTGGGTGAAAATAAATCACCTGAAAAGGTAAGCAGGAGTTTAAATCTTGTTTCTTATATACCAGATAATGCAATAGAAATATCATGGGAATGTGATGCAAATAATATAGTTGGCAGTGATGGCACACTTGTACGCAACGGGATAACAGAGCCAGAAGAAGTGCAGATAACAGCAGTATTTTCATATTATGGCAATGAAAAAACCATGCCGCTTTCATTTACGGTACTTCCTGCAGATAAAAGTGAAAAAGAAATGCTCTGGGACAAATGGAATGAAATATTTTCAGAATTATCAGATGCGACTGCCAGCAGGGAATTTTTACAGCTGCCAGCAGAAGTTGACGGGAGGAAAGTATCATATAAAGTCCCAGATGATAATAATATTGTGCTAATTCTTGTATCAGGGTTAATTATAATTATGCTTGTACCAGTGTTTATAGACAGCAGGATAAATGAAAAGATAAAGCAGAGAGAACAGGAACTTCGTATTGACTATCCCGGGTTTGTTGAAAAATTTGTACTATTAATTGGTGCAGGGCTTAACTGCAAGGGCACATGGCTCAGGATGTCGTCGGAATATAAAAGAAAACTCCAGAACGGGGGAAAGAAAAGATATCTTTATGAAGAAATGCTCCTGACAGAAAGACACCTTGAAAATGGAATGAATGAAGCAAAAGCATATGAACTTTTTGGAAGGAGGACAGGGCTTTTAAAGTATATGAAGTTTAGTACATTACTTGTACAGAATTTAAAAAAGGGTTCGGCAGACCTTTTAAAGATACTTGAATATGAAGCTGTTGATGTGTTAAAAGAGAGACGTGAAAATGCCAAAATACTTGGAGAGCAGGCAGGCACAAAATTATTAATGCCAATGGTTATTATGATGGCAGAGGTATTTGCAATAATAATATATGCTGCTTTCCAGAATATGTAGAAGGAGGATGTTTATTTGGGTAAATGGTTAAAAGCTTTCTGGTATGAGGAGAACGGGGTGGGTATTGTTGAAATAATCCTTATATTAGTTGTTCTTGTTATGCTTGTTGTTATTTTTAGAAACAAAATTAAAGATATAGTTGAATCTGCATTTGGAAGCATAACTAAAAACAGCAATGAAATAAATAAAAAAATTACAATAAGCAGTTTAAAGCCAGTGCAGCATAATGTATAAATAATTGGGATAAGAAAGGGGCAGGCATATTAAAAAGGGAAGTATAACTGTATTTTTAACATTTATTTTTATTATACTGCTTTCCCTGGTTACTGCATTTATAGAAAATGTAAGGGTGGTTACTTCTGAAGCTTATGTATCTGTGGCGGCCAGCACTGCTGTCCAGATGGTCTATGGTAATTATAATAAAGAATTGTATGATGAATATGGTTTATTTGCATATGGTGGTTATAATGGATACGGTTTATCAGATTTTGAAGCGGAACTGGCGGAAATCCTTAATAAGAATCTTGAATATAAACCAGAAAATACTTTAAAAACATATTCAAATCTATACAGATTAAAAGATATTTCATGTGAAACAGGTGATTATTATACACTTGATGAAGATAAAGTATTTCTGGGGCAGATATCAGATTATGTTGTTACTTCTGTTGCAGATAATGTAAAAGGTTATTTTGCTGGCAGGAATAAAAAAGAAGAAATCCCTGCAGACGGGCGGCTGGATGAGGCAGAGAAGTATGAAGACGGGGCTTATGATACAGATAATAGTAATGGGGAGGAAGAAAAGAACCAGAAGCCATCAGATGAAGAACTTGATAAAGAATTAGAAAAAGATTCCGCAGGTGGTAATCCGCTTAAAGCATTAAAAAACCTTATTAATAATGGTTTATTATCCCTTGTTTGTGATGCTTCAGAAGTTAGTGAAGCAAAAATTGAGGCAGCAGATAAAGAAAATTATAATAAAGAAAAGGAGGATGATAATTCATCTGCTGCCAGATTTTTCAAGTCACTGCTTGAAGGGGAAGAAAGTAAAGAATTAGACCAGGACAAGCTTTTAGAGCAGGCAGAGGCAGGAAGCAATACGGATAAACTGAAATATATTTATTATGCACAGGATGTTTTATCATCATATGCTGACAGCGTATTTAATACTGTACATTACGGGCTTGAATATCTTATTGCAGGAAAAGAAACTGAGAAAGAAAACCTTGCATATATTGTAAGACGCCTGCTGGTTATACGTACTCTTGTAAATATGGCGTATGTAAGTACAAATGCTTTGTTCCAGTCAAAAAGCCTTGCAACAGCAACAGCTATTGCTGGATTTACAGGAATTGCACCATTAATTACAGGAATACAATGGTTAATCCTTACAATACTTGCATTTGAAGAGGCATGTATTGATGTAACTGCCCTTCTTGAAGGCAAAAAAGTGCCATTAATAAAAAGTGCAGCAAATTTTAAAATGAAGTATGGTGAAATATGTTCTGTATCACACAGTTTTTTTAAAAGGAAAGGAAAAGACTATAAAAAGGCAGATAAAGGAGCAGTTTCTTCAGATATTTCTTATGAACAGTATTTACTGCTTCTTGAATTGTTAGTTCCAAAGCAGAAATTAAAAGACAGGCTTATTGATATTATACAGTTTGATTTAAGAAAACGTTTTAACCAGACATTTGAGTTCAGGGACTGTATATGTGCAACAGAATGTAATATTAGCTATAATATACCATATGCCTTTTCATATATTAATAAAAATTTTTTTAGCGGTATAAAGACAAATAATGCAGGACGGTGCATAACAGCCAGTTATAGTTATGTTGAAGGTGTATGGAAATAATAACAGGGAGGTACATATGGATATAAAAACATGCCAGGGTGTCCTTTATACAGGAAATAATATAAAAAAGAAATATAAAATCTCACAAAATATCAGGATTGCTCCCCGGCATAACTTAACAGATATAAGTAAGGATACAATACATAAAGGATATTCCTGTGTGTTTTTATATAAGAAAAAAGGTTCAATAACAGTTGAGGCTTCACTGTGTGTACCAGTATTTTTCCTTGTATTATTTTCATTGTTTTATATTTTCCAGTGCCTGTACAGAATAAATTATATTGAAGACAGCCTTGCTGATTGTGCAAGGGAGTATGCAGCATTTGGAACAAAAACCGGTGCAATAACAGCCCTTGCGGATGAAAAGGTTATTATAAAGTATGATGAAAAAGCAGAACTGCCATTATGCCATGTTTCATATAAAATGAAAATACCATTTCTTAGTCCAGAATTTTTTAAACTGGATTTCTACCAGCAGATGGTTATAAATAGTTATTCTGGAAGAAGCATGGCAGGTGATGGCGGGGAGGATGGGGCAGATTATGTTTATATAACAAAAAGTGGCAAGGTATACCATTGTAACAGGAAATGTACTTATCTTAAACCCAGTGTAAGGGAAATAAGCGGGAATAATGTCTGGGAAAAACGTAATTCATCAGGAGGAAAATATAAGGCATGTGAAAAATGCTGTAAAAATATTGATGCCAAAGAACTTACAAATGTTTATATAACAACATATGGTGACAGGTACCATAAATATGGGGATTGCCCAAAGATTAAAAGGGATATAAGGCGTGTAAAAAAACCAGAAACAGGAGGGCTTCCTGCATGTAGCAAATGTGGGGTAAATTAAAATGCAGATTTTATTATATATTATAGTAGGCATAAGTTTAATTATATGTACAATAACGGATTTGAAATATAAAGAAATATATCTGCCAGTTATTATTGCAGGTTCTGTACTTGTGCTTTGCTTCCATATATGGCAGCAAAGCATTTCATTTGCAGATGTGGCAGGTGCAGTTATTGTATGTTTATTATTTGTTATATCTTCTGTTGTGACAAGGGGGCAGTTAGGAATGGGTGATGCTTTTCTTTTTGCATTAACAGGTTTAGGAACCGGGATTATGGCAAATATTTTTATAATTATATTTAGTTTTATGCTGGCTTTTTGTGCCGCAGTATTTCTTGTTTTAGTAAAGCATAAACAGCATAATTATTGTATGCCGCTTGCGCCATTTGTGCTTGGTTCATTTATTTTTTATGTAGCAGGCATTTATATTCCATTATAATATGCAGTAATAAGAAAGGGGAAAATAATGGCATTATTAAAAATTTCCAGAATGAAGGGCAGCTATGCTGTTGAAGCAGCATTTGTTGTTCCTGTAGTGTTAGGTATGATATTTGCAATGATTTATGTATTATATTATTTACACGATAAAGCAGTTGTATACAGCAATATGCAGCAGGCAGTTGTAAATGTATCAGAGGGAAGAAAAGAATATAAAAATAATGAAGAGTGGCAGCAGGACATGCAGGAAAATTTATGGATGTTTAATGTAGTATCAGGCGGGGTATCTAAGAATAAATTGTATATACAGTCAGATGTAACAGCAGAATGTAATCTGGATATACCTGTTATAAAATATTTTATAAATAATAAACAGGAAATATCAGTACAAGATAAGTGTCTTGCTGTGCATCCAGAATTTATAATAAGGGTAAAAGGGATTCTTTCAAATGAATGAGGTGGCAGTTATTGAAAAAACATATATACCATGACAGTAAGATGTCATATCTGGTAATTGAGCCTGGAACAGATATTGGGGCGTCGCTTTCTATGAATATGATGAAAAATAATCAAATACAGTGTCTTTTAGATATGGAATGCCGTTATATTGATAACAGCCTGGCATTATATTATAGTATACAGGGAATGCAGTCTTTAAAAGAATATATTGGAGAGTATAGTATCAGTTATAATACAGCGAAACAATTATATATGGATATTGTACAGGCAGTTTTAAACGGGGAAGAATTTTTCCTTAATGAAGATTCTTATTTAATGGATTTGGAATATATATTCTGGGATAAGAAAAATAAAAATGTAAAATTCTGCTGTGTACCTGAACTGCAAGGGGATTTCCAGGAGAATATAAAAAAACTTACAGAAAATATTATAGAATATATTAACCATGATGATAAAAGTGCAGCGGAGTTTATTTATGGCATATATGGTTTAATAACAGACGGGGGATTTATTATACAGGATGTAAAAGCATATATTAAAGGTTTTAAACCAGGTGCTATAAGCCATACATTGCAAAATAAACAGGATAATATTGTAGAAAAGAAAGACGGTGGAAATTGTGTTTACGGGTGTAATGATAGTAAAACCAGTAGTGCAGTACACCAGGATAGTGTACCAGAAAACAGGGCAGGGCAAGATAAAAAGAATAAATATATATTATGTATTGATAAAGATTCCATTCCCTTCAGGACAGATGAAAAAAGTGGTGAAGTATGTCTTGAAGATATAGGTTTAATGACAGGGGAAAACCAGCTGGAAGCCAGCATAGGCAGAAACAGGGATTGTAATTTAATATTGCCAGCCTGTTATATAAGCCGCCATCATGCTGTATTTTATATAGAAGACGGGAAGCTTTATATAGAAGATTCTAATTCTTCTAATGGTACTTTTATAAATGGGGAAAGGATACCAGCAAATGTAAAGATATTGTGTAATGCTGCAGATGTTATTTCATTTGCTGGTATTTTGTGCAGGCTGTCATGCCAGAAACAGTAATTTATTTTATTACAGCTGAAATGCTTTTATATTTCCCTTTATATCCATTTGTGGTTAATTTAATTTCCAGTCCGCCCGGACGGTCTGGGGAGAAGCTGAATTTATATAAATTATATTCACCTGTCTGGTAGTTAAAATCAGTGCCATTGTCCTGGTAGTGCATGTAATAACATGCTTTGCTGGTATAATTACCAGGGGCTTTATAATCTAAAGGATAAAATTCAATAACCAGCTTGCGGGTATTTGGCATATCCAGGTTTGGAATACCAGGATATGTTGGCAGTATACTGCCTCCTTTAATAAATACAGGGCATATATCAAGAGGGGCATTATATAAAATATACCTTCCGCCTTTAATGCGCCTGCCGCTGTTATAATCAATCCATATGCCATGTGGAAGGTAAATGCTGCGTACAGAAACGCCCTGGTCTGTAACAGGGGCAACAAGTATACTGTTTCCAACTAAATATTCATCATTACAGTTAATAACCTCTGGGTCATTTTCATATTCCATAACCAGCGGGCGCAGTATTGGAAGCCCTGTAAGGGTTTCTTCATAGCACAGGTCATACAGGTATGGAATGAATTTATAACGGAGTTTAATATATTTGCGGCAAATATCAAGAGTACGTTTATCAAATGCCCATGGTTCCTGCCTGCGTGTCATTTTGGCACTATGGTTCCTGAATAAAGGAAAGAAACAACATGCTTCAGTCCAGCGTGATAAAAGTTCAGGTGTTGCGTTAGAGCCAAAGCCTCCTATATCCACCCCGCAGAATGGTATGCCTGACATGCCGCAATTAAGTATCTGTGGTATTGCAAGTTTAAGGTGTGTCCATATGCTCTGGTTATCGCCCATCCAGACAGTAGTATATTTCTGTGAGCCGCTGTAACATGCACGTGTTATAACAAAAGGACGTTTTTGTGTATTTTCCTTTAATCCATTGTAGGTTGCTTCTGCCATAAGATGGCCATATACATTGTGTATTTCTTTATGTGTATAATCCTTTCCATCACCCGGGAATATAATATTATCAGGAAGCGGGCCATTAAAACTTGCCGGTTCATTCATATCGTTCCAGATTCCTGATATGCCATTATCTGTTAAAAATTTTGTTTTATCTCCCCACCATTTGCGCACTTTGGAAGAAGTGAAAGCAGGGAAAACAGAATCGCCTGGCCATACAGCATTATGGTATACTTTGCCATCTTCTGATGTAGCAAAATAGTTGTTTTTATTTCCTTCATCATACATATAATAACCATCTTCTGCTTTTACACCGGGGTCAATTATAGATACAAGTTTTATGCCATCTTTTGAAAGCCGGCGGCTTAAAGATTTAAGGTCTGGAAAACGGCTGCTGTCATTGGTAAAAACCTTGAACTGGTCCATATAGTCAATATCAAGATGGACTGCATCACAAGGAATATCATATTTTTTAAAATTATCTGCAAGCTTAATAACTTCATCTTCTGATGAATAACTCCAGCGTGACTGGTGGTAACCCAGAGTCCATAATTGTGGCAGGGGGCTGCGTCCTGTAAGGGAAGTATAATTTTTTATAACTTCCTTGATATTTTTTCCATATATAAAGTAATAATCAAGCTCACCTCCAGTAACCCCAAATGAATAACAGCCAGCATCAGAACAGCCAAAATCAAAATAAGATTTATACGTATTATCAAGAAAAATACCATATGTGCAGTTCTGGCGGCGGACTATAAAAAATGGTACAGACTTATAAAGTGCACGGAAAGCAGGGTTTTCAACGTGGGGGTCAGGGTTGTCAGAATTCCACATAATGTAATCATAACCTTTTTTGTCCAGAAAACCAGTTTTATCCCCAAGGCCGTAGAATGATTCATCTCCCATGATTTTTTTGGTGGCTTTATATTTAAACTGTATATCAGAAGTATCCGCCATATGTCCTTCCTGTATTAACTGCGAAATTTCTTCTTTGGACAGCTGTGCTGCCACATTATTATTTGCTCTAGCACCAGCACAGACAAGGTTTCCTTTTTTATCATAAATATCAATTTGCAGGGACTTTGAAGCTTTTAAAGTAAGACAGCTTGTAGCTGCTGTTATAGCCTGTTTATGGCTGGATATATCAAAACTGCCTGACAGTCCAGGGGGATTTTCTATTGCAAAAGAACTTCCATCTGTATTTTGTGTACCAGTAATAGTATGGATTCTTATTATATTATCTGTAATAGCGTCAATTTGCAAAACAGAACCGGCAGGCAGTTTGTCATTTTGTATAGTAAATGATGAAGCGGGGTGTTTAATCCTGTGTTTCATATTATATCATGGCTCCTTTCTGGTAATCCGTTTTATATTCTTATTGAAATAATACAAATATAATTCGGATTTGTAAATACATAATAGAAATTTTCTTTATAACCATGCCATAATACATTTTTTATCTGGATTACTGGAATATTATAGGGTTTTCTATATATTCAGTTTTAATAACTATATATGGGTATGATGCCTTGCCAGAAACATTATCATTCTGGCCAGGGCCGGATAAATCTGTATCAAACACCAGGTTATCACCAGATAAATAAAAATCATTAACAATAATGCTGTAATCTGAAGTTTCCTGTCTGCCATAGCCCTTGGCTATATATAGATATGAGCCATCGCTGTAACTAAGCTCAAATGGATTTTTACGGCGCTCTTTTATTAATTTTTCCAGGTCTTTTGGCATATCGCTTTCAGTAACTACCGTAAAATCAACAGATGAAGTTTTTTTCTCTTCCTTTTTTTCACATCCTATAGTAAAATAGAGTGGTAATATAAGGAGAAAAATAAGAAAACCGGGTTTTATACAATTAAAAAGAAATTTTTTATTGTTGCACATAATGTCCAGCCTCTGTTATATTTTGTACTATATTTATGATAAAACAGGGAAAATATTCATGGATATTGCTGTTATTATAACAGATATGGTGAAAAAGGTTAGCTTAATTACGGCAGATTCGTTGATTTTTAGCCTGCCTTGTTATATAATACTTATATTATTCATTGCAGATATGTCAGCATTAGGAGGAAATGAGATGAAGGAATTAAATAAAGAAAAGTTTAAGAAAGAAATTGAGGACTATTTAAAGGTGCTTTTCCGTAAGTCAATAGACGAAGCAGATGACCAGCAGAAATTCCAGGCTGTTTCATATGCAGTAAAGGATTTTGTTGTTGACCAGTGGATGGCTACACATAAAACATATGAGGAAAAGGATGTAAAGACAGTATATTACTTGTCCATGGAGTTCCTTACAGGAAGGGCTTTAGGCAATATTATTATCAATCTGAAAGGAAATAAAGCTATTAAGGAAGCCATAGAGGAAATGGGCATGAACCTTGATATAATAGAAGATGAAGAACCAGATGCCGCACTGGGCAATGGCGGACTTGGACGTCTTGCAGCATGTTTCCTTGATTCCCTTTCAACACTTGGATACCCTGCATATGGCTGTGGCATACGTTACAAGTATGGTATGTTTAAGCAGGTGATAAAAGATGGTTACCAGGTAGAAAGGCCTGATGACTGGCTTAAGCATGGCAACCCGTTTGAAATAAAAAGGCCTGAATATGCAGTTGAAGTTAAATTTGGCGGCTATGTTTCTATCCGTAAGGATGAGTGCGGCCGTGACAAATTTATACAGGAGAACTACCAGTCAGTAAGGGCTGTCCCATATGACCTGCCTATTGTCGGCTATAATAATAATGTGGTCAATACACTGCGTATCTGGGACGCAGAAGCAATCGACACATTTAACCTTGATTCATTTGATAAAGGTGATTACCAGAAAGCTGTTGAGCAGCAGAACCTTGCACGTACAATATGTGAAGTGCTTTATCCAAATGATAACCATATTGCTGGTAAGGAGTTAAGGCTTAAACAGCAGTATTTCTTTGTGTCTGCAAGTGTGCAGAGGGCTATACTGAAATATCTTGAAAAGCATGATGATATCCGCAGGCTGCATGAGAAAGTATGTTTCCAGCTTAATGATACACATCCTACAGTAACAGTAGCGGAACTTATGCGTATTTTAATGGATGATTATAACTTATCATGGGATGAAGCATGGGATGTTACAACTAAAACATGCGCATACACTAACCATACTATAATGTCAGAAGCACTGGAGAAATGGCCTTTAGAGCTGTTTTCAAGGCTTTTGCCAAGGATTTACCAGATTATTGAAGAGATTAACCGCAGGTTTATTATTAAAATACAGTCATCATACCCTGATGATTACAGCAAAGTTGAAAAGATGGCCATAATTTATGACGGACAGGTTAAAATGGCACATCTTGCGATTGCAGCAAGCTTTTCTGTAAATGGTGTTGCAAGGCTTCACACAGAAATCCTTAAAAACCAGGAGCTTAAAGACTTCTACCAGATGATGCCTGAGAAGTTTAATAATAAGACAAACGGAATTACGCAGAGAAGATTCCTCCTTCATGGAAACCCGCTGCTTGCCGGGTGGGTTACAAAGAAAATTGGCAACGAGTGGATTACAGACCTTGGGCATATAAATGAATTATCAACATATGTTGATGATGAACTCAGCCAGAAGGAATTTATGAATATTAAATACCAGAATAAGATAAGGCTTGCAGAGTATATTAAAGAGCATAATGGAATTGAAGTAAACCCACGTTCAATTTTTGATGTACAGGTTAAGCGCCTGCATGAATATAAGCGCCAGCTTCTTAATATTCTTCATGTAATGTATTTATATAATGAGCTTAAGAAAAATCCTGGTATGGACTTTTACCCGAGGACATTTATATTTGGTGCAAAGGCTTCCGCAGGCTACAGGCGTGCAAAAGCTATAATTAAACTTATTAACAGCGTTGCTGGTGTGGTAAATAACGATAAAGGGATTAATGATAAAATTAAGGTTGTCTTTATTGAAAACTACCGTGTATCTAATGCAGAGCTTATTTTTGCAGCAGCTGATGTATCAGAGCAGATTTCTACTGCAAGTAAAGAGGCATCAGGTACAGGAAACATGAAGTTTATGTTAAATGGTGCGCTTACTTTAGGTACTATGGATGGTGCTAATGTGGAGATAGTAGAAGAAGTCGGTGAAGAGAATGCGTTTATTTTCGGTCTTTCTTCTGACGAAGTAATAGAGTTTGAGCATAACAGGCAGTATAACCCAAGGGAAATTTATAATATAGATTCAGAAATACGTGCAGTGCTTACACAGCTTGTAGACGGGACATATTCTCCTGGAAATTCAGAAGAATTCCGTGAGATTTACAGCTCACTTCTTGAAAGCACAGGCGGAAGCCCTGCAGATATGTACTTTATACTTAAAGATTTCCGCTCATATGCAGAAGCACAGAAAAAGGTAGAACAGGCTTACAGGGATACAAAGGGCTGGGCACGTTCTGCAATGTTAAATGTGGCTAAGTGCGGCAAGTTCTCATCTGACAGGACTATCGAGGAGTATGCAAAAGATATATGGCATCTGGAAAAAGTAAAGGTTGATTTGCAGGATTAACCTAAGTATAAAATATTAATGAAATTTCAAGAGTGTGTTACATATAATTATGGTAATGTGTTATATGTGGCACACTTTTGTTAATACATAAAAACTAATAAGAAAGAGGTTAAGAGTGAAAAATAAATTTTTCACTCAGCAAGTTTGTGTCTGCGCTGCGGCACAAACATTGCATTATGCGCAAAAGGCAGCGCAGAAATGAGAGAAAATTATGAAAACAAAACAAATAGTGGGAATAGTAATAACCTGCCTTATTATAATAGCAACGGGAATAACAGGCATATTTTCCAATATAATAGGAAACAGGATAACAGAGGCACAGGATGAGGCAAAGAAGGGGATATTAAGTGAGTTTGTTTCATCACAGATTAATACAAAGGCTGATTTGCCATTAGATGATTTTATAGGAGTTATTAATATTGAAGGTACTATAGGTGCATCTTCTGCAGCAAGCTGGACATCTCCATCAGTATATAACCATGATTTATATATGGATTATATTGGGCAGATGATAGAAGCAGATAATAACAGGGGTATTTTTCTGTATGTTGACAGCCCTGGAGGGTCTGTTTATGAAAGTGATGAGCTGTATCTGAAGCTTATGGAATATAAGGAAAAGACCGGGCGCCCGGTATGGGCATATTTTGCAGGGCAGGCATGTTCTGGCGGGTATTATATTTCAATGGCGGCAGATAAGATTTATGCTAACAGGAATTGCTGGACTGGTTCAATAGGTGTAATAATTTCCCTTGTAAACTGTAAGAAATTATATGATAAGCTTGGAATTAAGGAAATTGATATAACAAGTGCCGAAAATAAATCTATGGGTTCAGCAGGGCTTGATATGACAGATGAACAGTATAAGATATTCCAGGGTCTTGTTGATGAAGCATATGACCAGTTTATAGATATTGTGTGCAGCGGCCGTGGCATGGATGATGAAACAGTAAGGAAAATTGCAGATGGCAGGATATATTCTGCAAAACAGGCACTTAAAAACGGGCTGGTTGATGAAATAGGGCTAATTGAAGAGGCTAAATCTGATTTTGTTATTGCAGAGGGTTTACCTGAAAATATAACATTCTTTACACCTGATAATACAGTACGGGGGTTTATGGGGGCATTATTCAGTGCTGCAGAAAAGATTGTTCCAAAGTCTGAAACCAGCCTGGCAGAAGATATTATAGAAAATGAAGGAAAAGGGGTGCTGATGTATTATGCAGGATAATGGAAATAATCTGGTATATGCAGGTTTTTTTGTACGCCTGGCGGCATATATTATGGATATGTTTTTAGTATCAGCTGTCCTTTTGATAGTACGCCTGCCTGTATGGGTTTTTGGGCTCTTTAATCCGCAAAATATTCTGTCCAGGGATTTTATTTTTAAATATTCAGTGGCAGATATATTATTTTATGTACTGACAGCCACATATTTTGTACTTTTAACGTATTTTACAGGTTCAACTCTTGGCAAGAAACTTTTTAATATTAAAGTTATAAGCACAGAAGACCGCAGGTTTACATTTTTTGAGATATTATTCAGGGAAACTTTTGGCAGGTTTCTTTCAAAGATAATAATATACATAGGATATATAATGGCAGGCGCAGACAGGCAGAAAAGGGGGCTGCATGATTTGCTTAGTGATACATGTGTAGTATACTGCCATGAAAGAGATGTATATGTTAATTCCTCTGCGAATTATAAGAATATGGGCAGGACAGATAGTATAAATAATTAGCAATAATGAAATTCCAGGTAAAGAAAAATGAATAAAAGAAAAATATCTGTTAAGAATATTAGCAGATACTATCACAGCATTCTGGTACGTATCAGGGTGCTGTTTTTTTAGTTAAAGAGAAAAAGCTATAAGAATGGAGGGCTATATATGTTTGAAGAGAAAGAGTCATTTTGGAAGAAAAAGGGGTTTTACCTGTCAGTGTGTACTGCCTTGGTCTGTGTATTTGCAATAGGGACGGTATATTACAGAATGAATTACAAGAATAATAATGGTAAAAATCTTTTTGCAGATTCTGTTACATCTGCACCTTCTGCAACAAGCAGTACAACAGGCGGGTCTGCTATTGGCGGGAACAACCAGGGTACAACAGATAATAACAATGAAGCAAGTGTAAGTGTAGCACAAAATAATAATGTACAAAGCAATATACCTAAAGAGAGCCAGAGTCCAGGCAGCCAGCCGGCAGGGCAGAAAGAAAAAACTACAGATAAAAATAAAACAGATAAGACAGAAAAAACAGATAAAAAGGCTGCTTCCAGGACAGGTACAAAGAATAAAGCAAAGAATAAAACTGTGGCTGCTGCCAAAACAGAAAATACTAAGAAAAGCGGCAAAAAACAGGCAAAAGACAGCAGTTCTGTTACTGCCATGTCAGAAACAGGCATTAAAAATAAATTTGACATGGAGAAAGGGCTTTTATGGCCTGTAAGTGGTGATGTAATATTAAAATTCAGCATGAGCAATACAGTTTACTTTAAAACACTTGCACAGTATAAATGCAACCCTGCTGTTATAATAGCATCAGAGGAAGGGACAAAGGTTAAAGAAGCAGCAGATGGTACAGTAACTAAAGTTTCACATTCAGATGAACTTGGAAATACAGTAACAGTTGACATAGGCAGCGGGTATACTCTGACATATGGCCAGCTTAAAGATATAAGCGTCCAGGAAGGGCAGACAGTAAAAGAAGGCGATACAATAGGCAAAGTTGCAAAACCGACAAAATATTATAGTGAAGAAGGCAGCAATTTATATTTCCAGATAATGGAAAAAGATAAATCAGTTGACCCGTTATTATTACTAAGATAAATAGAAAACAATGCTTCCAGGCAAAATCCCGGTTATTTATAACAGATTAAGTAACCGGGATTTTTTGCTGTTTATAAATAATAACATTTTAAAGAAATCTTAATTATAATTGTAATCAGATTGTAAGATGCGTATGATAGTATTTATTATATCATAAATAATAATTATTACGCATAAGGCGTGGAATGGAGGCTTTATATGGGTATTTTAGAATCACATAATTTATGCAAAACATATGGTTCAGGGGAAAATGAGGTAAAGGCACTTGACAATGTTACAATTAATATAGAAGATGGTGAGTTTGTTTCTATAATAGGAACATCAGGCAGTGGCAAGTCAACATTGTTAAATATGCTTGGCGGGCTTGACAGGCCAGATTCTGGAAGTGTAAATATATCAGGAAACCAGATTTTTTCAATGTCTGATGAAGAACTTACAATATTCAGAAGAAGGAACATAGGGTTTGTTTTCCAGAATTATAATCTTGTGCCAGTGCTTAATGTCTATGAAAATATAGTACTTCCTATAGAGCTTGATGGTTCAGATGCAGATAAAAGTTATGTTGATACTGTTATTAATACACTTGGCATAGGAAAAAAGCTTATGTCAATGCCAAATATGCTTTCTGGCGGGCAGCAGCAAAGGGTTGCGATTGCCAGGGCACTTGCTTATAAACCAGCTATTATACTTGCAGATGAACCAACAGGAAACCTTGACAGCCGTACAAGCATGGATGTAATATCACTCCTTAAAGTTACAAGCTGTGAATTTAAACAGACTATTGTTATGATAACACATAATGAAGAAATTGCACTTATGGCAGATAGGATAATACGTATTGAAGATGGAAAAGTACAGGCAGATGGAAATGGCAGGGAGGTGCAGTATGTTAAAGAATAATAACCAGGCAGTTATAAAAAAAATAAGCAGCCGCACTCTTAAAAGCAATAATACAAGAAATGCTTTTGTAATACTTGCAATAGTCCTTACAACATTTATGTTTACAACGGTATTTGGGATTGGATTCAGCCTTGTTAATAACTTAAAAGTAATGATGATAAGGCATCAGGGGACTAAGAGTACTATTTTCTTAAACCAGCCAGAAGGAAGCCAGATAGAGGATGTAAAAAAAGAAAGTTACTTGGATTCATTAGGTGTAAAGATACAGACAGGTACGGCAAAGCCAGTAAATGCAGAAACTAATATTCTTCTTGACTGGTATAATAAATCTGAATTTGATAATAATTTTATACCTGCAATAAGTGGTTTAGAAGGTAAGTATCCAGAGAAAGCAGATGAAATAATGCTTTCCAAATCTGCACTTGATGCACTGGATATAAATAAGCCGCAGAAAGACATGGAGATTAAGTTAAACCAGGATGGAAAAGAACTTTTATTCAGGCTTTCGGGATGGTTTATGGATTATGCTTATAGAAAAGGGGGATTCCAGGCATTTATATCTGAAGAATATATAAAAAAGCTGGGAATGTCAGAAGATAAAGACGGAATACTTTGTATTTCTGCTAAAGCCGGACACCAGGTTGAGCTTTTTAGAAGCCTTGAAAGGAATATCAGCCTGAAAAATGGCCAGGAATGGGATGTTAATCTTGATATACAGGAAGATAGTGGTGATACAACAATTATGGCGGCTTTCTGTGTGCTGCTGGTATCGTTTATAATAATTACAAGTGGGTATCTTCTTATATATAACGTTATGTATATCTCAGTTACAAAAGATATCAGATTCTATGGCATGTTAAAAACAATAGGGGCATCACCATCACAGATAAAAAGCATTGTAAAAAAACAGGCAGGCAGACTTTCAGTCATTGGTATTCCAGCAGGTATTATACTTGGAATTATTGCTTCATTTGTTGTAGTTCCAGTTGCACTGGGAACGTTTGGGATAGATGATAATGGCGCAATGCCGTCAGATATAAGTTTTAACCCGTTTATTTATATAGGGACAGTGATATTTGCAGCATTTACAATAAGCATAAGCTGCCGCAAGCCATCTAAACTTGCAGGAAAAGTTTCTCCTGTTGAAGCGCTTAAATATAATGGAAACAGCAATGTAAAATATAAGGCAAAAAAAGGAACTAGTGGCGGAAAAATATATAAAATGGCATACCGCAATGTTTTCAGGGAAAAGAAAAGGGCATTTCTTGTATTTGCATCATTATTTATGGGGACTATGGCCTTTTTATCAGTAAATACATTTCTTGGAAGCCTTAAACTTGAAAATTATGTAGACTTTTATCTTCCTAATGATTATAGTATATATATGAGCCAGGAAAATGATAATATGCGTGAAGAAGCGGAAAACCTGGCCAGACAGATAAAAGATATAGATGGCATTAAAAATGTACATTTAAACCTTTCTGCTGACACTGTATTTGAATTTGATGAAGAAGTGTTTAAGCCATTTATTGAAAATGCTTCTGCAGATAAAAAGCAGCAGGAAGAATATATGGATTTTTATAAAAAAGCAACTGATAACGATGAAAAATATTCATCACCAGTTATTTCTGTTAGTACAGATATGATGGAACTTTATAATGAAAGGGCAAGGCAGAAAATAGATATAGAAAGGTTTGAAAAAGGCGAAATATGTTTTATCGGTTTTGTAAAATCTAAAGAGCAGTCAGAATACCTGCTTGGCAAAAATATTACAATTATTGATACAGAAAGTAAAAAGAAAAAGACATTTGAAATTGGTTCAAGCCCTATGTCAGGTGAAGATTATGGAATTAATATAGGCTATGCCTGGCTGAAAATGGCTGCACCTGAAATAGTCCTTATAAGTGACAAGGCAATGGCAGAACTTTGTAATAATCCTGGCAAAGATACAATTATTGCAGACTGTGAACCAAAGGCAGAAAGCTATGTAACATCAAAAATTAAGGAATATACAAAGACAAATGCTGCTGTGTTAAATATTGACATTAAATCAGAATTATCAAAAGAATTTGTTTCTTCTATGTCAGCAATGAATATACTTGGCGGGGGAATTTCAATTATACTTATAATAATTGGCATTATTAATTTTATAAATGTAATGCTTACAGGTGTGTATGCAAGAAAAGGTGAACTTTCAGTAATGGAAAGTGTTGGAATGACAAAGAAACAAATTAAAAAAATGCTTTTATTTGAAGGCGGGTATTATGGCATAATTACAATAGTGCTTATACTTACAGCCGGCAATGCAATTATATATTTTGTAGCAGATTTTACAAGTAAGATAGCAGATTATGCAATATTCCATTATCCTGTATTCTTGATGTTTGTTATTATTGCTGTTATAATGTCAATATGTATGCTGGTACCAGGGGCAGTATACCAGACAATTTCCAGAGAAAGCATAACAGAACGTTTAAGAAATGAATAAAATGAGGTGTGCTATGCAGAGGATATTAATAGTAGAGGATGATATAATTATATGTGGCGGTGTGAAAATATTTCTTGAAAGCAAGGGATATAAAACAGATTGTGCATACTCTGCCAGAGAAGCGGAAGAAGCCCTTTCTAATTCATACAGCCTTGTAATCCTGGATATTAACCTTCCTGATGGCAACGGGCTTTCCTTATGTAGTAAAATACGTAAGGAACGCCGCCTGCCAGTGATTTTCCTTAGTGCAGATGATACTGATGAGGACATGGTAAAAGGGTTTATGGCAGGGTGTGATGATTATATTGCCAAACCATTTTCAACTGAACTCCTTAACCAGAGGATAATGGCAGTATTAAGAAGGGCAGGGCAGGGGGTCACCAGTGATTTGTTCCAGTATAAAGATATGTCGGCTGATTTTGGCAAAATGCAGGTTTCCATAAATAATGAACCTGTAAAGCTTTCAGTAACAGAATATAAAATTCTTGAACTTCTTATTAAAAATATGGGGCAGGTGCTTACAAGGGAAACTATTATAGAAAGAATATGGGGCTGTGATGAAAGTTTTATAGACGGCAATACATTAAATGTCCATATAAGAAGGCTTAGGCAGAAGCTTGAGCCAGATGATAAAAACCCGCAGTATATACGTACTGTATTTGGCATTGGCTACACTTATGGGGACTGACCTGTTATGGATAAAAATAAATATAAAAAGACAATATATATAATTATTATTCTTTATATATCCTGTTTTATAATTTCTACAGCATCAGTTTTTATACTAACAGGGAATTTTATTGCAACTGCTGCCAGTGCTTCTGGCATGGCATTAATATGTATATTATCATATGCCATTTATAAAGTGGATGATTTGTATATTTCAGGAATTATTTTACAGCTTTCAGAGCTTATGGATGTACTGCTTTTTATTGATGGACAAAAGATATTTCCTGGCAATGAAGATACAGTTTTATCAAAACTGCAAAACAAAGTAATAAAACTTTCCAAAATACTTAAAGATAAAAACAGGCAGGCAGAACAGGAGCATGAAAATATTAAAAGCCTTGTTTCAGATATCTCACACCAGTTAAAAACCCCTATAGCAAATCTTAAAATGTACAGTAGTTTTCTGGCAGATGGAAATTTTTCTGATGAAAAACAGAAAGAATATATAGATATTATCTGTTTATCTGTAGAACGCCTTAACTTCCTTTCAGAAAATATAATTAAGGTTTCAAGGCTTGAAGGCGGGATTATAAAATTAAAAATGCACAGGCAGAGCATTAATGGCACTGTGCTTAAAGCTGTAAAAGATATCTATACCAGGGCACAGCAGAAGAGAATTGAAATCAGGTATAATGAAAGTGGCAGGATAGAATTATGCCATGACAGGAACTGGACAGCAGAGGCAATATTTAATCTTCTGGATAATGCAATAAAATATGGCAGGCCAGGAAATATTGTATATCTTTCTATAAAACAGTATGGAATGTTTGCAGAAATAGCCGTAAAAGATGAAAATGGTGTTATACCATATGAAGAACGTAATAATATTTTTAAAAGGTTTTACAGGGGGAAAAACAGCAGAAGGCAGGAAGGAATCGGTATTGGGCTTTACCTTGCACGTGAAATCATAGTAAAGCAGAAAGGGTATATTAATCTTAAATCTTCAAAAGATGGCAATATATTTTCTATAATGCTTTATATAGAAGCAAATTTTCCTTCTTGTTAGTTTCTTGTAAGATTTATATTGTAATATATAAGTATAGCGTTAGTTAATGCCGCTATACTTATTTTTATTTTATATGGTTTATGGTTATGGAAGGAGGAATGGCAATGCCAGTTTTAAAGACAGAGAATTTAGTAAAAATATATGGAAGTGGTGAAACAAGGGTAAATGCACTGGCAGGTGTTGATTTTGAGGTTGGGGCAGGTGAGTTTGTTTCTATTGTAGGTACATCAGGCAGTGGCAAAACTACGCTTTTACATATGCTTGGAGGGCTTGACCGCCCGTCATCAGGAAAGGTATATGTGGAAGGGAAGGATATATTTTCACTTAAAGAAGATGAACTTACAGTTTTCAGAAGAAGGAAGATAGGGTTTATATTCCAGAGTTATAACCTTGTGCCTGTATTAAATGTGTATGAAAATATTGTACTTCCTGTAGAGCTTGATGGTGAAACAGAAGACAGGGAATATATAACACGGGTTATTGCCATGCTTGGGCTTGGAAATAAACTTTTAAACCTGCCATCACAACTTTCTGGCGGGCAGCAGCAGAGGGTTGCTATTGCAAGGGCACTTGCTGCTAAGCCTGCAATAATACTTGCGGATGAACCTACAGGAAATCTTGATTCAGGAACAAGCCAGGATGTGCTTTCACTTCTAAAGGTTACTGGTGAAAAGTTTGGCCAGACTATAGTTATGATTACGCATAATGAAGAGATAGCACAGCTTGCAGACAGGATTATACGTATTGAAGATGGAAGGATAGCGGCAAAAAAAGGCAGAAAGGAGGGAGCATAATGTTTTATATAAAGAATAAAAAGCTAATCAGGAAGCTTGCAGCCAGAAACTTAAAAAAGGGCATGGCAAGAAATATTGTTGCTATATCTGCAATAATTTTAACAACAGTCCTTTTTACAAGTATATTTATAATGTCTTTCTCATTAAATGAATATTTCCAGCAGGAGATGTTCCGGCAGGTGGGAGGTTATTCACATGCCTCATTAAAAGAAATTACTTATGGGCAGGCAGAGGAATTTATAAATGATAAAAATATAAAACGCACAGGGCTCAGGTATTTTCTTGGTGTTGTAAATAAAGCGCCATTTGACAGATACCAGGTTGAAGTAAGTTATATGGACAGTGAGGCAGCAGATATTTATTTTTCAATGCCAGAAAAAGGAGGGCTTCCAGATGAAGACAGTACAATGCCGCAGATTGCTACAAATACACATGTATTACAGCTTTTAAATATTAAACCTGAAGTTGGTGCAAAAGTACCATTGTCATTCAGGCTTGATAATGGTGAAGAAATTACGGATACATTTTATTTGTCCGGATGGTGGGAATATGACAGTGCCGTACAGGCAGATATGGTTCTTGTATCCAAAATATATTGTGACAATATATTAAAGGATTATAAGAGCAGCAGCAAATATGAAAACACAGGCAAATGGACTCTGGAATTATTTTTTAATAATTCATTTGGTATAGAAGGAAAACTTGAGGAATTACTTTCCAGCCATAATTACCAGTGTGTGGATGCAGACAAGGATAATTATATATCCACTGGGATAAACTGGGGATACAGCAATACGCAGGTTTTAAATAATATGGAATGGACAACGGCTGCAGGGATTGCATTGTCGCTTTTTGTTGTTATAATTACAGGGTATCTTGTTATTTATAATATTTTCCGTATATCAGTAAGCAATGATATACATTTCTATGGACTTTTAAAAACCATAGGGGCTACAAGAAAACAGCTAAGAAAAATTATATTTATACAGTCCATGTCACTTTCTGCAGCAGGAATACCCATTGGACTGCTTGCTGGCTGTATAACAGGCAATGCCCTGGCAAAGGCTGTTGAAAAGGGAGAAGGATATGGAAAGGTAATAGTTTCATCGCCACCAGCAGCTTTTGCAATATCAGCAGTTTTTGCGCTGGTAACAGTATTTATATCTTGTTTTAAACCTTCAAGGATTGCTGGAAAAGTTTCGCCAGCAGAGGCTGTAAGTTATACAGATGTAAATAGCACACTGAAAAGTAAAAAGCAAAGAAAGAATAAAAAAAGAATACACAGGGCTGGAATTGTCTATATGGCATTTGCCAATACAGGACGCAATAAAGTGAAAACAGGTCTTGTAGTAACTTCACTTGTCTTATCTGCATTAATACTGGATTTTACAATTTCACTGTCACGCGGCTTTGATATGGATAAATTCACAAGTAAATTTTATACAACAGATTTTATAATAGGGAAAAATGATTATTTAAACCTGGCAAACTTTTATACTGGTGAAGGAATAGGCGGAAATATAGTAAAAGAAGTAAATAAACAAAAAGGAATATCAGAAACAGGCTGTATTTATGGGACATTGGAAAATATTAGTACACCATTATCTAAAAAGGAAATAGAAAATTTCCATAAAGGAATGGGCTGGCCTATAGATGAAGAATACAGGGAATATTTATTTTCAGATGAAGAGAATGGCAGATATAACAGTTTTATACAGTTATATGGCATGGATAAACTTGCCTTACAGCAGCTTAAAGTAATTGAAGGTGATATATACAAAGCCAGCGGGGATGGCAATTATATTATTGAGGTAATTGAAAGTGATGATTATGATAATCCAATTAAAGGCACAGAAATAAATAAAATAAATGATAAAGTTACTTTAACATATGGTGACAAGTATTTTTATTATGATAAGAAAACTGGAAAAGAGATAGATGAAAATACCCCGGAAAACAGAATTGGGGTTAAAGAACTAAAACAGAATAAAGTTACGTATACTGTATGTGCAAAGGTTATGGTACCAGTTTCTATTTCTTACAGGGGTTCAAGCGGCAAACAGTATATACTTGGAAGCCAGGCGTTTATAAAAGACACTGGGACAGACAATATTATGGCATATCTGGCCAATGCTGATAACGATAAAGAAGAAGATATAGAGAAGTTTCTGGAAGATTATATAACAAATACCGATATTACACTGGGATATGAATCAAAATTTTCATACCAGAAAAACTTTGAAAATTACAGGGACTTATTTGTAAATGTTGGTACTGCTGCCGCATTTATAATAGGGTTTATAGGAATGCTTAACTTTTTTAATACAATATTTACAGGGATAAATACAAGAAAACATGAACTGGCGGTACTGCAGGCTACTGGGATGACGGGCAGGCAGTTAAAGAAGATGCTGGTTTATGAAGGGCTGGTTTATACATGCCTTGCGGCAGTTATTTCATTTATAGCCTGTATTATAGCAGAACCGCTTTTAATGAGTGCAGTTTCATCTGTATTCTGGTTTTTTACAAAAAAAATTACTCTGTTCCCACTGTTGGTTCTTGCACCGGTTTATGCTATTATAGGAGCAGCAGTACCATTAATATTGTATTCATTTATAGCCAGGAAATCTGTTGTAGACAGGTTAAGAATATAAAACAGGGAGAAAACATGTACAGGATTTTAATTGTTGAAGATGATACAGTGCTGGCGGCGGGGCTTGTTATGGCACTTAAAAAAGAAGGTTATATTGCAGAAGAATGCCACAGGTTAAAAAAGGCAGGCAAAATATTAAACTCATGCAGTTATGACATGGTTATTCTGGACGTAAACCTGCCTGATGGTGACGGTGCAGCCTTCTGCATGGAATTTAAACAGAAATCTGTTACACCAGTTATTATGCTGACGGCATGTGATACTGATAAAGACGAAATAAGGGGGCTTGGGGCAGGAGCAGATGACTATATTACAAAACCATTTAACCTTGATGTACTTAAAGCAAGGATAAAGGCAGTTTCCAGGAGAAAAAACGGGCTTAAAAGATACCAGTCAGGCAGGTTTTTATTTGACTTTGACGGACACCAGTTTTTTGCAGGCAATGCAGAAGTGAAACTTAGCAGGGCTGAACAGGAACTTCTGTATCTCTTTGTAAAAAATCCATTAAAAGTGCTGGAAAGGGACAGTATAATAATGAAAGTCTGGGATAATGAAGAATCAGTGGATGAAAACACTTTAACAGTAACAGTTGGAAGGCTCCGGGGAAAACTTGGAAGCAGCTGTATAGAAACAGTTTATGGGATAGGTTACAGATGGAAAGGGACGGACTAAAAATAATTATTGTTTTTTCATGTATTACAGTATTAATATCTGTAACTGCCATAACAATAATGGCATTTTATGTGAAAAATATACTGGATAATATAGAAAAAATGCTTGATGAAGCATTTACAGGAAATTTCACAGATAAGCATTATGATGAAAAAAGGGTATCAAGGCTTGAAAATAAACTTGTGCGTTTTCTTTTATCAAATGCTTTATCAAAAAAGAAACTTCAAAGTGAGAGGGAAGAAATACAAAAGATGGTATCAGATATAAGCCACCAGACAAAAACACCTGTTACAAATATTATATTATATACACAGCTTCTGGAAGGGTTATTAGATAATGAGGAACAGAGAAAGCTTGCCAGGCAGATATTAAACCAGTCTGGCAGGCTGTCCTTTCTTATGCAGTTATTTGTGAAAATATCACATCTTGAAACAGGCATAGTTAATGTAAATCCACATTTGCAGCCAGTATCATTATTACTAGAGCATATACAGGAGGCATATAATGGAAGGGCAGAACAGAAAAATATCCATATGTCCATAGAAACTACAAATGAAAAAGCAGTATATGATTTAAAGTGGACAAGGGAAGCCATAGGAAATATTGTGGATAACGCTATAAAATATACACCTTCTGGCGGAAAGATAAATGTATATGTAAAAAGCTTTGAAATATTCCTTGCAATAGCAGTTAAAGATAATGGTATTGGAATTGGAGAAGAAGAACAGGCAGCAATATTTACAAGGTTTTACCGCAGCCAGGATACAGTACAGAATGAAGGCACAGGAATAGGGCTGTACCTTGCAAGGAAAATTGTATCAATGGAAAATGGCTATATAAAAGTAAAATCAGAACCAGGCAGAGGGTCAGAATTTTTTATTTACCTTAAAAAATTATAAAAATGTCCAGGGGGGATTTTTATGGATTATATTATAAGAGAAATATTGCCACAAGAGTACAATTTGTTGTATAATTTTCTATATGAAGCAATATTTATTCCAGAAGGAATGGAAAGGAATATATATGGATTTTGGAATGCCAGTATTAATTGAAAATAAAAATATACATGATAATATTGCCTTATGTAAAGAATCAGGCCTTAGTTTTGTTGAATTAAATATGAATCTTCCTGGATACCAGGCAGAAAATCTGGAAAATACATATTATTTCAGGAAACTGGCGGAAACAGCAGGTATTTATTTTACAATACACTTAGATGAGAACCTGAATATTGCAGATTTTAATAAAAGAATTGCAGATGCGTATATGGAAACGGTTGTAAGAACAATAAAAGCAGCAAAATTATTAAATGTCCCTGTTATTAATATGCACATTAACCATGGTGTACATTTTACGTTGCCAGACAGGAAAGTACAGTTATTTGAAGAATATTTTGATATTTATATTAAGAAATTCCAGAAATTTAAAAACCTGTGTGAAGAGTCTGCTGGCGGAGATAATATAAAAATCTGTATAGAGAATACAGATGGTTTTAAGAATTATGAAAAGACTGCTATTGAAATGCTTCTTGATAGCAGTGTATTTGCATTAACCTGGGATATAGGGCATAGTAACAGCAGCAAGAACATAGATGAAGAATTTATTATGCAGCATGAAGATAAGCTGGAACATTTCCATATACATGACTCTGCTGGCCCAAAAGACCATATGGCATTAGAGACAGGGGAAATAGATTTAAAATCACGTATAGGGATTGCAAAAAAACATAATTGCAGGTGTGTAATTGAAACGAAAACAATAGAATCATTAAAAGAATCTGTATTGTGGCTAAGAGAGAATTTAAAGGATAGATAAGCAATGAAAAAATTACCTGTAGGGGTAGAATTTTTTACAAGAGTTATTGAAAATAATTATTATTACGTAGATAAAACAGGTTTAATCAGGGATTTATTAAATTCAGGAACTACAGTAACACTGTTTACCAGGCCGCGCCGTTTTGGTAAAAGTTTAAATATGGATATGTTAAAAACATTTTTCCAGATAGATACAGATATTTCACTTTTTGACGGGCTGGAAATTTCAAAAGAGAAGGAATTATGTGGAAAGTACCAGGGAAAATTTCCTGTAATTTCTATTAGTTTAAAAGATATAATTGGCAAAACATATGATGATGCCCTGAAAGGTATGTCAGCAGTTATTAACAGGTTAATGAGGAAACACCAGTATTTATTATATGATAATAAGCTTTCTGAAGTTGATAAATCAATCCTGAAGCCTTTTTTTGAATGGGACCTGCCAGAACATGTACAAAGTGAAAGCCTGGTTATATTATCAGAAATGCTATATAAATATTATGGAAGAAAAATTATTATTATAATTGATGAGTATGATGTACCTTTAGATAAGGCATACCAGAAAGGTTATTATGATGATATGGTATCATTTATACGCCTTTTATTTAGCAAAGCCCTTAAAACTAATGATTACCTTGAACTTGCAGTTTTAACAGGGTGCCTGAGGGTTTCAAGGGAAAGCATCTTTACAGGGCTGAATAATTTTGAAGTCAGGACGGTTTCTGATAATAAGTTTTCAGAGTATTTTGGCTTTACTAATAAAGAAGTGGGAGATATGCTGGAATACTATGGTCTTAGTGATAAATATAGTCTTTTTAAGAAATGGTATAATGGCTACAGGTTCGGCAGCACAGAAGTTTACTGCCCGTGGGACATTATAAACCAGTGCAAAAGTTTATATGATGATAAAAATGCTGCAATGAAGCCATACTGGATAAACAGCAGCGGCAATAGCATAGTAAAAAATATTATAAAGAATGGTTCCGGCAGGACAAAAAGCCAGTTAGAAGCCCTTGTGCACGGGGACAGCATAAAACAGGAAATAATACAGGAATTAACATATCCTGACTTGAATGATACCAGCAATGAAATGGTTAATTTATGGAGTATTTTATATACTACAGGATATTTAACAGATGCCTGCGCCCCTCTGGGAGATATCCATACACTTATTATACCTAACCTTGAAGTATATAAAATTTATGAAAAGCAGATTTTGCCCCTGTATAAAGAAAAAGTTGTAAAAAGCAGTACACAGTGGGAACAGTTCTGCATGGCAGTGGCAGAAGGCAATGCCTTAAAAATGGAAGAATTAATTAACTGGTTCTTATTCAGCCAGGTTAGTATAAGGGATACGTACTACAGGAAAGACATAAAAGAAAACTTTTACCATGGTTTTTTATTACAGACATTAAGCATTAATGATTTATGGTATGTAAGGTCTAATATAGAATCAGGTACAGGATACCCTGATATACTTGTGGAGGATGAAAAGGCAAAGAAAGGCTGGGTATTTGAATTAAAGTATGCAGAGGATAAGGAAAAAAGCGGGGAACAGGATAAAAAACTGGTACAGGCATGTAATGAAGCCATACAGCAGATTAAAGATAATGATTATACGGCTATTTTAAAGAAAGATGGAATGGAAACAATTTATATTTCTGGTGTTGCTTTCTGCCGTAAAAAGTGTAAAATTATATGTGAACAGGAAAAATAAGAAAGGATTAATAATATGAACAAAACTATTTTATTTGTTATTTTAGAACAATATGCGGACTGGGAAGCTGCTTATTTATCATCTGCAATTTATATGCTTGGGAAAGGGAATTATGAAATTAAAACAGTGTCATTAACAAAAGATTGTGTAAAGTCTATTGGTGGTTTTAGTGTAATACCTGATTATGATATGCAGTCAGTCCCGGAAGATTATGAGGCTTTAATTTTAATTGGCGGGATGGCATGGAGAAATGATGATGCAGTACAGGTTAAGACACTTGTAGAAAAATGTTATAAAGCTGGAAAGGTTCTGGGAGGCATTTGTGATGCTTCTGCTTTTCTTGGAACTACAGGGGTATTAAATGATGTAAAGCATACAAGCAACAGCCTGGAAGATTTAAAACAATGGGCAGGCACTTCGTATACAGGCGGGAAAAATTATATTATGCACCAGGCAGTTAGTGATAAAAATATTATTACAGCTAATGGTACTGCTGCACTTGAGTTTGCAAAAGAAGTTTTATCTGTTCTGGAAGTGGCTTCAGATGAAAAGATAAATGAATGGTATAATTTCCATAAACTTGGATTTTATAATGCAGCTATGCCTAAAATGTAATCTGTGGCATTATTAAAAAATTATAAGCCAGTAAGACGTTTCTGTGGAATGTTAATTTCCATTGAGCCGTCTTTTTTATTTTACAAAAATTAAAATTATATTTATAATGCAAGGTTTTGCACTTTTATTTCGTATATAGTATAGAAGGGAGGCAGGATAGAAATGTATATTTATAGTTATGCAGAGAACAGTAAAGTGGAAGGAGGGGAAACGTATATTTACAGCCATGTAGAAATAGAAAGGATTTTAGAAAAGTATGGGGACACCATTTACCGTGCAGCATATATCCAGTTAAAAAGCAGGGATAAAGCAGATGATATTTACCAGGAGGTCTGTATTAAACTTTTGCGCCTGAAGCCAAGGATAGAGAATGAAGAACATTTAAAAGCATGGCTTCTTAGGGCAACTATAGACTGTTGTAAGGATTTCTGGAAGTCTGCGTGGTACCGGAAAGTAACGGTTGATAACCAGATGGTTACAGAGCAGATGGAGGAGAAGGAGGAACAGGCGGCAGGCTATCTTACGGAGTGTATGCAGCAGCTGCCAGGCAAATACAGTGCCGTTTTACATTTGTTTTATTATGAGGAATACAGTATAAAAGAAATTGCGCAAATATTAGATATAAAAGAAAATACTGTTGCCAGCAGGTTATCAAGGGGAAGGGACAAGTTAAGAAAGATATTGGGGAAAGGCGGGGATAATTATGAATTTTAAAGAAAGTTATAAACAGGAGATGGATTTATTAAAAAAGACACCAGGCCTTACAAGCAAGGCAATAGAAAGCATTCCTAAAAAGAAATACAGGCCTTATGCTGCCTGGAAAACAGTTTTTGCTGTAATGGCTTTTATATGTATAATTGGCGGGGCAGTGCAGCATGAAAAGATAATTAGTTTTGCTGAATCCATAATAGGCAGGTTTACATTATCTGCTGGCGGCGGGAAAATGGAATTTGGGGAAATAAAGGCTGTTCCAATGGATATAGAAGGTTTTATTAAAGATGCAGGTACAAAAATAGTTTCTGGCCTGGATGGCAAACCAGAACCCCCATATTCTTATTACCAGAATTTTAATTCTTATAAGGATATGAACAGGGTTACAAATATAGTTTTACCTTGTGCAGATAAGGTGGAGTACAAAGAAATTTCAGTCCAGATAGTCCCAGAACAATGCTGTGGCCATATAAATGCACAGATTATCTACGATGGTGCGTCATATAATGTAAATGGAATGTATACCACTAAAGGATTTAACCAGGACAGCTGGGGGTTTGGTGAACTTAATGATGAAAGAATAGAAAAATATAAATATGGAAATGGAAAAAATGCCTGTTTTATAAAAGATTCTGATAGTTATGATTATGATGTAGTATATTTTAGTGAAGAAAATATATTATTCAAGATGAGTTTTAATAATGGAAAAAGTATTAAAAACGGGGACGCTACAGCTACAAAGGAACAGGTAAAGAAACTTTTGGGGTTTTTTGGGGATAATAAATAAAACCTGTAAAAAATATAACTAAGCCAGATGCCATGCAAAAGCTGCAAGGTATCTGGTTTAGTTATTTTATTATTTTTTATGCAGTTTCTTTCTTATTCTGGTAAATAGCTCCTTCCATATGCCAGGGTGGAAAAGTATTAATAAGGGGAACAGTTCCAGGCGGCCTGCAAGCATATCAAACATTAATACAATTTTGGAAAAAGTACCAAAGCTTGAAAAATTCTGTGCAGGCCCGGCTTCTGCCAGACCTGGCCCCATATTATTCATAGTTGCAAGAACTGCGGTAAAATTTGAGGTAAAATCTTTATTGTCAAGTGAAACAGCCAGTACAGATAATGCAAATATAACAGTAAATGCAACAAAGTAAACATTTGTTGCACGTAAAATCTCATGTTCAACTGGTTTTCCATCCATCTTTATTTTCTGTATGCTTTTTGGATGGATATAAGAACCCAGTTCTTTTTTTATGGATTTTACCAAAATAATAATACGTGATACTTTAATCCCCCCGCCAGTGCTTCCAGCACATGCGCCTATAAACATAATAAGTATAAGTACAGTTTTGGCAGTCTGCGGCCACAGGTCATAGTCAGTAGTTGAAAAACCCGTCGAGGTAATCAATGTAGAAACCTGGAAAAATGAGTGGCGCAGGGCATCTGCTGCAGAGCCGGCAGTTTTTGCAATATTTAAGAAAATAATTGTAACTGATATAATTATTATCATAAAATATGTGTGGACTTCTTCTATGCTTAGTGCTTTTCTCCATTTACGGTAAATAAGCAAATAATAAACATTAAAATTTATCCCGAACAGAATCATAAAAATTGCCACAACCCATTGTATATATGGTGAATATCCGCCTATACTGTCATTTTTGACGCCAAAACCACCTGTACCTGCTGTACCAAATGTAATTGTAAGGGTATCAAATAAACTTGTACCCCCGGCAAGCATAAATATAATCTGCAGTATTGTCATGCCAAAATAAATAATATATAACAGGCGTGCAGTGGTTTTAATTTTGGGTACAAGCTTTCCAACAGAAGGCCCCGGGCTTTCTGCACGCATAAGGTTAATCTGTGACCCGCCGCTTAATGGAATAACTGCAAGCAGGAAAACAAGTACCCCCATGCCGCCAATCCAGTGTGTAAAACTACGCCAGAATAAACTGCAGTAAGACAATGCTTCAACATCATTTAAAATAGAAGCACCTGTTGTAGTAAAACCTGAAACAGTTTCAAAAAGTGCATCTGTAAATAATGGTATTTCACCAGAAAGCCAGAAAGGCAGAGCACCAAACAGGCTTATTACAATCCAGCTTAATGCAGTGGCAGCACTTCCTTCTTTTAAATAAAATATAAAACTTGCCGGCTTTTTAAGAGTAAGCAGCACGCCAAGTATTCCGCATATACATGCAGTAATTAAAAAATAAACTCCCTCATTTTCTTTATAAATAACTGCAACGGTACATGGAAAAAGGAGCAGTATGGTTTCAATTTTAAGTACATATCCTAAAATATACCTGATTATAGAATTATTCATTGATGCCTCCTATGCCAGAATATCCTGGATATTGTCAAAACCGGTATGTGTAGTAACAATTATAACAGTATCGCCAGGCATTATCCTGTCTGTTCCTGATGGTATTATTGTCTGCCCGTTTCTCTGGATACAGCATAACAGCAGGTTTTTCTTAAGGTTCATATCCATAATAGGGATATTCGTTACTTCAGGGTCATCCTTTACCAGAAATTCAAGCGCCTCCACACGTGAATCAAACATATGGTAAAGGGTTTCAACATTGCTTTCTATAGATGCAGTTTTTGCCCGTACATATGCAAGTATTGCTTCGGCAGTTATATATTTAGGGTATATAACACTGCCTAAATCAAGATGGCTGATAACATTCTTAAAGTTAATACGGTTAATTTTTGTAATAACTTTTGCATTAGAAACTTCCCTTGCATAAAGTGTAAGGAAAATATTTTCTTCATCAATCCCTGTAAGGGGTACAAATGATTCTATATTTTGTATTCCCTCTTCATTTAATAACTCCTCATTAGTCCCGTCACCATTTATAATAATTGCTTTGGGAAGCAGTGCGTTAAGTTCTTCGCAGCGTTCAAGGCTGTTTTCTATAATTTTAACATCAATGCCCATTAAAAGAAGCTGTTTAGCCAGGTAATATGCAGCCTTGCCGCCACCGATAATCATTGTATTATTAACCTGTTTTGTGGCAAAGCCAATTTTAGCAAGGAAATTTCTTGCATCACGGCGTGATGACACAAAGGAAACTATATCACCCGCAGCAAATGTAAACACGCCGGAAGGGATAATTATTTCACCATCACGTTCTACTGCACAGAACAGTACATTCTGTGAAACACCTTTTTTGCCAAGGTTTACTATTGTCTGGCCTGCCAGTATATTATTTTCTGGAAGTTTAAATTTAATTAATTCTACACGGCCATGTGCAAAAGGATTTACTTCTAGTGCTGTAGGCAGGTAAAGAAGGCGTGCAGCTTCATGTGCAGCGGCAAGCTCAGGATTAATAATCATGGCAAGTCCCAGCTTCTCCCTTAAATAAGTACTTTCCTCACTGTAATCAGGAGTGCGGACACGTGCAATCGCAGCACAGTTGCCTACACGCTTGGCAACAGTACAGCATAAAAGGTTTAATTCGTCAGAATCAGTTACAGCAATTAAAAGGTCTGCCTCTTCAATTCCTGCTTCCATCTGTACCTTATAACTTGCGCCATTACCAGCAAGCCCCATAACATCATATGTATTGGCAAGGTGCTGTATTTTCTGTGAGTTTTTGTCAATAAGTGTAATATCATGGCTTTCTTTTGAAAGTTGTTCTGTAAGGGTAGCCCCGACCTTTCCACAGCCAACAATAATAATATTTAATCCCGTTTTTTTACGGGATTTTATTTTTAACATTTCAGACCTCTTTCTGCGCTGCAAGTTATTTATACAGCCTCTGGAAAGTGCCCAGAGGGTCTTTTGGAAACAGGCCTGTACCAGGCAGCGCGCAGGTATAAACCTGTGTACAACCATATATTATCACTATATAGTAAAAATTGCATTAAAAAAATAGGAAAACCCCAAAATTGGAAAGAAGTATTATTAACTGTCTGCAATAAAAAATAATTAAATCCAAAGCATGGCTTGACATATCAATACATAAAGAGTAATATACTATTAGCAGAGTAAGGCGCATGGCCGCATAAAGGGGTATACCACCTTGGGTATAATTTCTTTGTGTGGCTTTTTCAGATTGGGAGGAAATCTTATGGTACAGATTAATGGAGAGAGTGTTGATGCCGCAGGAAAGGTATTAAAGGAGTATCTTGAAGAAAATAATTATATAACTGAGGGAATTGCAGTTGAATGTAATGAAAAGATTATTCCTAAACAGAAGTACAATGAGTTTACACTTTCAGATGGTGATATTGTTGAAATAGTTAGTTTTGTAGGCGGCGGACAGCCGGCTTTAAAATAACAGAAATGGAGATTGTTAAGGAATGGATAATAAAGACACTTTTACTTTAGGGGGAAAAGAATTTAATTCCCGTTTTATACTTGGTTCTGGCAAGTATTCAATGGAACTTATTAAGGCTGCTGTGGAAAATGCAGGGGCAGAGATTATTACACTGGCGGTACGCCGTACTAATACTAAGAAGAATGAAAATATTCTTGATTACATACCAGATAATGTTACATTGCTTCCAAATACATCAGGTGCAAGGGATGCTAAGGAGGCTGTAAGGATTGCCAGGATGTCGAGGGAACTTGGCTGTGGTGATTTTGTAAAGATTGAGATTATGAGGGATAGTAAATACCTTCTTCCAGATAATGCAGAAACTATTAAGGCTACAGAAATGCTTGCTGCTGAAGGCTTTGTTGTACTGCCTTATATGTATCCCGACCTTTATGCTGCAAGGGAACTTGCCAGTGCAGGTGCAGCTGCAGTAATGCCGCTTGCTTCGCCTATTGGCTCTAATAAAGGGCTTGCAACGAAGGAATTTATACAGATACTTATTGATGAAACAGACCTTCCTGTAATAGTTGATGCAGGCATAGGAAAACCTTCCCAGGCGTGTGAAGCTATGGAGATGGGCGCTGCAGCCATTATGGCGAATACAGCTATTGCAACGGCAGGGGATATACCTGTTATGGCAAGTGCATTTAAATCTGCTATAGAGGCAGGAAGAAGTGCATACCTTGCAGGACTTGGGCGTGTACTGGAACGCGGGGCTTCTGCATCTGACCCGCTTACAGGGTTTTTAAGAGATTAAGCAGTGGAAAGGAAGGTTCTTTAATATGGCACAGAACCAGTTTTTTATAGATTCAGGTAAATTAAGCGGTGCAGCCCTTGAACACAAGCATCTTATTGAGAATGACCCGTCTGCCAGGACAGACCATATGGAGTATATGGAAGGTATGGAAAGGATTTCTTCTGGCATTATGGATAAGGTTCTGGGTGAAACTGCAGGATTTGATTACAATAAATATAACGCGGCAGATGTTAAAAGGGCAATTAACAGTGTAACTTGCAGCATAGAAGATTTTAAGGCACTGCTTTCACCTGCTGCAATGCCGTTTCTTGAGGATATGGCAAAGAGGGCAAAGGCTGAAACAAGTAAGCACTTTGGGAATACTGTTTATATGTTTACACCGCTTTATATTGCAAATTTCTGTGAAAACTATTGTATCTATTGTGGTTTTAACTGTTATAACGATATTAACAGGAAGAAACTGGATATGGATGAAATAGAACATGAAATGAAGGTTATTGCAGATTCAGGCATTGAGGAAATACTTCTGCTTACAGGTGAGAGCAGAAGCATGAGCAATATAGAATACATAGGCAAAGCCTGCCAGCTGGCAGGCAGGTATTTCAGGAATGTGGGACTTGAGATTTACCCTGTAAACAGTGGTGAATACAGATACCTGCATGAGTGCGGTGCGGATTATGTTACAGTATTCCAGGAAACATATGACCCTGTAAAATATGAAACACTCCATCTTATGGGACATAAAAGGGTATTCCCATACAGGTTTGAAGCACAGGAGCGTGCTATTATGGGCGGAATGAGGGGTGTAGGTATTTCAGCGCTTTTAGGGCTTGCAGATTTCAGGAAAGATGCACTTGCTACGGCACTCCACGCATATTACCTGCAAAGGAAATACCCACATGTGGAGTATTCGCTTTCATGCCCAAGGCTGCGCCCTATTATAAATAATGAGAAGATAAACCCTCTTGATGTGCATGAGAAGGAGCTTTGCCAGGTGCTTTGTGCGTACAGGATTTTCCTTCCATATATAGGTATAACGGTTTCATCAAGGGAACAGAAACATTTCAGGGACGGAATAGTAAAGATTGCAGCGACAAAGGTTTCAGCAGGTGTTTCTACAGGCATAGGCGACCATGAAAGCAAGTATAAAGGACTTGAAGATGAAAATGCCGGTGATGAACAGTTTGAAATATCAGATGCAAGAAGTTTTGATGAAATGTATGGTGATATATCAGCAGAAGGGCTGCAGCCTGTACTTAATGATTATGTATATGTTTAAAAGAGGAAATATATGGATTTTAACCGGAATATTAATTATAAACAAATCTGTATTACAAACCGCCATCTTGCAGAAGGGGATTTTATTTTACAGATACAGCAGGTATTAACAGGCAGCGGCAGGCCGGACATGCTGGTTTTAAGGGAGAAAGACCTGCCAGAAGAAGAATACAGCAAACTTGCACAAAAGGTAATGCAGGTGTGCCATGAAAATAATACTGTATGTATACTGCATTATTTTAAAGATACTGCATTAAAACTTGGTGCCAGGGGGCTGCATCTTCCATACCAGATGTTTATGGAGCTGCCTGGTAATGAAAAGAATAATTTTAAAATAAAGGGTGTATCCATACATTCAAAAGAGGAAGCAGTAAATGCCCAGAGGGCGGGAGCATCTTATATTACTGCCGGGCATATATATGAAACCAGCTGCAAGGCGGGTGTAAAGCCACGTGGAACAGGGTTTCTCAGGGAAATCTGCAGTATTGCCTCTGTTCCTGTGTATGCAGTAGGTGGAATTAACAAGAATAATGCCATTGAATGTATTAAAGCTGGTGCATCAGGTGTGTGCATGATGTCTGGTTATATGAAAAAACAGCTGTAACTTTATAGTATACAGCTGTTTTTAAGTCCGCTCATATTTTATGAAATTTACTTTCTACTTTATCCCCATTAATTCCCCATTAATCCCTTGTTATGTTGTTTGCATACTCCTTTCTTGCTTAATTAAAGCAAACAGAACCCCGGTTAATTAGTCTAGACTTAAGGTTTGTTACCCATTGCAAACATATTATACAACTATTTTCGGCGGAATGCTACCCTTTTTCACCATTTTGGGACGAATAACAGTTATAAGGGAATGAACGACAAAAAAATTGTTTTGTTGTATGTTATGTGTTAATATAAATAAAAAGCAGAGGGGGGGGAGTGGGAAATGATTTCGGTCCTGATATTAGAAGACGATTTGGTACAGTCAGATACAATTAAAAAATTATTATCTGCCCAGTATCCTGGCTGGCGCATATATACAGCAAAAAGTGCCAGGGAGGCAGAAATGCTTTTAAATCCGGTTAAATTCGGGCTTTTTCTGCTTGATATAGAATTATCCAGAGAAGAAACAGAACCCGACGGGATAGATTTTGGCAGGAAGATACGGTCTATGCCAGCATATAAACATATACCTGTGATTTTTATTACAGGCATGGCAGATAAGGTATTAAAGGCATTACAGGAAATACATTGTGCTTCATATCTTGTGAAACCATTTTCACCAGAACAGTTAATTGAAGCCGTGGCATATGCAACAGAAACAGAAGAGGAGGCATTAGAAGAACTGCTTTTAAAAGATTCAAGTGGTGTATACCAGAGGGTTGCCCCTGGTAATATATTATACCTTGAAGCATGTGGGAAAAATATAATTATATACACAGAAGTATATAAAATAACTATTGCCAACTATTCTGTTAATAAAATACAACAGATGCTTCCAGAATATTTTATAAGATGCCACAGGAAATATATTATTAATGGCAAGAAGCTTGATTCCTATGATAAATCAACACAGTTTATACATCTTGGCAAAAGCAGCATACCTGTTGGCAGGAAACATAAAGATGAATTAGAAAGGTTTTTGCAGTTATGAAGTTTGTTTTTTATTATATAGAAAATCTTTTGGAATTTGTTTACGCATATGTAATGGGATGTGCTTTTATGTCTGTAAGCTGCAAAAGCCACAGGGTGTACAGGTGCATTGCTGCAATACCACTTATATTTTTATTTACCTTATTTGCCCAAAATGAGAACTATAAATTTTACACTACTATAGTATGTGTTTTATATACAGTTATTTTATATGTTTATGTATTCCATATATGTATGGCAGATGCTATTTTATTATCTGCCCTGATGTTTATACTGCTTCTTGTATTTGAAGGGGTTTTAACAATAATTCTTTCTATAACTGGAATTAGTATAGGTTATATTGCGTTCTCATTAATTAAGAATCTTCTGGTTCTGGTTTTAGCGCTGGTATTGTATAAATATGCTTCTTTAAACCTGTTATATGGTTATATAATGACATCAAATTTATATGTTAAGTCCCTGGAAGTGGATGTATGTATAGCGCTTTTTGTATTTATGCTTTTGTCTGTAACAAATTTTGGCAGACAAGCAGATTATACTATTTTATTTATATTTGTTTCATATATGATAAGTATAAATGTAGAAACAATATATTACCAGAAACGGACTGACAGGCAGGCAAAGGAAATTGAAAGTTATGAAAAATATCTTCCTATAGTAGAAGAAATGATTAGTTATATAAGGCTGCAGCAGCATGACTTTAATAACCACCTGCATGCAATGCAGATGCTGCCGCTTACACATACAGATTATGATTCTTTAAGCAAGGCAGTTATGTCATATAGTGGGGACGCAAAGCTTATACCAGCACATCTTGAAGTGCTTAAACTTAATATGAAACTTGTTGCAGGTTTTCTTATAAGCAAATCTGAAGAATGTATGCTTCATAAAAAGAATTTTAAAATATATATAAAGAACTATTCATTACAGACAATAGTGCCAGAATATACACTTATAGAGATAATGGGAATATTAATTGATAATGCAGCTGAAGCATGTTCTGAAGAACAAGGCATATATGTACAGATAGATTCACGGGAAAATAAAGTACATTTTTGTGTATCAAATCCAGGACCGGAACTTACCCCGCAGCTTAGAAGCCTGTTTTTTGCCAAAGGGTATACTACAAAACAGCATGACAAGGGAAATCATGGGCTGGGGCTGTACAAATTAAAGAAAATCGCAGACAGTTATAACGGGATGATTATATTAGATAACCGGATTGAGGACGGGCAGCAGCTTGTATGTTTTGAAGTAAGGGTATAAGCCAGTGGATGGCTGTATGGAAGGTGGTATAAAAGTGTATAAGATTTTTGTAGTTGAGGATGATGAGGTTATAGCAGGCGCTGTTAAAAAGCATCTTGAAAGCTGGGATTACAAGGTAATGTGTGCAAGCAATTTTAAAGGTATTTTACATGATTTTGCAGAATTTGAACCACATCTTGTACTTCTTGATATTAAACTTCCAGTACATAATGGTTATTACTGGTGCGGTGAGATACGCAAGGTTTCAAAAGTCCCTGTAGTATTCTTATCTTCTGCTTCTGACAATATGAATATAGTTATGGCTATGAATATGGGGGCAGATGACTTTATTGCCAAGCCGTTTGACCTTGATGTGCTGGCTGCCAAAGTACAGGCAATGCTTAGGAGAAGCTATGATTTCCAGGGGCAGACAAATATTATTGAGCATAATGGCGTTATGCTCGACCTTGCAGAAGCAGCAGTTGTTTATAATGGCAATAAAACAGGCCTTACTAAGAATGAATTTAAAATACTACAAGTATTAATGGAGAATAACGGGAAGGTTGTAAACAGGGACTATCTTATGGAAAAACTCTGGGAAAGTGACAGTTATGTAGATGAAAACACTCTTTCTGTTAATGTGAACCGGCTTAGGAAAAAACTTGAAAGCATAGGTTTATATGAATTTATACTGACAAAGAAAGGCATTGGATATAAAACAGAATAGTTTTTATAAAAAGGTACAGGGTATGTATATATTTTTATCTTATATTTGCAGAATCAGGTTATTTATAATTATTTTTGTAGTTGAAACGGCACTTGCATCAAGTATAATGGCACTTAATAATACAGACTCTGAGGAAATTATATATGCTGTATGTATAATGTTTTTTGTAGCTTTTGCAGTCTGTATATTTGATTTTTACTGGTTTTATAAAAAATACAGGGAATTAAAAGATATTGAGAAAAATATTGAAATTTTATTTGACAGTTTTCCTGCCCCAGATGGATGTATTGAGGAAGAATACCAGGTTCTTATAAAGAAACTTGCATATTACTTTAACGGGGTTTTAAATAATAATACTAATACATTTAAAGAAATGGAAGAATATTATACAATGTGGATACACCAGATAAAAACACCAATAGCAGCAATGAAACTTCTGTTACAGGAAAAGCCGGCTGAATTTGATGTATCATATGAACAGGCACAGCTTTTCAGGATAGAACAGTACGCAGAAATGGCATTACAGTATATACGTCTTGGTGCTGGCAGTACAGATTTTGTTATAAAAAAATTTAATCTGCATGATACCACCAAAGAGGCAGTCCATAAATATGCAAGAATGTTTATCCAGAAAAAAATAAAACTGGATTTTAAAGATTTTGATGCACTGGTAGTATCAGATGCAAAATGGATTAGGTTTGTTATAGAACAGATATTATCTAATGCAATAAAATATACAAGCCAGGGAAGCGTATCAATTTATTGTGAAACCAGCACAAAATATGTAATTCTTTTTATTGAAGATACAGGGGCAGGGATAAACAGTGCAGATTTGCCAAGGATTTGTGAAAAAGGCTATACAGGATATAACGGGCATGATAGTTATAGTGGCCAGTTTTCTACAGGAATAGGGCTTTATATGTGCAATAAAATTATTAAAAAACTTTCACATGAAATGGAAATAGAATCAGAAGAAGGCAAAGGAACAAAAGTAAAAATTATATTTAATACAGAGCCAATAGAGGTTTACTAAAAATAAAAAATTTTAAAATAGTAAAAAACATTATGGAGGGTTTCAATAGTTAGATTAAACATATAAAAATATATTGAAATTTTATAGATAATATAATATAATCTTATTGAGATGATAAATTATGAAGTATTACTCAATAGGAGAATTTGCAAATAAAATAGGTAAAACTATTCAAACTCTTAGAAATTGGGATAAAAATGGTTCTTTAAAACCACATCACATAACAAAAGCTGGTACAAGATATTATTCCCAGGAACAACTTAATCATTTTTTAGGTTTAAAACCTCAAGATAAATTAAATAAGAAAACTATAGGATATTGCAGGGTTAGTTCCCACAAACAAAAAGATGCCCTTGAAAGACAAATTGAAAATGTAAAAACATATATGTACGCTAAAGGCTATCAATTTGAGATTATTTCAGATATTGGAAGTGGGATTAACTACAATAAAAAAGGCTTAAACAAGTTGTTAGATATGGTTACTAATTCAGAAGTTGATAAAATAGTAGTTCTTTACAAAGACAGATTAATCAGGTTTGGATATGAATTAATTGAAAATCTTTGTGAAAAATATGGAACTGCTATTGAAATCATTGACAATACTGAAAAAACAGAAGACCAGGAGCTGATGGAAGATTTAATCCAGATAGTTACTGTATTTAGTTGCAGATTGCAAGGCAGGAGAGCGGAAAAAGCCAGTAAAATGATTAAGGAGCTGTTAGAAGATGATACTATCGAAAAAAGCCAGGTTATATCCAAGTGAATTACAGGAGCAAAAGCTATGGCAGTCAGCTGGCACTGCAAGATTTATATATAACTGGACTCTTGCAAGACAAGAAGAAAATTATAAAAATGGTGGTAAATTTATATCTGACAGGGTTCTTAGAAAAGAGCTGACACAGCTAAAGAAATCAGAGTTAATCTGGTTAAATGAAGTATCTAATAATGTATCTAAACAAGCTGTTAAAGATGCTTGTAATGCCTATAAAAGATTTTTCAAAGGATTATCAGGTAAACCAAAATTCAAGAGCAAAAGAAAGGGTAAGAAGTCATTTTATAATGATAACATTAAGCTGAAAGTTAAAGAAAATAAATTAGTCAGCATCGAAAAAATTGGCTGGATAAAAACAAATGAACAACTGCCAGCCGGGGTTAAATACAGCAATCCAAGAATAAGTTATGATAACAAGTACTGGTATATTTCAGTAGGTGTAGAGCAGGAAGAAATTAAAGAAGATTTAACAGATATATCATTAGGGGTTGATTTAGGATTAAAAAACTTAGCAATATGTTCTGATGGTACAGTTTATAAAAATATAAATAAAACTGATGCAGTTAGAAAAACTGAAAAGAGATTGAAAAAATTACAAAGGCAAGCAAGCAGAAAATATGAACAAAATAAAAAAGGAAAGGAGTATGTCAAAACTAAAAATATTATAAAACTTGAAAAGCAGATACAGCAGGTGGATAGAAGACTGGCTAATATAAGAAATAATTATCTTCACCAGACTACAACAAGTATAGTGAAAACCAAGCCATACAGAGTTGTAATAGAAGATTTAAATGTTAAAGGGATGATGAAAAATAAACATCTGTCTGATGCTATAAGAAAACAAGGTTTTTATGAATTTAGAAGACAACTTGGGTATAAGTGTAAGTTTAGAGGAATTGAATTAGTTGTAGCAGACAGATTTTATCCATCCTCAAAGACTTGTAGCCAATGCGGAAAAATTAATAAGGATTTAAAACTTAAAGACAGAGTTTACAGCTGTAGCTGTGGGTTATCTATTGACAGGGATTTAAATGCGTGTATTAATCTTTCAAGATATAAATTAGCATAATATCACTAACAGGATAATGTTAATATGTAGGATGCGTTGTATCCGAATTTACGCCCTCGGAGAGTTACATTAAACGAAAGCAGACTACTATTTATAGTTTTCAAAATCGGACTCGTGGAACAGGGAATTAAACAAGATTTATATATTTTTATAGATTTTTGGCAACGGGATAATTTATGTTTGGATTTAATAAAAAACTGCAAAAAGAGCCTTATGACAGAAACAAAGAAAAACCAGTAATACATGCAAGCATATGTACAGGAGAGAAAGTAGCAGGCTTTAAAGACCTTAAAACTGGCAAATTCCATGAAGTAATGGTTATAAGGAATGACAGTGATTTACAGTTCTTTATGCAGAAATACAATGTTGCAGAAGGAGAAATTGCAAAAGAATATTAGTAATAACAAAGTATAACAAAACATATAAAAGGCAGCCGTTTTCTGGCTGCCCTGTAAAATTAATTATTGTATTCATCTTTTAATATTGAATACCATACTTCATCTATTATTCCCTGGTTGCAAAATCCTGCCTTTCTTAATGTACCTTCATACTTCATACCAATTTTTTGCATGACCCTTCCTGATTTCGGGTTATTTTTATCATGGGTAGCAGCAATTCTGTTAAAACTTACTTCTTCAAACAAATATTTTATCACTGCCTTTCCTGATTCGGGCATAATTCCCAATCCCCACCATTTAGTTCCCATACAATAGCCAAGTAAGGCACATCTGGTATTTTCCCTAATATCTACAACTGAAATATTTCCAATAACCTGGCTGGTTTCTTTTAATTCAATAGCCCAATTATAAAAATCAGGTTTATTATAATTTTCTATCCAGCTGCTTAATACAGCCCTTGTAACCCCGGTATCAGCGTGGGTCTGCCATGTGAGAAATTTTGTAACCTCATCTTCAGATGCCCAGTTATTATACATAGCATCAGAATCTTCAATTACAAATTTACGTAAAACCAGCCTGTTTGTTTCAAGTAAAACTGTTCCTTTATGGTTAATAATGCACACCTCCTTCTAAATCAGTTTTCCAGGAATTTATCTGCTTCTTTTTTGGAGATATATTTTACTTTTTTAATTTTTCCATCTTTATTGCGTGTAATTTTTAAATCAATATCTCCTTTTTTGTCATAACTGAATACCATAAAAGATTTATCTGGTTTTAAATCAATTAAAACGCGTACACGCTGGTCTTTGTAATAGTAATTGCCATTTTTTCTTTTAATCTGCCATTTTTTATATTCCTTTTTGATGGAAGAAGAATCTTTTATGCCTTTTATCTTGCCTTTTCCTTCCACCAGTTTTATTGCAAATCCTGTTAAAAGCCTGGCTTCTTTTTTGGTCATTGATTTATTTTTAATATCTTCTTTACATATATCTTCCACATATTCCACAAGCCCGTCTAAGTCTTTATCTGGCTCTATTGGCCCGATGCTGGTATAGCCGCCGTCTGTTTGTTCTAATACAATGCCAATGCAGCCATCAGTAACACCACCATTTGTCATATCTTTTTTAGTAACACCATCACACAATATATGGTATTCGCCATTTTCAAGTATAACCCTGCCATTTTTAATAGCCTGGCCAATGTCACTGGTTTTATTATTAACGGTTTTAATATTTCCTGTACTTGCTGTTGCTGCCGTAACACATAATATAATGGCAAGTGCTGCCGGTACAAAGGAAGTTGTTATTGTTTTTTTCTTAAATTCCATAATTTCATCCAGCCTTTCTTTTAATAATTTTTTACTTTCATTTAATGTAACAGATGCAATGGAACTTTTAAAAGTTTTGCCTGTACCTGCCATATTTAAAAGGGTGTTTCCATATTCTTTTTTGCCCTGCCTGTCAAGATTTTTAATAACCATTTCATCACAGGATAATTCACAAAGCCTGCTGGTTTCATGTACAATCCAGTATACAAATGGGTTAAACCAGTGTATACAGGCTGTAAGCTGCACAAGCCATTTATAAAACATATCTTTACGTCTGAAATGTATAAGTTCATGGCGGATTATATTTTTAAAATCCGTTTTGTCTATTTCTTCAGATGGAATTATTATGCAAGGATGGAAAAAACCAGTTAAAAGCGGTGATGAAATAAGGCTGTTAGTATAAAGGTTTACATTAACTTTTATATTTGACTTTTCAATTAAAGTACCCATTTCCTCCCACAATTCCAAAGAACTGGTTTCAGCCAGTCCAGCCTTTAAATATCTTATAAATCCCTGGTAAGCTGTTATTTTTCTTGTAAAAAGTGCTATTGCAATTACAAGCCATATATAAAAAATATTTTGCGTGGTAAATAGCAGTAATTTCTTTGCCAGTTTTTTAACCAGATGTAAATCTTCTGGTGTATTATTTTCTGTACTGGTATTACCCGGGCTTGTATTAACATTATCTGTATTACTGGCTTTGGGCTGGCTTGGTTTTCCACTTTCTTCCATGGAATATTCAGGCATGCCTGTATTGTTTGCTGCTTTAATTTGTTCAAACATTGAATAAACCTGTCCGTATATACTTTCCATAATATTAAAGCCTGTATTAATTGTAAAAGGAAAAAGCAGCCGGGCAATTACAACCAGCCATATGTAATACTGCCATTGATGGCTAAACCTGTTTTTATAAAATGGTTTAAGTAAAAGTAATATAACAGCCAGAAAAGTACCTGAAACTGATAATGAAAAAAGTATTTGCATAAAACCAGCCATCAGTCCTTACCACCGCTTTCCCAGTATTTTTTAAGCTCTTCGTATTCTTCTGGTTTAATTAAATTTTTCTGTATAAGTGTAGAAACAAGCCCTGATACATTTCCTTCGTATATTTTATCTATAAAAGCTGTTGTCTGCATTGACTGGTATTCTCTGGCAGAAACAAGGGCAGTATATTTATTGCGCCTGCCAATTTTATTAGTTGTTAAATATCCTTTGCTGGCAAGGCGTGATAAAAGTGAAATAATAGTATTTTTAGTAGTAGAAAGTCCTTTTTTATCTAACGCATCTGTAATTTCAGCATAAAGTGCTGTTCCGTTGTTCTCCCATATTATTTTCATTAGTTCTAATTCAAAATCTGAAACTTGTTGTAACATAAACCGGCCTCCGTTTTATAGTGCTATAGCAAGATTAGAGTGCATCATGAAATCTAAAGTTATGATAACACAGTGCACTCTGGCTGTCAAGCATTAAATTTACAACTGGCACAAAATATAATTGAAAATCTGGCATAAATTATATATAATAAACGCATATATATTGGAACGGGGTATTTTATGGCAAAAACAGTAAAACGTGGATATGTGCCGTCTGATGAAAAAGAATTTGGCACGGAGGATATGAAAAAAATAAATGCGGCGGCAGATGATATTTATTGTCTTTTAAACCGTGGCTACAATATGAAAAGTGCATCTGTGTTCACAGGCAACCATTATATGCTTTCAGAACGGCAGAGGCTGGCACTGGCACGTATGGTATCACCAGAAAGCCAGTTAAAAATACGTGCTGCCAAATGCAATAAAACACTGGAAGAAGGGGAAACGGTATATATTGACGGATTTAATACTATTATTACATTAGAAATAGCACTTTCAGGGACTACATTATTAAAATGTATGGACGGGACAATACGTGACCTGGCAGGGCTCAGGGGTACTTACAGCCTTATAGATAAAACACCAGCAGCAGTACGGCTTATAGGGGAGGCGCTGGAAGAAATAATGGCAGGCAGGGCAGTATTTTATATGGACGCACCAGTATCAAATACAGGACGGCTTGCAGCATGTATACATAAGGAACTTGCACAATACAGCTTTAGAACAGAAACAGAAGTTATTAACAACGTTGATTCTGTATTATCAGGGCTTGGCAATGTAATAACAGGAGATGCCATAATATTGGATAAATGTAAAAGCTGGATAAACCTTACAAGAAAAATAATTGACAAAGAATTTCCAGAATATCCATATGTAGAACTGCGGATTTAATGGCTGGCTTATCCATCTTTTTTACTGCCTGTCCTGTTGTATCCAGAAAGAAACAGCCCGGCAACAGTTAGTATTGTTCCTGTTATAGAAAGAAATGTAACCGTTTCTTCCAGAACCAGCATAGATGTTATAATGGTTATAACAGGAACCATGTATATGTAAATGCTTGTTTTAACTGCCCCTAATACTTTTACAGCATAATTCCATGTTACAAAACAAAGGGCAGACGCCCCGGTTCCTAAATACAAAATATTGAACAGATTTTTCATATCTGTAAAACGCAACAAATCTAATTGAAAATCAAACAGAAATAGTGCAGGTAACATAAATAAAATACCATAGAAAAATGTCCTGCGTGTAGCAAGGATAACAGGAAGCCCGTAACTGCCTGTTCTTTTTGCCAGGATAGAATAGCAGGCCCACACAAAAGCGGCGGCAAACGCTAAAATATCTCCAGTAGGATTCAGTTTTAGCTGTGAACCATTAAAACTAATCAATATAATTCCTGCCATTGCAACAATAAAGCCAGCAAAAAAATTTATCCGTAATTTTTCTTCTGTTTTTATAGACAGGTGCGCCAATATTGCGGTAATAAACGGGGCTGCGGATATAATTACGCCTGCGTTGGAAGCCGTTGTATAAGTTAATGCAGCATTTTCCAGCAAATAGTACAAACATACCCCGCAAAAGCCCGCAGTAGCAAAGGCCGTTTCCTGTTTCCAGCTTAATCTCTTTATATGGTGCGGATATATTATTATCAAAATCAAATAGCCCATAATAAAACGGAAAAATAAGATTTCCACGGGCTGGAAGTCTGTAAGTAAGATTTTTGTGGAAATAAAAGTAGTTCCCCATATAATGATTGTGAGCAGGGCTGCTAAATGCCCTGTGCGCTTTCCAGCCACTTCTATTCACCGCCCTTATCTTTTCCAAAAAAATTTCACGGTATACTCCTGGCGCAAGCACGGTAAAGCTGGTAAAATAGTTTGTAAAATGGCTTTGGTCAAAAAAGCCTGTCCTTATTGCTGTGTCAAGCAAAGATATGCCGTTTGACAACAGTTTCTTTGCTTTATTGATACGGATTGTTTCCAGATAACGGTATGGGGTAATTCCCTTTGACTTTGTAAATGCCCTAAGAAGTGTTGATTTGCTTAGTCCTGTCTGGTAGCAAATCTGGTCTAAATAAATATGCTCTGTAAAATGCTGTTCCATAAATGTACAGGCTTTTTCAATTTCCTGTCTGCACTCTGGAATACAGCTTTTAAATGGCTGGCTGTAATTCTTGATTAGGCTGGACAACAGGAACAGAAAATTTTCTTCTTTTCCAAAACCGCTGTTTCCATTCATTACCATTTCATGCAGCGGGCGCAGACAGCAGATTACTTCATCATCATAAATCACATTTTTTGAAAATCCTGGAAGTTCCCGTTTCCCTGTCACTTCTTCTGCCAAATCAAGCATAATTTCTTTGCTGATATTAAAGCTGCGGTAATCCAATGTACCATTATCAGACTGTACGCAGGCATGGTTATCACCTGGGTTAAACAAAACAATACTTCCCTGTCCAGCCATATAGTCTGTATTCCTGCAAGACAGGCATCGTTCACCGTTCTCTACAAAACCAATTACATAATGCTCATGGAAATGGCTTGGAAACGGCTGCACGATTCCCTCAAAGCGGCAGGCTTCAATCCGCAATGATTCATCATAAACAACGGTTCTTTTTTCTTTCTTCATTCAAATTTCCTCCTTATCAGGAACTATTGTAAACCAAAAATTTTCAAAAGTCTTGTAAAATATCTTCATTTTCCAAATCTCTAAAAACTATTGACAAAATCCAGTAATATATCTATACTTTTTATAGAATTTATCTGGGGAGCTTTTTAGCTGAGAGGGATTAAATCCGACCCATTGACCTGATACGGTTAGTACCGTCGTAGGAAGATTATATGGTTAGTTATATAATTTTATTAAGTAATTCCAGCACCCGGATATATTTCTTTATATATCCGGGGCATTTTATTTTAGTAATTAAATATAATTGTTTAAATATAAATAATAAATAGTAAAAGGAGAACTGGTTATATGGAATATTCTACACAGATGGATGCCGCAAGGAAAGGCATTACCACAAAGGAGCTTTCTTATGTAGCAGAAAATGAAGGTATGGCAGAACAGGAGCTTATGGAGCTTGTGGCAGGCGGCAGGGCAATTATCCCTGCCAATAAACGCCATACATGTATTAAGCCAAGCGGGATAGGTAATAAACTCCGTACAAAGATTAATGTAAACCTTGGCACGTCAAGGGACTGTACAGACCTTGAAATGGAGATGGAGAAGGTTAAAAGTGCTGTAGAGCTTGGAGCAGAGGCCATTATGGATTTAAGTTCATCCGGGGATACACAGAAATTCAGGCGCAAGCTTACTAAAGAATGCCCTGCAGTAATTGGCACTGTGCCAATTTATGATGCAGTCGTATATTACCATAAGGCATTAAAGGAAATTACTGCAAAAGAATGGATAGATGTTGTAAGGATGCACGCAGAAGATGGTGTTGATTTTATGACAATCCATTGTGGCATTAATAAAGAAACAGCAGGCAGGTTTAAAAGAAATAAAAGATTAACAAATATTGTATCAAGAGGCGGTTCAATAATATTTGCATGGATGGAAATGACAGGCGAAGAGAACCCGTTTTATGAGTATTATGATGAAATACTTGATATATGCAGGGAATATGATGTAACAATGAGCCTTGGTGATGCGTGCCGCCCTGGCTGTTTAAAAGATGCTTCTGATATTTCCCAGATAGAGGAACTTATAACACTTGGTGAACTGACAAAACGTGCATGGGAGAAAGATGTACAAGTAATGGTTGAAGGGCCCGGGCATATGCCTTTAGACCAGATAGCAGCAAATATGAAGATACAGCAGACAATATGCAATGGTGCGCCTTTTTATGTACTAGGGCCGCTTGTTACAGATGTTGCGCCAGGATATGACCATATTACGGCTGCAATCGGCGGGGCAGTGGCGGCTGCAAATGGTGCATCTTTTCTTTGTTATGTAACACCTGCTGAACATCTGCGCCTTCCTGATGTAAATGATGTTAAAGAAGGAATAATTGCTTCTAAGATTGCAGCACATGCGGCAGATATTGCAAAAGGAATAAAAGGTGCAAGGGACTGGGATGATGCAATGAGCACAGCAAGAAAGAAACTTGACTGGGAGGAGATGTTTAATCTTTCCATAGACCCAGATAAGGCAAGGGCTTACCGTGCATCTGCAAAGCCTGAAAAAGAGGATACATGTTCTATGTGTGGGAATTTCTGTGCTGTTAAAAATATGAACCGTATACTTGATGGGGAGATTGTGTCAATTTATGATGAATAATGTTTTACGCAAAAAAGTATTAACTATAGCGGGTTCAGACTGTAGCGGCGGGGCTGGCATACAGGCTGATTTAAAAACAATGACTGCACATGCTGTATATGGAATGAGTGTTATTACGGCAATTACTGTGCAGAATACAACAGGAGTTGTAAAATCAGAACCAGTGCTGCCAGAAATTGTAGCAGGGCAGCTTGATGCAGTGTGTTCTGATATCCTGCCTGACGCAGTTAAGACTGGAATGCTTTTCTCAGAGGAGATAATAGATGTAGTATCACAGAAGATAAGGGAATATAAACTGGGAAATGTAGTTGTTGACCCTGTGTTTGTTTCGACAAGCGGAAGCCAGCTTTTAGAACCACAGGCAGCAGAAGCCCTTAAAGAGAAACTTCTGCCGCTTGCAATGGTTATTACACCTAATATACCTGAAGCACAGGCATTAACAGGAATAAGTATTAATAGTAAAAATGATATGGTACTTGCGGCGTCCAGGCTTTGTAAAAACAGTGGGACAAATGTCCTTATTAAAGGAGGGCATGGTACCAGTGATGCCAGTGATTTGCTGTACTGCACAGAAGAAACAGCAATGAATATCCAATATGCTGGTTCTGGTGCATGGGCTGGTTTTATAGAAAATAAACATGATATTATCCAGGTTACAGGTAATGGCAGAAAAATCTGGTTCAGGCATGAAAGGGTTGCCACAAATAATACGCATGGCACGGGGTGCACCCTTTCATCTGCAATAGCCTGCAACCTGGCATCAGGCATGGATATTGCTGCTGCAATAGCGGCAGCAAAAAGCTACTTGACTAATGCACTAAAAGCAGGGCTGGACATAGGGCACGGAAACGGGCCGGCTGACCACTGCTGGAGTATACCCGCTTTTTAGGCACATGTAAATATTTCATCTGCTGTTTCCCTGATTTCTTCCCAGTGATTGGCAGAATCTTCGTCATAGACAGCTACAACTTTGCAGCCTGCACCTTTTGCAGAACGTATGGCAAAAATTGTATCTTCATATACAGTAGTATTTTGTGGGGAAATGTTATATTTACTGCAAATAGCCTTGTAAATTCCAGGGGAGCGTTTATCCATATTTAATTCAGAGCTTGTATAAATTGCGTCAAAGTAACCATATATGCCAAGCCTTTTAAGGGCAGGGACTGCATATGCCTTTTCTGATGTAGTGAGAAGGCATATTGTATTCCCGCCATAATGCAGTTCTTGTAACAGTTTGTACATGCCAGGTTTTAAAGGGATATTATTTTCATATTCACTGCTTACAATAGAAATTACTTCTGAAACAATAAAATCCCTGTCCTTATCTATTCCAAGGCTTATAAAATAATCGGCACATTCTTTAAGGGTCAGTGGTGCTACTATCTGTTTAAGTCCTGCAGGTGGTGTTATATTATAGGATTTAAGGTAGTGGCAGTCAAAATCCCTCCACAATGGCATGGAATCAAGAAGCGTGCCATCCATGTCAAATATAAATAATTTTTTATCCATTTATAACCTCCCGGCATAAATTTAGCATCCTGGCTGTTGCGCTTCCAGTATCTTCCTGTGCAAAAAGTGCAGAGATAACGGCTGCACCAGCAATTCCAGAATCTTTAAGTTTTGTTATATTTACATGGTTAATCCCGCCTATTGCAACAACAGGAATTGTAACATTATCTGTTATTTCTTTAAGCGTACTAAATGACATTGGAATAGTGTTATTTTTTGTAGAAGTTGCAAAAACTGCCCCTGCGCCTATATAATCTGCTCCTGCTTTCTGGGCAGCAAGTGCTTCTTTAAGATTATGTGCAGTCATGCCAATAATTTTTCCATCACCAAGTAATTCCCTTGCTTTTTTATAACTTGCATCACCCTGCCCGATATGTACACCATCTGCCCCTGCTTCTTTAGCAGCATAAATATTATCATTAATAACAAAAGGGACATTATATCTGGCAGCAATTTCTTTTATTTCAAGTGCCTCCATAACAAGTTCATTATAAGGTAAATTTTTTTCACGCAGCTGTAAAAAAGTTGCCCCGTTTTTTAAAACTTCTTCAACTTGTGAAGCAAGTGTCCTGCCATTTAGCCACTGCCTGTCAGTAATGGCGTATAAAAGCATATTTCTTTTATTAATTTTCATATCTTTCCTTTCTCTGCATATACTTGTACAAATTTATGAAATTAAGTATAATAATACAATATATAAATAATAGTGGTTTTTAAAACTTATGTCAATGGAAGGAGATTAGCATGGACAGAAATATACCATTACCAGGAAGTTTTTACAAATATACAGACGGAAATATACTCCAGATAATCTGTATTGCAAAGAACTATAAAGACGAAGAGATGGAGGTAGTTTACCAGAAGATGTTTCCGCCATTTGATATATGGACAGAACCGCTGGACAGTTTTATGGGGAAAGCATATAGCAGTGGAAATGTAAAGGCAGGAACAGGCAGTATGCCAGCCAGTGTTATACAGGAAAGTGCCAGTATAGATGATGATGTGTTTAAGGAAGCACTGTTAAACGGGACTATAGACAGGAAGATTTCAGGGAGTATGCCAGACAGTGAAATTGCAGAAAAGGGGTTTATGGAACTGCTTGATGCCAGAAGTTACCATGAAAAATATATAATATTTACAAGCCTGCGGAAGTATCTTGACAAGCGTTTATTAAGCAATATTGCAGTAGCACTTGATATAGTGCTGGAAGACGGGGACGAAGAGGAACAATATGATTCAATACTGCACTGCCTCCAGACATTTGAGCATTATGAGACACAAAGGTTAAGATAATATTGACATATGTATGAAAGAATGGTAAATTAGATATAACAAGCACCTTATATTTATTAAATAATTGTTGACAGAATAACCGTAAGGGGTTATTATAATTAAAATGAACTTATGTTCGGAAAGGATGGAAATATGGCGAAAACAGTTATAACAACACCAGATGATAATAAAATGAAAGCACTTGACAATGCTATTGCACAGATAGAGAAAGCATATGGCAAAGGTGCAGTTATGAAGCTTGGTGACAATACACACCTTAATGTAGAAACATTTCCTTCAGGTTCATTAGGGCTTGACCTTGCACTTGGGGTTGGCGGTGTGCCAAAAGGAAGGGTTGTGGAGGTTTATGGCCCTGAATCAGGCGGCAAGACAACAGTTGCACTGCATATGGTGGCAGAAGTACAGAAGCATGGGGGGATTGCAGGATTTATTGATGCTGAACATGCCCTTGACCCTGTATATGCTAAGAGGATTGGTGTAGATATTGATAATTTATACATATCACAGCCAGACACAGGTGAACAGGCACTGGAGATTACAGAAACAATGGTACGTTCAGGTGCTATAGATATTTTAATTGTCGATTCGGTTGCCGCCCTTGTGCCAAAAGCAGAGATAGAAGGGGAGATGGGTGACAGCCATGTCGGTTTACAGGCAAGGCTTATGTCACAGGCACTCAGGAAGCTTACAGCTATTATCGGCAAGACAAGCTGTATAGTAATATTTATAAACCAGCTCCGTGAGAAGGTCGGGGTAATGTTTGGCAACCCGGAGACAACAACAGGCGGGCGTGCATTAAAGTATTATTCTTCCATAAGGCTTGAAGTAAGGCGTGGTGAACAGATTAAAAAAGATGGTGAAGTTATAGGAAACCGTACACGTATTAAAGTTGTAAAGAATAAAGTTGCACCTCCGTTCCGTGAAGCAGAAGTTGACATTATATATGGCGAAGGCATATCAAGGGAAGGCGATATACTTGACCTTGCTGCCAATGAAAATATAGTTAATAAAAGCGGTGCATGGTATGCGTATAATGGTGTTAAGATAGGACAGGGAAGGGAGAATGCAAAGATTTATTTAAAAGAACATCCTGATGTAATGGCAGAAGTTGAACAGAAAGTTCGTGACAAGTTTATAAAAAAAGATGATGAGGAAACGGAAGAAAAAGAAGAGGAAAATAATAACCTGGCAGGGACAGATAATATTAAAAGAGAACCCATAACTGGAATAGAAAGAACCCCCATAATTACAGATAAAGCAGATACCAGTGAAGGAATGGCAGAAGAATAATGGATGAAGAAGAATTACTCCGTGCCAAAAAGAAAGCAATGTCTTTGCTAAATTATAATGACCGTACAGAATGGGAACTTATGGACAGGCTTTCTGGTGCAGGGTTTTCAGAAGAAGCAGTAAATGGTGCAATGGAATATGTGAAAAGTTTTCATTATATAGATGATGAAAGATATGCAATGAGGTTTGCCAGTATATACTGCCAGTCAAGAAGCCAAAAAAGGATATGGCAGGATTTAACTAAAAAGCATGTACCTGAAAAGTATATATCCATTGCACTTGAATCTGTAGAAGACGGGGAAATAAAAGCACTGGAAAAGGAAACCAGGAAGATATTAAAAGGCAGGGAAATTGAAGGGCTTTCATATGAAGAAAAGCAGAAAACAGCAGCTAAACTTTACAGGAAAGGCTTTGGGACAGGCAGTATACGTAAGTATATGGGTTTGTAAATAATGGCAGTTTATGTATAACAGAAATTTATAAAACAGGTGTGAAAGAAGATGCCATAAGCTTGACATATTAGTGCAAAAAGTATAAAATTGATATGTTGTACTATGTGCAATGAATAAAAATAAGGAGGTGCTCCTGTTCGATGCCAATGGTTGTTAAAGTAATTATAGCCATTGTTGTTCTATTAGCTGCGGTTATTGCAACTGCGCTTATTACCAAATCAGTTTCTATAAAGCAATATAAAGAAGTAGAAGAAGCTAAAATTGGCAATGCAGACGAGAAGGCAAGAAGCATAATTGATGAAGCCTTAAGGACTGCTGAAACTAAAAAGCGTGAGGCACTGCTTGAAGCCAAGGAGGAGGCAATCCGTACCAAAAACGAGATTGAACACGAATCCAAAGAAAGACGGGCAGAAATACAGCGGTATGAGAAGCGGGTATTATCGAAAGAGGAAATCCTGGATAAAAAGTCAGATGCGTTAGAGAAAAAAGAAGCTAAGTTAAATGTAAAAATTGCTGAATTAGATAAGCAGATGCAGGAAGTTGAAGTTATAAAAAACAGCCATTTACAGGAACTTGAGAAAATCTCTGGCCTGACTACTGAGCAAGCAAAGGAATATCTGTTAAAATCTGTTGAAGAAGATGTTAAACATGAAACTGCTGTTCTTATAAAAGAACTTGACAGGAAAGCAAAAGAAGAAGCTGACAAGAGAGCGAAAGATTATATTGTCAATGCAATACAGCGGTGTGCTGCTGACCATGTTGCAGAAACTACGATTTCTGTTGTACAGCTGCCTAATGATGAGATGAAAGGCAGGATTATCGGGAGGGAAGGCCGCAACATAAGGACTTTAGAAACCCTTACAGGTGTAAACCTTATTATTGATGATACACCTGAGGCGGTAGTTTTATCAGGTTTCGATGGAGTCAGAAGAGAAATAGCAAGGATTGCTCTTGAAAAACTTATTGTTGATGGAAGAATTCATCCAGCTAGAATTGAGGAGATGGTTGAAAAGGCTCAGAAAGAAGTTGAGTCCATGATTCGTGAGGAGGGGGAGGCTGCTACTCTTGAAGTAGGGGTTCACGGTATAAATCCAGAACTTATTCGTTTGTTAGGAAGAATGAAATTTAGAACCAGCTATGGCCAGAATGCGTTAAAGCATTCTATTGAAGTAGCCCACCTGGCAGGGCTTATTGCAGGTGAAACAGGGGCAGATGTAAGAATGGCTAAAAGGGCTGGTCTGTTGCATGATATTGGCAAATCGGTTGACCAGGAGATGGAAGGCACACATGTCCAGATTGGTGCTGAACTTTGCCGCAAATATAAGGAGTCTTCCGTGGTCATTAATTCTGTAGAGGCACATCATGGGGATGTTGAACCGGAGACTTTAATCGCGTGTATTGTACAAGCTGCTGATACTATTTCGGCAGCACGTCCAGGTGCACGCAGGGAAACTTTAGAAACATATACAAACAGATTAAAACAATTAGAAGATATTTCCAATAGCTTTAAAGGAGTTGATAAATCATTTGCCATCCAGGCAGGACGTGAGGTAAGGGTCATGGTTATTCCGGATAAAGTAACAGATGATGATATGGTTCTGCTTGCAAGGGATATTTCTAAACAAATTGAAGATGAATTGAAATACCCAGGACAGATTAAGGTTAATGTTATCAGAGAATCCAGGGTTACAGATTATGCTAAATAGACACAATAGCCTGTAAACATGAGCAAAAAAGGGCCATCGGAAGATGGCTCTTTTTGGTTACTGTTTCATGTGGCAGGCAAAAGAAAGGCAGGGGGCTGTATGGTAATAGTGCGCCAGAGTATATATAATCCAGAGAAAGATGTAATGGCAGTAAATAATGGCAGTATCCTGTCCCGGTACACTGGCGGCTATGGGGCAGCGGTGGATATAGGGACTACTACTATTGCCGCCAGCCTTTTTTCACTTGCAGATAAGAAGTATTGTGGAAATATTACAGAAACTAATTCCCAGATAAAATTTGGCACAGATGTAATGATGCGTATTATGAACGCAGCTATGGGCAAAGCAGCACTTTTACATGGACTTGTTGTAAACCAGATAGAAGATATGCTGCTAAGGTCTTGCAGGGGGATTTGTGATAAAAGCCAGATTGTTAAAATGGCTGTTGCAGGAAATACAACAATGTGCCATTTGTTTTTAGGTAAAGATGTAAGCGGGATGGCAGGAGCACCATTTAAAACGGCTTATAGCGGGAGTGTTGATATAAAAGGAAGGGAAATTGGCTTTAAGGAATTTCCAGATATGGATATATATGTGCTGCCAGGTGTTGCGGCACATATAGGGGCAGATGCAGTTTCAGTCCTTTGTAACCAGAAGCTTTATAATAAAGAAAAAATACAGCTTGCAGCGGATATAGGGACTAATGCAGAGATTATATTAAATAATAAAGGAAAAATATATGCTTGTTCAGCAGCAGCAGGCCCTGCATTTGAGGGAAAAGGTGTGAAATGCGGTATAAGGGCAGGGAAAGGTGCTATAAACAGTATTAAAATAAGCAAATCAACTGGAAATATAGTACTTGGTGTTATAGGTTCATTAATACCAGAGGGAATATGTGGTTCAGGGCTTGTAGATGCCATAGCAGAATTTTTAAAAGCAGGCATATTAAGGCCAGACGGTTATCTTATGGACTGTGGGGAAGCCTTGCAGAACAAAGTGCATAAAGATATTGCAGAAAGGCTTTGTAAAAGTGCAGAAGGGAATTATTTTGTACTTTATAATAAACAGCATGAAATAGTTGTTACACAGAAAGATATAAGGAATATACAGCTTGCAAAGGCAGCAATACAGGCAGCAGCAGAAGTCCTGCTTGAAACAGCAGGTATTTCATTAAATGATGTTGATGAAGTAAAGATAGCAGGCGTATTTGGAAAGTTTATACATCCTAAATCAGCTGTTTTGTTTGGGCTGTACCCGGATATAGACAATGGCAATATAGAATTTGTGGGCAATGCTGCCGGGAATGGTGCAGCGCAGGCTTTGCTGGACAGCAGTTACAGGGAACTTGCTTTAAGATACTCAAAAGAAGCAAGGCATATAGAGCTTGCAGGGGAAGAAATTTTCCAGAATAAATTTTTAAATGCAATGGAACTAAAAAAGTGGTAGAATAGATGTTAAGAAATTACAGGAATTATTTATTGAAAGGATATGGGTGTTAATTATGAAACTTGGATTTATTGGTGCTGGCAATATGGCGCAGGCAATTATTGGCGGCATTATAAGTAAAGGAATTGTTAACAAAGAAGAAATAATTGCTTCTGCCGCAACTAATAAAACTATTACAAAAGTAACAGAAGAGTATGGCATTAAAACAACACTTGACAACAGGGAAGCTGCACAGGCAGATATGCTTTTTTTATCTGTTAAGCCAGTTTACTATAAGCAGGTTATAGATGAAATAAAAGATGTAGCAGTTAAAGAAAGCCAGATAATTATAACTATTGCAGCAGGAAAATCCCTGGAATGGACTGAAAATGCTTTTGGGGGCAGGCGTAAAATTATAAGGACAATGCCAAATACACCTGCGCTTGTAGGGGAGGGGATAACAGCGGTCTGCCCAAACAGCAATGTTACAGATGAAGAACTAAAAAGTGCCATGGAATTATTCAGGGCATTTGGAAGGGCAGAAGTTGTAAAAGAAAGCATGATGGACGCAGTAGTTGCCGTAAGTGGCAGTTCCCCGGCATATGTATTTATGTTTATAGAAGCTATGGCGGATGCAGCAGTAGCAGAAGGAATGCCAAGGGCACAGGCATACCAGTTTGCAGCACAGTCAGTACTGGGAAGTGCAAAGATGGTGCTTGAAACAGGAAAACATCCAGGGGAATTAAAAGACATGGTGTGTTCACCAGCAGGCACAACAATAGAAGCTGTGAGGGTTCTTGAAAAAACAGGTTTCAGAAGCAGCATTATGGAGTGCATGAAAGAGTGTGCAGATAAGTCACGCAATATGTAACAGCCAGCCTGTGTATAAAAGTAGTTCTTTTTATATATCTGGCACATATATCTGTTATATGAAGAATATCAGGAAAGTAATTTATATAATATTTGCTTTTATAACGGTTTCAAGTGTGTTATATTGTGTGCAGTGGAAAGAGGACATGGAATGTAAAACCAATATACGTACACAGCTTGAAAAGGAGGATGCAGGCAGATATGCACAAAAGCTTATAAATGAGATGGAGTATTTTCCTGTATGCCCTGACAGCCAGGGAAAGGCAGAATATTACTTTGAAGATGGCTATGGTGCAGGAAGGACATATGGAGGTGACAGGAAGCATGAAGGCATAGATATAATGTCTACATTAAACCAGCCAGGCTGTCTTAAAGTAAGGTCTGTTTCAGATGGGGTTGTTGAGAAGAAGGGATGGCTTGAACTTGGAGGATACCGCCTTGGCATAAGGAGCAGTTCAGGGATTTATTACTATTATGCACATCTTGACCAGTATGAAGATGGGATAGAGGAAGGAAAACATGTTAAAGCTGGCGATATTATCGGTTATATGGGGAATACCGGGTACGGGCCAGAAGGGACAAAGGGAAAGTTTGATGTACATCTTCATTTTGGCATATATGTAAAGAAAGCAGATGATGAGGCGAGTTTAAACCCATATTATTTGTTAGGATATTTATCTGGCAGGAAGTAAAACCAGTTTATGCCTTTGCGCTTACAGGCATAGATAAGGGGAAATATGGCGCAGAAATGGGGGAAACATGGAAACACAACTTTGGAGGGAAATGTTAGACCCTTACCGTCTGGCAGTAGATGAACTTGTTGTGAAGTTTACACATGTGAAGCAGGAGTACCAGGATGCAAGAATGTATTCACCAATAGAATCAGTATCGGGAAGGGTTAAAAGAATTTCAAGTATTCTTGAAAAAGCACATAGAAAAGGTATTGATATAGAGCAGATTGAGGAGAAAATCGAAGATATAGCAGGAGTACGTATAATATGCCAGTTTGTTGAAGATATTGGCACAGTTGTTGATATTATACGGAAGCGCAGTGACATGATAGTAAAACATGAGAAAGATTATATAACACAAAGCAAGGCAAGCGGATACAGAAGTTACCATATAATTGTTTATTATACAGTGCAGACTATTAAAGGACCTAAAAATCTTGAAGCAGAGATACAGATAAGGACACTGGCAATGAATTTCTGGTCAACGATAGAACATTCTCTTCAATACAAATATAAGGAAAATATGCCTGATGAACTTAGGGAACGCCTTTTAAGGGCAGCAGATGCAGTTGAAGTGCTCGACCATGAAATGGCGTCTGTACGTGATGAAATTATGGATGCGCAAAATTCCAACAGGCAGAAAGCCAATATTATAACAAATATTTTAAATAATATTGAAAATCTTTACCATATAGCTAATGAAAGGGAAGTTACAAAAATACAGAATGAATTTTTTGATATATATAAGAAAGACGATATAGCACTTTTAAAAAGGTTTAACAAACAGCTTGATATGCTGTCTGAAACTTACCATGCCCAGAGCATACAGTCGCTTGCAGGCAATTTTATGGATATATAATAAAGTGGTTAAAGATAGGAGGTTTATATGGTTACACTTCCTGAAAAATATTGTAGCAGAATGAAAGCACTTTTAGGAGAAGATGGTTTTAATAAGTATATTGGAAGTTTTTCAGAGAAACCAGTAATGGCTGTAAGGATAAATACAGCCAAAACCAGTGTACAGAAGTGGAAAGAAATCTGCCCGTTTGATATAGAAGAAATTCCCTGGTGCAAGAATGGTTTTATAGTTAATAATGCCAGTAAGGCAGAAATATCAAAGCATCCATATTACTTTGCAGGCTTGTATTATATACAAGAGCCAAGTGCAATGCTTCCTGCTGCCATCCTTCCAGTAGAAAATGGGGATAAAGTTCTTGATTTATGTGCAGCACCAGGCGGAAAGGCGGTGGAAATAGCATCAAAGCTTAATGGAAGCGGGATTCTTGTTGCTAATGACATAAGTGTTTCAAGGACAGCAGCACTTGTAAAGAATTTGCAGATGGCAGGGGCTTCTAATATTGTAGTTACAGCAGAAACACCAGAGCACCTTTCAGTACATTTTAAAGAATATTTTGATAAAATTTTATTAGATGTACCATGTTCAGGTGAAGGGATGTTCCGGCGGAAACCAGATATGGTTAAAGACTGGATGGATAAAGGGCCTTTATATTATGCAGCAATACAAAGGGATATATTAAACTATGCCTATACAATGCTGAAACCTGGCGGAAATATTGTATATTCAACATGTACGTTTTCAGTTGAAGAAGATGAGGAAATGGTACAATGGTTTACAGACACATATAAGGATATTGAAATATGCAAAATCCCTTTTAAAGAGGGATTTTCGTATGGAAGGCCGGACATGCTTCCAAATGGGGATACAAGGTTAAAGGGATGTGCCAGGATATTCCCGCATATTGCAAAAGGTGAAGGACATTTTACAGCGCTTCTTAAAAAGAAGGACAGGCAGGATAGTTCACATAGGGATACTGTTAAAAAGGAAAATAAGGAGTTTAAGCAAAGCAGGAAACACCGCCAGAAAAGCCAGAAAAAAGGCAGCAGGGATAATGAAAACTGGCTGGAGGAAATAAAGGAATTTATACCAGACAAGTATTTTGAAAACTATTATCCTGTAAAATATAAAAATACTATACAGCTTGTTCCAAAAGAAATGTCTGGTATTAAATCATTAAGGGTTATACAGAACGGCCTTATGGCAGGTGAATTAAAAAAGCACTTTGAGCCTTCATGCCAGCTTGCACTTACAACATGGCAGTTTTCTTATAAAAACAGGCTGGAACTTTTATTACCAGATATAAATATTGTAAAATATCTTAAAGGGGAAACTATAGATATTAGCAGGGATTATAAAGGCTGGGTACTTGTTACAGCTGATGGTTTTCCGCTGGGATGGGGAAAGGCAGACGGGCATGGCAGGCTTAAAAATAAATACTATGCAGGATGGCGTATGCTTTAATGCAGTTTTTGTATATAAGAGAGGTAATATATGAGGATACAAAAGGGCGGTTATGGATATATAAATAACAGAAAAAGGAAAGCATTAACAGGTGTATTGTTAATGGCAGCAGCAGGTATTGCAGTTTTTATTGCAGGGCTTTTACTGAATAAAATGTCAAACAGGAATATATTTTCTGTTATAGCAGTCCTGTTTGTGCTTCCAGGGGCGAAATACCTTGTAAGGTTTATTGTAACATTTCCTTACCATTCTGCAGACAGAGAAGTTTATAACAGGGTGAAGGAACATACTGGCAGCAAAATGCAGCTTTATGCAGATATGCTTGTTACATCTCCTGAAAAAGTTATGTTTCTTGATTTTATTGCAGTAGGGAATAAGCAGGTTATTGCACTTGCCAGTAATAAAAAGCAGGAAATCCAGTATATAAGGAAGTATTTAAGTGATGGTGTCCATAACTGGGGAGATGGTTATAAAGTTAAAATTTTAGATAATGAAAAAAGTTTTTTAAGGGAAATTGACAATGTGGCAGTACAGGAAACTGATAAGGAAGAGGAAGCCAACGTTAAGTCATACCTTACATCACTTGTTGTATAAAGGGGATTAATAATGCAGGTATTAAAGGTTACATCACAAGATGAAGGGCAGAGGCTTGATAAATTTCTTGGAAAATTTATGCCTGGAGCACCAAAGAGCTTTTTTTATAAAATGTTACGTAAGAAAAATATTGTACTGAACGGGAAAAAGGCAGAGGGAATGGAGAGAATTGTAAAAGGTGATGAGATTAAATTTTTTCTGTCTGATGGGACAGTAGAAGGATTTAAAAAAGAAAAAAATGCACCAGATACAGAGCCTGCCAATATTAAAAATATGCCTGGCATAGTATATGAAGATAATGATATTCTTATTATAAATAAACCTGTTGGAATGTTATCACAGAAAGCAGGTAAAAATGATATTTCTGTTGTTGAATATATAAATGCTTATTTAAAAAAGCAGAATCCTGGCGGAAATGCTTATTCTGTATTTAATGCAGGAATATGCAACAGGCTTGACAGAAATACAAGCGGCCTTATTGTAGCAGGAAAAACAATAAAAGGGCTTCAGTGCATGAATAATATATTCAGCCAGAGGGAAGTAAAAAAATATTATCTTTGTATAGTAAAAGGTAAAGTGGAACACAATGAAAGGCTTGAGGGATATCTTGTTAAGAATGTAAAACATAATAATGTTACTATAACAGATTATGAAACAGAGGGTTCTTCAAAAATTATAACAGAGTACAGGCCGCTGCAATATGGAAAGCTTGGCAGCAATATATATACTTTGCTTAAAGTACATCTTGTTACGGGCAAATCCCACCAGATAAGGGCACATTTAAAAAGTGCAGGACATCCGCTGGCAGGTGATGCTAAATATGGGCATAAGGATTTATACCAGATATTTAAACGTGAATTTGGCCTTAAACACCAGCTTTTACATTCATGGAAGCTTGAATTTGGAATATCTGGAAATGTACCAGTAAAATACCAGCATATGGTTTTTGAAGCACCAGTTCCAAAGGAATTTGCAGATATAATGGAAGGCCTTGGCATGGATACAACAGTTTTAAGGAGGTAACAGGTAATGCCGTCGTGGAATTCAAGGGGGTTAAGAGGTTCAATGCTTGAGGAGGCACTGAACTACACTAATAATAAATACCGCCAGGAGAATCTTGCCTTAGTACAGAAAATACCTACACCAATAACGCCAATAGAAATAGATAAGGAAAGGCATCATATTACACTTGCATATTTTGGGCAGAAAAGTACAGTTGACTATATTGGCAATATACAGGGAATCCCGGTCTGTTTTGATGCAAAGGAGTGTGCAACAGATACATTCCCGTTACAGAATATACATAAGCACCAGATAAAATTTATGGAAGAATTTGAAATACAGAAGGGGATTGCATTTTTAATAATATATTTTAGTAATGCAGATATTTGCTATTATGTTCCATACAGGCATGTAGCTAAGTTCTGGAACCGGGCATCAGGCGGAGGAAGGAAAAGTTTCCGCCGTGAGGAACTTGACAGCAGTTATATAATAAAAGTAACAAACCAGGTATTTATACACTATCTGGAAATGGTAAGCAGGGATTTAGATATCAGGGATGAGGTGGGATTATGACAGAAAGTTTTAAAAATGAATTAATCAAAGCAGGGGTAGATTATAAAGGTGCTGTAGCACGGTTTATAGGCAGCGAGGAGGTATATGAACAGTTTTTATACAGGTTCACTTGTGACAAAAACCTTTCCCAGCTGGAAGAGTGTCTTGAGAAAGGTGATATAGAAACCGCTTTTAAAAGGGCGCATACACTTAAAGGCTTATCTGGCAACTATGGGTTTAACAAAATACTTGAAACAACAATACCAGTTGTTGAAATATTAAGGAAAGGCACAGCAAACGGTATAGAAGAACCATTAGGGAAATTAAAGAAAACTAATAAACAGGTATGTGATATAATAAATAAATATAAAAATATAGAAAACCAGGAAAAAGAAACATATTAAACCCCTGCCGCCAGGCAAGCATTTTTTATATAAAATAGAGCATACAGACTTGTTTCTATATGTTCTATTTTATGTAATTATATAAGATAGTATTGGCAGATTGCCAGTAACAGCTACAGATTGTCCGGTTTGTTCTAATTCGTAATTATCTTTCACATATTTTTCAATTATATATGAAAAAGTAACTATACAAGCATCTGCTATTGGAGCATTATCTTTTTGGCATGGGTTTATTTTTGGTTCTGGTTTATTGTCAAAACTATCAGTTTATAGATAACGCATGATAATGTATATATTATAAAGTACACAATTTTTAAAATTATATTTTAATACAAACCAATTTAAACATGTATCTATAGTAACATATTTTATTATGCAGTTTCCATAGTTATATTTAATTTTTTTATTTATGACGTTTATTATAAATATGGTATATATTTCTATAAAAAAGCGGGCTTCCTGGTAAATAAAACACACCTGGAACAGATAATCCAGGTGTGTTTAACTGGGCCAGCGGGATTTGAACCCACGGATGCAGGAGTCAAAGAGTTGTACTGTAATTTCCATGCAATATCCCTGGGTATTTTCCAATTACCGTTAAGCCTTGTATTTTCTATTATTAACACCTGATTTTATTGTCTTATGGTATTTTGGTATTTCATACAAATATTATGTGTTCCAAGCAGTTTCAAAAAGCTGGTGTCTACCAAATGTCTACCAGAATTTTGTATTGTGCCTTTAGTTCCATCCTATACCAAAAATTTTGTTAAGCAAATATCCGCAATCCGCATTGCAAGCAACCAAAGATTACAGGCAAGCAGGCATTGGCGGCTTGCTTAATGAGATTAAATTATTTTCTAAAGTGAATTTATAACCAGTTTTCTAATTTAAGACCACTTACCCGCTTAAATTCATTTGTATTATTTGTAACTATGGTAATACCCAGTGCCTTTGCATGTGAAGCAATCAGCATATCCATAGGTCCAATAGGTATTCCTTTTTGTTGTAAATCTGCCCTTATATAGCCATATTCCTGTGCTGCATTATCATCATATAAGATAACCTGGATATCAGACAAAAACAATGTAAGGGCAAACCTGTTCTTATCCTTCGCCTGGCTTTTTTCCACCCCATAAACAAGCTCTGCGTATGTTATAGAAGAAATACATATATCTTCTGGCTTGTATTTCATAAGGTTAGCAATGACATTTCCTTTTTGTTTAATTGCAAATATACATGTATTAGTATCTAACATATATTTCATAATTCTTCCCTTTCTTGTAATACCCCCTGTTCCCTTTCTGACATATAATCACTGGAAAATAATCCCAGGCTTTGTAATAATCCATGCCATTTACTGTCTTTTGGCATTAAAAATACTATATCACCTATCTTATTAATAGTAACCTCACCCTGTTCAAAATTATATTCTTTTGGCAGGCTTACAGCCTGGTATCCGCCATTTTGAAAAACCTTTGCAGTCATAATGGAAACACCTCCTTTTAAAGGCAACATATGATAACATATATTTTTATCTGTACAATTTTTAAAATTATACCTCACTTAAAATAATTTTAAACTAGTCTGAACATGTGTCTATAATAACATATTTTGTTTCATTATGCAATTTTTACACCTGTATTTGTATTTAGTTTTATCTTTGTAACAAGGAACGGACAAATAAACTCCATTATGTTAAAAATGGAGCTGTGTACCAGACACAGCTCCCCATAACACAATAATTTTTTATTATTTTTCTGCTCTAGTGGTATTTATTAAATTTCTTCAGATACAGGTAGTTCTTTATTATCAGAATATAACCACTCATTAAAAGATTTAATAGGAATTAAAATGCTACGCCCAACCTTTTTTACTACAAAAGCTTGTCCATTACATAAACGATAAGCACAACCTCTGCCAATTCCTAATAGTTTTTGTACTTCTGCAACTGTGTATACTGTTTTGTCCATAATAACAATCTCCTTTCTATGTCTATATAAATATATAATATGTAAATTAAATTACATGAGTTACTATAACTGCGATAGTGTATAATACCTGTATTTTAATACTAAATTATAATAGCCTGCTTTAATTTTACTCCAATATATCCATGAACCGGTGATGAATACCCTCTTACACGCTTTTTACTATTTTCCAGATTAAATAACTTTCGGAAAGTCTTTGAAAAATTTATTTTTTCTTCATTAGATATTACCTTTCCATATTCCATACAGAAGTCCTGGAACTCTTTAAAAGCAATATCTGTTGGCAAAAATTGTCCATATTCCAGTTCACACCTTTCTTCCCAGAATTTTTGGTAAAAGTAATTATTGCCATCATTTCTCCATTCATTAACTATTGTTTCAGCTATATATGGTTTTTTGAAAATATAATTATTATTATATAACTGGTGGTATGCTAATGCTGCTTTAGTTGCAATAGCATGGCGCTCTTTCCACAGTTTTTGGGGCAGATTATAATCTTTCTCTTCATTACATGTAGAATAAATAAATGGAACAGGTACAAGTCTTTCATAAAATGCGTTGTCTTTATACTTTAAACGTACCGGATGGTTACTGGCAAAGAGAAACTTGCAGTGGTGTTCTATGGTTTTACTTTGTACATATTTTTCTTCACAGTCTATTTTTTAATCTCCTGTAAGTTGTTTCAGTCTTTGAACAGAATTATTATCTAATTCCTGGTCAGGTAAATCCATATTATAATTTAGTATTTTATTTTGTATACTGCCAATAGCAAACCTTGACCCCAGATTATTTAAAGGAACAGTTGCAATATTATCTTCTCCTAACAACCGTCCTAAAAATTCTTCAATAATACTTTTTCCACTATCAGAAGCTGTAGCAAAGACAAAAAATTTCTTAGCATCAATTCCCTGTGAAATAATATAACCTAATACCTGGTAAAATAATTCTAATACATCTTCATCATTTCCAGACGCATTATTAATAACTTTATCCATATTCTCTGTATCTAAGTTTCTTTCTCCCCTGTAATCAGCATCAACTTTGAAAATAACAGGATAAAATGATGATAATTCACGTAATTTGCCCTTTTTTGCATCATATATGCCATTATTAAAGACTATCATTCTTTTTGCAGCAGCAATTTGATTATCTGTAAATTTATTTTTAATGCTATCATTAGCAAGCATGTATTCATATGCTTCATTTATTCTGCTATACCTTGATATTTGTTTTTGTTTATCAGGAGGAATTAATTTTCTTACTTCTTGTGCGAATTGCTGGCGGTTAAGCTGGCGGTAATAGTGTCCATTCCATATACATAAGTTTCCATATATAATACAGATATTAGCTTTTTCTATTATAATTTCTTCAATTTCCTGCATTCGGACTTCTTTAAAAGCTAAACCAGTGTGGTATATATTTTTTTTGTTATTATATCCTTCAGGCTTTTGTTTATTTTTATGCTTGTTTTTAGAGGTATCACTATTTACAATCAAAGTATCATTTGATATATCTGTTTTAGAATCTTCATAATATAAGCCGATATATATATTTTTATTAATATTGTATCTTTGCGTTTTTTGTTTACGTTTATTTTTATAAGCACTTTTATCAGTAACAGAAATTTCCATATGTTTTTTTAAACATTCTTCTATATCTTTTATTTCGTGATAATTTGCAGGGTTAAAAGAACACTTTTCTAATTCATTGCGTTCAGGAATATTTTCATTAAACAATTCATCCATACTTGGAATGCCTTTTTTACTCATATTATAATTCTCCCTTCTAAATTTTTTATTGCTTGTTCTATATATTTATTTCCTTTTCAATAGCATATTTAAATTGGTCATATAAAATTTTAGCAGTATAATTATTATCTGAATTTCCCTGGAAATATAATGGTGGTGTATCATCATTAGTAATATCTATTACAAGTAAATAATCTAATTCTGTTTCCGCATATAGAAGCAACATAAAATCTTTTGAATTAGCTTTTTTATATCCTCTGCATACTGGTATCCATATAAAAGGTGCTGTGTAAAGTTCCCTTCCAATGCCCCAGTTAAAGCACGCACGCTTGAAAGAGTCCGATGCCTGCGATTTTTCTTTCTCTTTTTCTGATTTGCCTGTACTTCCTGCATCCTGCTTTGAAACCCATATCCCTGTTTCTTTATCAAAGACTTCTACTGTACAATATAAATTCCCATCAATACACTGGTGGCTTCTTTTCCAGCCGAATATGCCAAATGTTTCATCAAGTATCCTCTGGTCTACCCTTGCATCTTTGTAAAGCAGGAGGCTCACACCATTTTTACTTATAGATGATACCCTGCACTCAATCTCATCTGCCCTTAAAAGGCGTATGGTCTTATTTACCATATATATCCCTCCGTTCCATTATAACTGCAACAATAAAAACGCCAGTTTAACTAAACCAGCGTTTTTATTGTTTATTTTTATCAACTGAATTTTTTACAACTGCCCTGTTATGCTTAAAAACTGTTCTGGTGTTACAGCTTTTACTTTTGAACTTTTAAAATCACTTATATTCCTTGTAATTATATAGTCTGCATTAATCTCTGCTGCACACTTATCCTGTAAACAGTCTTCCAAATCTTTAAACATATCATTTTTTATTGCACTTATAACACTTTCATGGCTTGCACTTGTTACAGTTAATATATTGCAAATTCCAAGTAACATTTCCCTCCTTACCCTTGTATCATGCGTTTTTCTTAAAATATAATAAATATCAGGTATTGAATGGAATGCAACATAACCATTTATCTTTTCTTCTGCACACATAAGGAGTATAGCATATGAATCATTAAAATATGGCTTCCTTGTAGTAAGGTAATCCAGTAATACATTTGTATCAACCAGCACTGTTATATTTTTCATCCCTTGCCTCCGCTAATTCCCTGTCATAATCAATAACAATATTTTCAGGAAAGTTTTTTCTTATATTCTCAAGCTGGTTAAAAGCTTTTATTTTAGGTGTCAGTTTTTTCTCCTTTCTTCCTGTCCTTGTTTCTAACTGCTGGAAAAACTCTATTACAAACTCTATTTTTTCTTCTGGCATATCTTTAAGCATTGCCATTGCCATCTCTTTTCTTTTTGACATAATGATACCTCCTGTTTTAAATAATAGCCTCTCGGATTCTCCAACCCTTATTTTCTGCGGCTTTCAAACCCAGTTTTATAAAAATTCCCCCACTTTTTTGCCAAAAACACTTGACAAACCAGTCAAAAAATGCGGCGCTTCGCGCCTCTTAATTAAAAAAGCACTTTTCACCCCGGCGTAGCCGGCAAGCATTTTTTGATTGGAGATGATTTTTATGTTACCTGTTAATTATGGCGGCCATACCGCCTACCAGGACACCTTTGTGTCTGAATTCCTCTCTTTATTCCCTGACCCCTTTGTTGTTCCTAAACAAACATGGGATATCATTGTGAAATTCTGGTATCTTGATCTCTCTGAAACGGATACCATCATGCAGGAGTTTTATTCCCTGCTTGGTAAACCTGCCACACGTTTCCCTTCCTGCCTGCTCCGTTCCTATCTTCTGTCAATCGTACTTGGGGTAACTTCCATTACCCAATGGTGCAGGCTGCTTAAAATAACCCCTTTGTACGCCATCCTCAGCGGTTTTTCTGTTGATGACACTCCAGGCGTTGGGACTTTTTATGACTTTTTTAACCGGTTATGGCAGTCTGGCAAAGACAACTACATCAACCAGATTAAGCATAAAAAACCAAAACCTGAAAAAGGTAAAAAACGTGGTGATAAAACTCCCTGCGACACGGACAGTGCCGCTGCAAAACTCCTTCCACTTATGCAGCGCATCCACCTTCCAAACAATAATCCGTTTTATCTTATCTTCCGGCTGTATAAAGCCCAGTTCCTTGATGAATCCGTCCGCAGGGGGCTGGTTCATCCAAGCCACCTTTCACTTGCCGGTGACGGAACCCCTCTGGAAACCGCAAGGCTTGAACGCTCCAAAAGGATTTGCAGCTGTCCAAAAGGCTCTGGCTGTGGCTGCAAACGGAAGTTTTCACAACCAGACTGCAACTGGGGATGGGATTCTTCCAGAAATAAATATTTTTTTGGATACCATCTTTACATGTTTGTTGCTTCTGATTCTGAAAACGGCCTTCCTGTTTTTCCAATGCTTGAACGTGCTTCCAGGCATGACCTGCTCTCCTTCCTGCATACTTTTTTCGCTATGAAATCCTATCTTCCTGGATTTCATATTGAAAAACTACTGCTGGATTCCGCCCATGATGCTTACCCACTTTATGAATACTGCAAAACAAACGGCATCACCCCTTTTATTGACCTCAATCCCGGCCATACAGGGCACTTCAAATATAAAGATGACTTTACCATAGATGAAGATGGTGTCCCTGTCTGTAAATTGGGCTTACGCATGCACCACGATGGTGTGGAAAAAGCAAAACACCGCGAAAAATACCGCTGTCCTCTTGCAAACCGGAAGAAGGGTTGTTTCTGTGGACACCCCTGCTCAGATTCAAAATACGGAAGGACCGTACATATCCAGCAAAAAGACAATCCAAGGATTTTTAACATACCACCAAGAGACAGTAAGGAATGGAAACTGGAGTACAACAGACGGACATCTGTGGAGAGGTCAAATAAACGGGAAAAAATAGATTATAAATTAGAAGACGGCAGACACCGTTCCTCTAAGATGTGGTACTGCCGCCTCTATGCAATCATGATGCTCCAACATCTTGATGCATGGAAAATGCCAACCCGTGTAGAAACCATTTTTACGTTCTCACGAATTGCCAATACAAAATAATCATACCACATTTTCAAAAAAATCACATTAATTTCCAAGGGATAAGTGCGCCCTTTTTTTAATGTTTATTTGATATCTTTCCAAAATCACACAATATTCAGTTGTCAAATTTTACTCTCAGACTATCTGGTGAGAATCCGAGAGGCTATAATATTACCAGGTTTACTTTGAATATTATTATAACAAGATGCTGTCTGCCATTCAAGTATTGTTTTTATACAGCCTTTACAATAAACCTCCTGCTTTTTACAGTGTTTAAAAACCTGGCATAAATATCTGGCATTTGGGCTTTAAGCTTTTTTGTGTCTATCCTGTTTGTAGTGCTGTTTTTCCATGAAACAAGGAAATTTTCATTCTCTGCATATTCTGCCTTATCCATATAAGTTTTTATTTCCTGTCCAATCTTCTTCTTTTCAGTACCAAGCTGGTCTATAAGCCCTGCTTGATATGCTATAATAAAGTTGTAACAGGAGTGGCTAATGAGATATAATTAAAACTATAAGAAAAGAGGTAAGCATTATGTCACAAAACTACACTTCTGAATTTAAAAAGAAGATTGTCCGTCTCCATGAGAAAGAAGGACGTACTTACAAAAGCATCACAGCAGAATACGGTGTATCTAAAGCTGCCATCTCTGCGTGGTGTAAACAGTTCCGCAATGAATGCCAGATAAGCCCGGAATCAAAAGCCCAATACGATAACATGAAAGAGGTTCTCAATCTAAAAAAAGAAGTTGAGGAATTGCGTAAGGAGAACCTTTTCTTAAAAAAGCGGCGGCATTCTTTGCGAAGGAAATCGGTTAGAGGCTTATCGATTTATAGATGAATATTATGAGGAATTTGGTGTCCGCTGGTTACTCAGACGGCTTTCCATATGTCCCAATGCTTATTATAACTACCGAAAACATCGGAAGTCGGATTATTATACCCAAAAATCAGAAGTCATGGAACAGATTGAAGCAATCTATCATAGCCATAATGGAGTTGATGGTTACAGGAGCATGACAGTCTATCTGGCACGCAGGGGGTATGAATATAGCCCTGCGACCATACACAAATACATGAATACAGAACTTGGTCTGTATTCTATTGTGCGCCCGAAAAAGCCTGATTATCAACGTGGTAAAGCACATAAAGTGTTCGAAAACAAAATAAATCAGGATTTTACTGCGGAAAGAGTCAACCAAAAATGGTGTACAGATTTTACTTATCTGTTCCTTAACAACCATGAAGTGCGGTATAACTGCACCATTATAGACCTCTATGACAGGAGTGTTATTGCAAGTATCACAGAGCGCCACATCACCAGTGACCTTGCAATCCGCACTCTACAGAAAGCACTGGATTCACAGCCGCCGATCAAAAGAGAGCTAATTCTCCACAGTGACCAAGGTACTCAGTTTACATCAAAGGCATTTGTGGAATTTTGCGAATCTGTTCATGTGACACAGAGTATGGGTAAAGCCGGATATCCATATGATAATGCACCAATGGAGAGATACTTCAACACATTAAAAAACGAATGTACAAACCTGTATGAATTTCGGACAGAGGAAACACTTTATCAAGCGGTAGAAGAGTTTGCATATATAACCTATAACCATGTTCGTCCCCATAGTTATAACGGATATCGTACACCCTGCCAGACTCGGACAGCATCTTAATGATACGATGCTGTCCCCAAATAAAAAGAGATTTTTTAGCCATAAGTGTTACAAAAATGCTTGACCACTACAATCTGGACTGCTATGTCCAAGCATTTTACTAATGTTAAATAATGTTACTCCAGCTTCATTTGCTATTGATGCAACAGAATGTCTTAATCCATGTAATGTAATATGTGGCAGTTCATTAGTAACAATGCACTTGCGGAAACGGGAGGACAGATAGCCTGGATTAACTGGTTTGCCAGTTTCATTTACTTCTACATAATCATTTTCATTGTATCTGTCACCCAAAAAATTTTTGTTTTCTATTTGCTGCTGTTTAATCTCTGATAATATCTGGCATAAATAATCATCCATATATAATGTCCTGTTAGAAGAAGAATTTTTAGTGCTTTTTTCTATTACATCCGAACCTGCAATAGTTTTTGCTTCTATTATGTGTATTTCTTTAGTTACAAAATCCACATTAGACCATTTAAGCCCACAGATTTCTTCACGCCGCAGACCTAATAATGCCGCTAGTGAAACAGCAGTTTTTAAAATAATATCATCTTCTACAACACCAAACAACTGCTTAATTTCCTTTACACTATAAACTGAAATTTCTGGTTTAGTGTACTTTGGCGGTTCTGCCATATCAGCAGGATTTTTATAAATGATACCTTGTTTCACAGCCAGTTTTAATGCAGTTTTTAAGAGTGTATGGTGTTTTTTTACTGTATTACCTGATAACTTTGTTCCACCTTTGCCCTGGATTCTGTCATTATAATACTGCTGTATTCTTCTTGCAGTTAGTTTCTGGAGTTTTATTCCACCCATACCAGCTTTAAGGTATTTTACTATATTTTTATATGATTCATAGGTAGTAACTTCATTATTAACTTTTACAATATTTTCTAACCAGTAGTCCAGCCAGTCAGCCAGTGTATCATAAGATGGGGCAGCTATTCCAGTTGTATTTTTTTGGTGCTGGAACTCTGTTAATCTGCGTCTGGCATCTGATTTTTTAGTGAATACCTCTGTTTTTTTCTTCCTTTTTCAATCAATAACACCATAATCCAGATTAACATAGTATTTTTTCCTGATATCATCATATGAAATATTACGTTCTATTACTTTTCTTGCCATATTTGTTACATCCTTTCTATTCTGCCAGATATCTGCCAAATGCAACAATATAAAATTTGTATACCAGACATTCATTATGACAAAGGTTCTTGAAATGCCAGCCAGAATGTCTACCAAAATGTCTACCAAAGACGTTTTTTGAAGTGTTTTAGAAATTAAAAAACACCTGGAAGCTAATAATTCCAAGTGTTCTTAAAACTGGGCCAGCGGGATTTGAACCCACGGGTGCAGGAGTCAAAGTCCTGTGCCTTACCGCTTGGCGATGGCCCAATATAGTAGAAAAAAATCCCTGTTGTTAAAACAAGGACTATAAAGGTGGATAGAGGGATTCGAACCCTCGGCCTCCAGAGCCACAATCTGGCGCGCTAACCAACTGCGCCATACCCACCATATATAATAAAGAGCCAGCAGATATTACTATATACTGGTAACGTGCCAGAAGGGATTCGAACCCCCGACACACGGCTTAGAAGGCCGTTGCTCTATCCAACTGAGCTACTGGCACATATATAAAAGCGGGTGATGGGAATCGAACCCACGTATCCAGCTTGGAAGGCTGGTGTTCTACCATTGAACTACACCCGCACATATATGAAAGCACTACCTTGTTTATAAAATATCTATGCCTTCATTATTAAGTTATGCGCCACCAATCGGGGTGACAGGATTCGAACCTGCGACCCCCTGATCCCAAATCAGGTACTCTAGCCAAACTGAGCCACACCCCGTTTTACTTGGATTTTCCATGTCCTACCTGTGACGCAAGTAATATTCTATATCATGTTACCGTATTTGTCAATAAGTTTTTTTCATTTTTTTTAAATTTTTTCAGGGTTTTTTATTTCTGGTGTTGAAGCCTTTCTATAACCTGTTCCAAAGCGGGGGTTATAGAGTTCTGAACGGCTGTATATTACAGGGGTTAAGACATTTCCTACTATAATAAGTGCAGTCCGTGTAATATTATATTTCTGTGCTGTTGCTTCAAGGGTATCTATTGTACATATATATTTTTTTTCGTCGTCCCATGTTGCTTTATAGACTATTGCAGCTGGCGTATCTTTATGGTATCCGCCAGATATAAGTTTCTGGCTTAGCCTGCCAAGCATTCCTGTGCTTAAAAAAAGAACCATTGTTGCATTATGTGCCGCAAAGCTTTCTATGCTTTCCCTGGAAGGGACAGATGTCCGTCCTTCCATACGTGTAATTATAACGCTCTGTGATATGCCAGGAAGTGTATATTCAATTCCTAATGAGGCAGCAGCACCACAGAATGAACTTACACCAGGGCAGCAGGCATATGGTATTCCCAGTTCATCAAGCCTGTCCATCTGCTCTTTTATTGCACCATATATACATGGGTCGCCTGTATGCAGCCTTACTACTTCAATGCCTTTGCTGCAGGCATCTGCCATTATATCTATAACTTCTTCAAGTGTCATTGCTGCACTGTTATAAATTTTACATGTATCATCTGCATATCCAAGCAGTTCTGGGTTTACAAGTGAACCAGCATAAATAATTACACCAGCTTTAGAAATAAGTTTATAAGCACGTATAGTTAACAGGTCTTTTGCACCAGGACCTGCGCCAACGAAATTAACCATATAAATTATTCCTCCGTAATTATAATAAGTGAATAGTAACTTGGATTATCTGGTATATCGTCAATACAAGTGTATATATGTTCATTTTCAAGCCCGCAGTTTTCAACGAAAGTAACAGAAAGATTCTTTTGTTTTAACTGCTCTTTGATTGATGGCATTTTACTGCCTGCTTTCATTAATACTTTTGTACCTTTAAGTTCCAGTGCTTCATCTATGCCATAAACTGATGGTATTATATGAAGCGGGGAAGAGCCTGTTACAAGCCCTCTGCCAAGCAGTGCAGAAGCAGCACAGAATGATGGCACTCCGCTAATAATTTCCGTCTGGTAGCCCATAGCCTTTATTTTATTATGTATATAAATATAAGTTGAGTATATTGACGGGTCACCGGTTGTAAGGAATGAAATATCATTTCCTGTATCAAGTACAGAAGCGATGGCATCAGCCGCTTTTATATGGCTTTCTTCCAGTAGTTTTTTATCTTTGGACATGGGCATTTCTACACAGATACAGTTCTTATCTTTAATGTGTGGCAGTGCAGCAAGTGCAATTTTATAACTGGCTGAATTTTCTTTAATTTTATTCGGTACTGCAATATAACTGCATTTTTCAATTACTTTAACAGCATTTAATGTTATTAAGCCAGGGTCACCGGGGCCTGTGCCTGTACCATATAATTTTCCCTTTTTCAATGTTTTTCCCCTTTTCTTATTTTTAAATTAATAGTGTTGTCTTTTAATTAGTTCTATAAATTCCAGGGCCCTGCCAGATTTTGCAAGTATGCCAGACTGGTTTGAAAATACTATTACTTCAATTTCAATCTGGTTTTCTGTCCTGTTCTTCATATTGGATATAATCCGGCCAAGCATAATATCCATTGTTTTATTTAATATATTATTTTCTTTTAGTAAAGATATGGCTTCATCTGTGGCAGTGCACAAAAGTATGTCCTGTGCGGTTTTTATGCTGCATCCTGCAAGGACGGCGCATGAACATAATGTTTCCATTCTGGCATCTGCTATACGTGAATGTGTATTCATAATACCAGCTGCTACTTTTATAAGTTTTCCAATATGCCCTGTAAACAATATTTTTTCAAAGCCAAGCATAAGTGCCATATCAAGGGTTTCACCTATAAAGTTACTGCATTTAAGGCATTGTCCAAGGTCTATGCCCCATGTGTCCCTGGCAAAGTTTTTTCCATAATTGCCAGGCGATATTAAAAGCACCTGGTGGATACTGTATTGTGCTTTTTTCTGTTTCATTTCCACATAAATTGTATCAATTAATGCTTTTTCACTCATAGGTTCTGTTATGCCGCTTGTGCCAAGTATGGATATGCCGCCTTCAATTCCAAGCCTGGGGTTAAAAGTCTTTTTGGCAAGTTCCACGCCTTCTGGTGCGGATATAATTATTTCAAGCCCGGTTTCAAGCCCGGCATTTTCAAGTTCATCAAGTGCGGCCTGTGTAATCATTTTTCTTGGGACACTGTTAATTGCAGCAGCGCCTTCTGGCTGTCCAAGCCCTGGTTTTGTTATGCGTCCTATGCCCTTCCCGCCATCTATTACAATGCCTGATGGCAGGAAACTGGCATTTGAATAGATAAGTATGCCATCTGTACAGTCGGTGTCATCACCAGCATCTTTTTTTACTGCACAGCTTACGGACTGGCCTGTTATTTTAATATCAAGGATTTTAAGTTGTAAATTTATGCCTTTTGGAGTATTAATTATAATTTCTGTAACGGGTATTCTGGTAATTAACATTCTTACAGCGGCTTTAGTGGCAGCGGCAGCACATGTACCAGTTGTATACCCACACCTTAACTTTTTATGGTTTTTATAAACGTATCCAGAATACATATAAATAAAGCCTTTCTAAAAATTATTATTAATTGCGTTTTTAAGGTGTGACACGTAAAGGTTTTGTATTTCTTTAATTTCTCCAATCCCCTGTGTTATAATTTTAATATTATAGCCTAGGTTTATAAGCCTGTTTTTCCATGAGCTTTTTTCATTGCCTGCCATATCATTATGTGCATGGTCACCAGCAGTCACCATAAAAGGTATTAAAGTTATATTTTTAAAGTTATAATTTTTTAAAATGTTTAACGAAGTTTCAAAACAGGGAGTTCCTTCCACTGTTGAAACAAATACATTTAAAAATCCCTTCTGTTTTAATGTGTCCTGGAACTGTATATAACATTTATTAGCATCATGCCCGCTTCCATGTCCCATAAGGACAGCGGCACTGTCACTTTCAAGGTTTTTAAAATTATAGTGCTTATCTAATATATCTGCTGCCAGGCTGAAGTCTTCCTGGGAAGAAAGCAGTGGCTCTGATATTTTTAAAACATTAAATTTATTTTTGTACTGGCTGGCAAGGTTAAGTATTTTACCGTATTCCATACCGGGAATCATATGTGTTGGCTGTATATAAATATTTTTAATGCCATCTTTATACATATTCTGGAGGGCTTGTGGAATGCCGGGTATAAAAAGCCCCTCATTTTCCTGTATGCGTTTTTTAACAATATTGCTTGTATATGCCTCATATACAGTGAAATCTGGAAATGCAGAATAAACTGCATGTTCTATTGCTTCAAGTGAAAGCTGCCTTGCTTCTTTATATGTAGTTCCAAAGCTTGCTACAAGAATCCCGTTTTTCATGGCTGGATTATCCTCCTGGTTATAACATATATAAAAGGGCATTGCATATTGCTGCTGCTATATTGCTGCCGCCTTTGCGCCCTCTTGCTATTATGCAGGGAAGCCCTGTCTGTATAATTAATTCCTTTGCCTGTACTACATTTACAAACCCTACAGGGACACCAATTATAAGTTCTGGTTTCAAAAGACCCTCACTGTAAAGTTCATATATGCGTATAAGTGCAGTAGGGGCATTTCCTATTACAAATATAAAAGGCTTTCTAAGTGACACTGCCTTATCTATACAGGCAGCAGAACGTGTAGTATTATTTTTTTTTGCTGCTGTTGCAACATCTTTATCATCTATAAAATTATAAATTCCAATTCCATATTCCAGTAATATTTTTTTATTTATTCCAGATAAAGCCATTTTGGTATCAGTAACAATACTTGTTCCATTTCTTAAAAGGTTTAATGTATGTGGGATTACATTATCTGAAAAATATAAGTTTTCTGCATAGTCAAAATCAGCAGATGCGTGTATTGCACGCTTTATAACAGGAGCTTTTTTCTGGTCTAAAATTATTCCACGGCTTCTAAGTTCCTGTGAAATAATTTCCATGCTTCTGTTCTCTATTCCAGCGGGTGTAACATTTTCAAGCTGTATTTTCATAAATTGCCTCACTGCTGTTATTGTTTTATTTTTCAATACCCATGCGGGCAGGAATATTTTTATCAAACGGGTGTTTAATTTTGTGTATATCAGATATATAATCTGCGGCATTAAGTAAATCCTGTGACGGGCTGCGCCCTGTAAGTACAATTTCAAGATAATCTGGTTTGTTTTTTAAGAAATCTGTAAGCTGCCCGTGTAATATCAAGCCATTGTTATCTGCCGCAATTATTTCATCAAGTATAAGCAGCCCGTAATTGCCAGATAAAACTTTATTAATTATTTTTCCAAGGTAATCTGTATAATGTTTCTGTGCTTTTTCTTTTATTAAAGGGGTCATTGAATGTGTAAACCCAAAGTAATTACATGAAGGGAGAAATTCTATATTAGTAATCTGCTTTAAAGCATAAAGTTCACTTGAATTATCATTTTTAAGAAACTGGGTAAATAAGACTTTACCGCCGCTTCCTGCAAAACGTACTGCCAGTCCTACAGCAGCAGTAGTTTTCCCTTTTCCTGTACCAGTATAAATATGTATTAATCCCTCCATATATATGCCCCCGTAAATAACTTTCCATAATTATAACTCTTTGCATTGTAAAAAACAAGAAAATAAACAGAAAATACATTTAAGACAGGTATATATTGAATTGCAAATGCCGTTTTGGTATAATCCAGATAAGCGGAGGTTTTTATATGGCATATAAAATTATGGTGCAGGGAACTATGTCAAATGCAGGCAAGAGCCTTATTGTAACAGGGCTTGCCAGGCTGTTTGCAAGGGAAGGATATAAAACTGCACCCTTTAAATCACAGAATATGGCGCTTAATTCATTTATCACAGAAGATGGTTTTGAAATAGGGCGGGCACAGGCAGTACAGGCAGAAGCAGCAGGTATTAAGCCAGAAGTGTATATGAATCCTGTATTATTAAAACCTGTTAGTGAAATGGGTTCACAGGTTATTGTTAATGGAAAAGCTGTCTGCAATATGAAGGCAAAAGATTATTTTGAATATAAAAAAAAGCTGGTTCCTGATATTATGCGGGCATTGGATTATCTTGAAAACAAGTTTGATATTATTGTTATAGAAGGCGCTGGAAGCCCGGCTGAAATTAATCTTAGAGATAATGATATTGTAAATATGGGACTTGCAGAAATGGCAGGTTCGCCTGTGCTCCTTGCCGGTGATATTGACAGGGGCGGCGTATTTGCACAGCTTTACGGGACTATTGCACTTCTCAGGGAGGATGAACGTAAAAGGATAAAAGGGCTTTTAATTAATAAATTCAGGGGGGATAAATCAATACTTGCACCAGGGCTGGAAATGCTTGAAGAGAAATGTGGCAAACCAGTTTTTGGTGTTATCCCTTATGTTAATGTGGATATAGATGATGAGGACAGTTTGTCTGGAAGGTTTTCTGTGCGTAAAAGTGCAGGGGTTATAGATATAGCAGTAATAAAGCTTCCAAAGATTTCTAATTTTACAGATTTTGGCGTATTTGAAAATTTTGAGGGGGTTTCCCTCCGGTATGTGGACAGGACACCAGATTTAAAAGAACCTGACATGGTATTTATTCCTGGTACTAAAAATACTATTAAAGACCTTATGTGGATAAGGCAGAATGGCATTGAAGCAGCAGTTAAGAAATTAAATTCAAATGGCTGTGTAATTTTTGGGATTTGCGGCGGATACCAGATGCTTGGCAATATAATTAGTGACCCTGGCGGCATGGAGGAAAACGGTATGGCAAGGGGAATGGGCTTTATTAATATTGATACTGTATTTAACGGGGAAAAGAAAACTGTACAGGTATCCGGGCACTTTGGAAGGGTTAATGGTATTTTTACAGGGCTTTCTGGCATGGAATATAAGGGATATGAAATACATATGGGGCATACAGAAGGCAAGAGGCAGCAGTGTATTGACATATCAGGAAGCAGCAGTAATATTTATGGTTCATATATACATGGGCTTTTTGATAATGGTGATATAGCTTATACAATGGTAAAAGCACTTGCAGAAAGAAAAAATGCAGATATAAGCGGAATTAAAAAGTTTAATTATATGGAGTATAAAGAGCAGCAGTATGACCTGCTTGCGGATACAATAAGGGATAATGTGGATATGGACAGCATACGTAAATGTATGGGAATGTAATTAATTGTTAGTATTGGCTGAAGGGGCAGAGATGGACAAAGAAGAGTTATTTAGTATTAAAATACAAAAACCTGGTACAAAGGCATATAACAGTGCGCAGGTGCACTGGGACGGGATTGCTAAACCCTTGGACGGGCTTGGTGTATTTGAGGATATTATTAAACAGATTGCAGCAATTACAGGAAATGCAGATGTTGTAATGGATAAAAAAGCTGTTGTGGTGATGTGTGCAGATAATGGGATTATAGAGGAAGGCGTAAGCCAGTCAGGGCATGAAGTGACTTCCATTGTTTCTGCCAATATGGCAAAAGGAATTGCAAGTGTATGCCGTATGGCACGTATTGCAGGGGCAGATGTATTTCCTGTAGATATAGGTATTAAAGATAATATAGAGGAAGAAGGGCTTTTAAACAGGAAAGTTGCAAATGGTACTGCTAATTTTGCAAAAGAACAGGCAATGGCGGACGGGGAGCTTTTGCAGGCAATACAGGCAGGTATAAGTATTGCAGGGGATTTAAAAGAAAAGGGATATAAAATTATTGCTACGGGTGAGATGGGTATAGGAAATACAACAACAAGCAGTGTGCTTGCAAGTGTAATGCTGGGGCTTCCAGCAGAAAAAGTGGCTGGAAGGGGTGCAGGGCTTAGTGATAAGGGGCTTTTAAGGAAAGTTAAAGTAATACGGGATGCAATAGAAAAATACCAGCTTGGCAGCAAGATAGAAAATAAAGAGGAAATTTTCAGGGCATTATGCTGTGCCGGAGGGCTTGATATAGCAGGGCTTGCAGGTGTGTTTATTGGTGGTGCAGTTTACCATATGCCAGTAGTTGTAGATGGTGTTATATCAGCAACAGCAGCACTTGCCGCTGAAAACCTTGTACCTGGCTGTAAGCAGTATATGATAGCGTCACATACTGGCAAAGAGCCTGCCTGCAGGCTTATATTAGATAAGCTGTGCCTTAATCCTGTTATTAACGCAGGGCTTGCATTAGGTGAAGGCACAGGGGCTGTACTTTTATTTCCAATGCTTGATATGGTACTGGAAGTATACAGGGAAAATACAACATTTGAAGATATTAATGTATCACAATATAAGAGGTTTACAGACAAATGATGGTTACAGTTATTGGCGGAAGCGGGAGCGGCAAGTCAGAATATGCCGAAAACCTTATTAAAGAGTTAGCAGGCAGCATGGATGGAAATAATAAATTATATTATATTGCAACAATGAAACCATATGGCAGGGAGGCAGCAGAACGTATAAACCGCCACCAAAAGCTGCGTGCAGGAAAAGGTTTTATAACTGTTGAATGTTATGATAATATTGAAAAATGCCAGCTGGACAGTAAGAGCAATGTGCTTCTTGAATGTATGTCAAACCTGGCAGCCAATGAAATGTTTGGCAATGGCATAAGAGATAAAAAAACAGTTTACCATAAAATATGTAAAGGTATAGACAGACTGAAAGGCATTGCTTCTAATCTTGTAGTTGTAACTAATGATATATTTTGTGACGGGATTATATATGATAAAAGTACAATGGAATATATAGAACTTCTTGGAATGGCCAACAGGTATCTTGCAAAAGTTAGTGGACAGGTTATTGAAGTTATATATTCATGCCCGGTAATTGTTGCAAACCAGGAGGCACATATATGTCATTAGTAAAAGCTTGTATTATAGCACTAGGGACATATTCAAAGTTTCCAGTGCCTTATTTTGAGTGGAAAGAAGAAGATATGAGGTATTCAATTTGTTTTTTCCCGCTTGCAGGTGTGTTTACAGGTGCTGCCCAGTGGCTGTGGCTCTGGCTTTGCAATAAGTATGGCATGGGGGATATGGCAAAGGCGGCAGCAGTAATTATTATAAATATTCTTATTACAGGCGGCATACATATTGACGGGTATATGGATACAATGGATGCACTGCATTCATACCAGCCTGCAGACAGGAAGCTTGAAATATTAAAAGATGCACATATTGGCGCATTTGCAGTTATTATGTTTGCCGCCTGCCTTATGGTTTATATAGGGGTAATTCCAGAGATTAGTCATAATATAACACCTTTATTTGCAAGTACATTTATATTTTCAAGGATTCTTAGCGGATTGTCAGTTGTAATGTTTAAAAATGCCAGAAAAGAGGGTATGCTTTACGCATTTTCTAAACCGACACAGAAAAAAACAGCCTGTGCTGTGCTGGTTATTGAATTTTTATTTACAGCAGCAGCCATGTTTTACATTTATAATATAAAAGCAGTAGTTGTAATTGGTGTTATGCTGGCTGTATTTGTATATTACAAATATAAATCATATAAAGAATTTGGCGGGATTACAGGTGACATTGCAGGGTGGTTTTTATGTTTATGTGAAATGGCAGGGGCAGCAGCCTGTGCTTTTATATAGGAGGATTGCATGGAAGTTTATATAGGAGGAAGCAGCCAGGGCAAGCTTGAATATGTGCTTGCTAAAAAAGAGTATCCAAAAGAAACTGTAACAGAGGGTGCACGGCTTAATCCTTTATCAGATAATGGAAATTATAAAATAATTAACCATTTCCATGAATTTGTAAGGAATTATGCAGATAAACCAGAAATAATTGATAACTTTGTAAAACAGCTTATTGAAAAAAGAAAAGATATAATTATAATATCTGACCAGGCAGGCAGTGGGATAGTGCCAGCAGATAAAGCAGAAAGGGAGTGGCGTGAACTGCATGGCAGGGTTATGTGCCAGCTTGCTGCCTGTGCAGGGCATGTTGAAAGGATAATATGCGGGATAGGGCAGGTTATAAAATGATGGAACTGGTTTTTATAAGGCATGGAAAGACTGCAGGAAACCTGGAATCACGTTATATTGGCACAACTGATGAAGGATTATGCAGGGAAGGTATCAGGGAAATTAAGGATAATTTATATAAAAATATTTACCCGGCAGCAGATATTATTTTTACAAGCCCTATGAAAAGATGTATACAGACAGCGGAAATAATTTATCCTGGATTATATGGCAGCTTACATATTATAGATGAATTTAAAGAGATAGATTTTGGAAAGTTTGAAGGTAAAAATTATACCATGCTTAAAGAGGATGCCAGATACCAGGAATGGATTGGCAGCGGCGGGGCAAAAAAGTTTCCAGGCGGTGAGGACAGAAAAACTTTTTCAAGGCGCTGCATTGCAGGATTTAAAAGGGCGTTAAAGATTTGCACAGATTTACAGGAAAAAGAGGAATTAAGGGAAAATGCTGTTGTTTCATTTATAGTACATGGCGGTACTATAATGTCTGTATTAGAAGCATTTGCAGGAGAAGGAAGTTATTTTAATTACCAGTGCAGTAATGGGCATGGATACAGGTTTAAGGCAGATATTTCCATAGAAGGGGATTTTAAAGGATTTGGCCAGATAGAAAAGGAGCGTATTGTTATATTATGATTTATACTACAATAAGCATTATAAATGGTTATATACTGGATTTAATTTTAGGAGACCCTTATATTATAGTGCCACATCCTGTAGTGTTAATTGGGAAGCTGGTTACACTCTGCACAGACAGGCTGCTGGATGGAAGTGATGCTTCTTCCGTTAAGAGAAGAAAAGGCGTTATAATGGTTATTGTTGTGTTGTTTTTAAGTGCTTTTATTCCATTCTGTATTTTATATACAGCTTATAAACTGCATGTTCTGGCAGGGCTTTTTATTGAAAGCATTATGTGCTGGCAGATACTGGCAGCAAAGTCACTAATGACGGAAAGTACAAAAGTTGAATGTGCCCTTAAAGAAGGGGATATAGATAAGGCAAGGTTTAATGTTTCTATGATTGTAGGAAGGGATACAGAAAACCTTGATGAGAAGGGCATTATAAAGGCAGCAGTTGAAACAGTTGCGGAAAATTCATCAGATGGTGTAATTGCACCATTGTTTTATATGCTTTCTGGAGGTGCTGTAGCAGGGTTTTTATATAAGGGGATTAATACCATGGACAGCATGGCAGGGTATAAAAATGACAAATATATTGACTTTGGAAGGGCAGCAGCAAAGCTTGATGATATTGCTAATTTTATTCCTGCAAGGATATCGGCACTTCTAATGGTAATATCAGCCTTTATTCTTGGATTTGATACCAGAAATTCATGGAAAATATTTATACGTGACAGATATAAAAGTACAAGCCCTAATTCGGGACAGACAGAATCAGTATGTGCAGGTGCACTTGGAATAGAACTTCTTGGTGATGCCTGTTATTTTGGGAAACTTGTAAAAAAGCCATCTATAGGTGATGATATACGCAGGCCGGAACCATGCGATATACATAAGGCAAATAATATGATGTATTGCATGGCATTTATAATGGTTGTTTTAGTAACTGTAATAAGAATATGTTTTTATAAATTTGTTATGTAAATTACAGGAGGGCATATGGGCAGAATTAATAACAGTAATGGAAGATATAATAAAACCAGTAAATTTATAAGCCTTATATTAAGGCATAACCCAGGGGTTATAGGAATAGATGTTGACAGCCATGGCTGGGCAGATGTAAATAAGTTAATTGCCGGGATAAAAAAGGCAGGACATAAGATAGATATGGATATTTTAGAAGAAATTGTAAGGACTGATGAAAAAGGGCGTTATAGTTTTAATGATGATAAAACACTGGTACGTGCTAACCAGGGGCATAGCATACCTGTAGATGTTGGATTAAAGGAGAAAGAACCACCAGAATTTTTATACCATGGAACTGCAGAAAGGTTTCTTCCAGGTATTTTAAAAGAAGGGTTAAAACCAATGGGAAGGCTGTATGTACATTTATCATGGGATAAGGAAACAGCAGTAAATGTTGGAAAGAGGCATGGAAAGCCAGTTGTTCTAAAAATAAATAGCAGGCAGATGTATAATGAAGGTATAAAGTTTTATCTGTCAGAAAATAATGTATGGCTTGTTAAAAATGCAGAAAGCAGATATATAGAGAAAATTTAAAAAGGTTACAGGTGTATTTTCTTCAAATAAGAAATTAAAATAAAAATATAAGATAATTATAAAATTTTGTGAAAGCTATTTGCAATTTATGGATAATATGGTAAATTGTAAATAGCTTTATTTTTATTGTGAGGAGATGGTTTATTATAATGACATATGAAGAATTTAAGGATGAATTGTGGGAACAGGTGACTAAAAAGAGTGAATGGGGTCTTTCGGAAGACAATATAAAAATTTATAATAATGGATTTAGTGCACCAGATGATGAAAATGAACAGAAATTTATAAGGGATACCAATATACGGTACCATAAAAAAGAATCAGATATATTAATTGGCGATTTTATGGTAATTAATATCAATGGTCCTGAAGAAGATGTTAAACACCAGTGCCGTCTGGATTTAAATGCCTTATATGAAGATTTTGGAAAGCTGGGATGGAAATTTGTATGGAAAGTTGTTAAAAATAATGTAGATTTAAGCAACCAGTTATTTGAAACAGGGGTTTTATCATTAATAAATGATTACAATGCAGCCAGGGAAAAGTTAATTATACGTCCAATAAATTATACAGATAATAAATATAGTTTAAAGGAAGCTGTATATAAGAAGATTGGTGATATTGCATTAGTATTATATCTTGTTATGTATGAGAATAAAGTACAAGGCCTTGGTACAACTAAAATCCATAAAGAAACATTTGGAAAATGGGGAAAGGATTTTGAAGAAGTATGGGAGGCAGCGCTTACTAATACTTATGTACTAGCACCGCCAAGAATGTATTTTACACCAGATGAATGTATGGAACCGCCATATGAAAGAGGCGCATTTATGGCATTTGGAAGCAAAATGAAATCATTTGGGAAGTTACAGACACCTACAGTAACAACAACTAAGCAGATAAACGGGGCTATTGCAATGTTTTATCCAGGTGTTAAAGAAAAAATCGCCAGTATGGCAGGCGGAAGCTATTATGTTGCATTTACAAGTATACATGAAGCAAGGATACATTGTGTAAACACTGTCCCGCCAAGGACTATACTAAGCAGTATAAAAAGGGTAAACAAAGCATTTGACCCTGAAGAAATCCTTACAAGAAAAGTATACTATTATGATGCAAAAAAAGATACTTTTGATATGCTGGAATTATAAGAAACAGTTTATAATGCACAGATTTACTATTTAGTAATATATGTAAATCTGTGCATATAATATCAGACAGTTTTTTTGTTTTTACCTGCTTTGGCAAGCTGTGATAAATCCTGTCCTTTTAACGCTTTTTCAAGCAGCTCTGGCAATAGCTGCGGGCTGCATGCAAAGCATGGTATGCCAAGCCCTGCGATTTTTTGTGCCATCTGTTCATCACAGTAAGGTTTGCCGCCATCAGCCAGTGCAAGAAGGCTTATAACCGTTACACCTGATGATTTCATATCTTCTATACGCCTTAATAATGCTGCCCTGTTTCCTCCTTCATAAAGGTCAGATATTAAAAAGAATAAAGTTTTTGAAGGGTTTTCTATAAACTGTCCACAGTATGCCACTGATTTATTAATATCTGTACCGCCGCCAAGCTGGAAGCCAAACAGAAGGTCAACAGGGTCACTGCTTTTTTCTGTTAAATCCACAATATTTGTATCAAAAGCAACAATTCTTGTTTTAATACTTGCCATGCTTGCAAGTATACAGCTTATAATAGAGGAATAAATAACCGATTCCCCCATTGAACCGCTCTGGTCAATATCAAGTATTATTGTCCATTTATTAGCTGCCGTTATACTGCTTCTTTCAAAGAAATAAAAATGTTCTGGGATAACGGTTCCAAGTTCTTTATTGTAATGTTTAAGGTTGCGTGTTATTGTTGTTTTAAAATCAAGTGCTTTGGCAGATGGTACTGGTGAATGCTTTCTTTTATTTACTGCGGCAGTTACAGCACGTTTTATATCCTGTTCCAGAAGTTTGTTTATCTGTTCTGTAATTTTTTTAATAAATTCCCTTACACTTTCTTTGGAACGTTTTGGTATCTGGTCTTTTAACATTAATATAGTTGCAGCAAGGTTTGTATCAGGCTCTATATTTTCCAGAAGTTCAGGTTCTAAAACCAGCTGTTTCAGCCCGCAGCGGTTTATAGCATCATTTTGTATTACCTTAACCAGTTCTTTATCAAATAATGACCTTACATCACCAAGCCAGCGGCTTATCTGCGGGTCTGACGGCCCATGCCCGCTGTCCTGGGAAGAATTGCTGCCCTGCCATGTATGGTTGTAATTATATATGGCGGCAAGTGCCTGGTCCATTAAATCCTGCCCGGGAGACAGGGATATATCTGCCATGCCAGAGAAACGTTCTTCACTTTCCTGTCCTAAGACCAGCCTCCATCTGCGGATTTGCTCATTAATTTCCATAGAATTCCTTTCTTAAATTCTGGTATAATTTCATTATATATCAAAATCAAAATCATCAAGACTATCTATTATCTGCTGTGAATCTTTATCAAGAACTGTATTGACAGCTTCGCTGGTTTCCTGTCCGTTTAACCCAAGTATTTCACCAAGGTTTTCAGCAATCTGGTCTTTTTCTGCCGCTGAAAAACCAGCAAATGCACGTCTTAAAAATACAAGGGCTTTTTTAAATTCCTCATCTTCAAGTGCCATAAGATATACATTCAGGCTCTCCCATAAAGAAAGCCTTGCTATTAAAGCATATTTATTCTTCATGGCAAGGCCTTCAAACCAGCCAGCCCCAAGGCTTGCCGGAGTACCAGCGGACAGGCGTCTTGATACCTCTGTACGCAGCTGTTCTGTATCCATATTGCCACGTTCCAGAAGGATTGCTGCTGCAAAACCTGAAAGCCTGGTATTTAGATTATCATGCCTTGAAATATTGCCAAGAACTTTAATCCATTCTTCTTTGTCAAGAAAATCATGTGCAAGTTCTGCATTGTCCAGTTTTGTAATTGCCTCTATAACCATATTGCTTGCTGTATCATCACAGGTACAGGCACTTTCAAGTATAAGGCATGACCTGTAGAAAAGCTGGCAAAGCATTGGCTTTAAAGGCTCCGGGTCTGCTTTCCTGATATTGCCATATTGTATTATTACTGAAAGCCTGTGTGCTGTTTCTGCAAGTTCTTCTACAGATACAGTATCTACTGCCATTTTCTGTAATGCTGCTGTTGCATAACATGCGGCCTTTTCCATTCCACAGTAACAGGCATCTTCTATAACAAGTGCAATCTGTCCCATGCCGGCTGCATTTTCTACACGTTCTTTCATTTCAAATGAGGCAGCACCTGCAATGGTATCACCTTTTAAAGCAGATTCTACAAGTTCAATTTCTGCTTCTGGTGTCCAGTGTATGCTCCATTTCTCCTGCCATGTGGCATTGTCCTGGTTTGTTATTTCAAGCTTTGCAAAACTTACACCCAGTATCCTTAACTGGTGCAGGAAAAATGACCTGTGTAAATCCATAAATGCAGATTTTTCAGATTTTACACGCCTGTTTTCACGCAGGTCAAGTATTAAATCCTGTAATACAATGGTGCGGTATTTTTCAAGCTTTAAATCCTTTAACTGCCTGTAAAAATCTTCCTGTATGCTTGTACGGCTTACACCATCAGGCAGTGTGCCAATTACCGTGCCAATCTCGGTATCTGCCACACCCATGCTTATTGCAGGAAAACTCCCTTCACCTATACAGGTTACTGCAGCATCACGCAGGTCACGGAGTGCAGGCCTGCTGCCATTCCTTAGCATTGCAAGCGCTTCTGCAAGCCGTACTGCTTCAATAACTGAGGCAGCTGAAACAGGATTGCCGGTTTTTCTAAGATATGCAGCAAGCTTAACCATATAACTATAAGCGGAATATTCTGGTTCATTCCTGTTAAAACCTTCCCATAGAAGGGAATAATAAGCTGGTGCTTTATTGCCTGCGCCATAGCCGGCTCTTGTAGAAAGCCTGTAATATGAGTATGGCATAAGTGTATGTACAGCTTCAGTTTTTGGCATTTTAGAGAAATCCCCGCCGCCATCCTGCCAGTTCTTTAAACCCTCTATATGGTAAGAGCCAGTTACAACTACGATATTTCCTGGATTTATGCCGTCATCTATGGCATCTTTAATCTGCTGGCGCATATATGCTTCACGTAATACTGTTTCAGCCCAGTCATTTTCTTTTCCTTCTGTAAGGCTTCTTAAATTAGCACCAAAACTTTGTGTGCCTTCCTGGTAAGCCTCAAAGTCTTTTGCCTGCTCCATTGTGCGTTCCCAGAATGTTTCCTGCCCGTCCTCACCAGATATTTTATCAAGCCTGCTGTATACATTATTCCTGCTTTCTTCACCTTCTGTACTTATAGTACCATGTTCTGGTATTGCTAAGAAAGTTTCTGATGGCAAATCTATAAAACGTAATTCTGTACCTGTTTCATAGCACCATAGTATTGCCTGGTATTCTGGCGAATATTCTGCAAAAGGGTACAATATGGTTTTTACTGGCACTTCCTTTGTATATGCAAGGACTGCTACTGGAGGTTTTGTTTCTTCCCTTGTAATATCTTTTAAAATATCATTAAAATCAGAAGGAGCTTCTACAAGTACAAGTTCTGGCTGTTTTTCATCAAGGAAGCAGCGCAAATAATATGCACCTGCCGGGGATAAATGCCTTATTCCGAAAAAATTTGGGTTATCCATTATTATTCTCCATTTAATTCTTTACATGCCCTGTAAAGTCCAGACCAATCTGAACCACGTTTCTTCATAACATTTTCCAGATATTCCTTCCATGCCACATTATCTTTTTCTTCATCTTTAATAACAGCGCCCTGCAGTGCAGATGCCAAATCCATCTCTGTTATACTGCCATTCCCGAAACTGCCTGCAAGAGCCATGCTGTTACATAAAAGGGAGATTGCTTCCGCTGTAGATAATACACCAGATGTACCCTTTACTTTCTGTTTATGGTCTAAAGTTTCACCTTTACGGAGTTCCCTGAAAATTGTACATACTTTTTCTACTGTATCCTCTTCAGGAAGTTTTGCATTTAAATCAAGGTTTTCAGAAAGCTGTGATACCCTTGTCTTTACAATTTCCATTTCAGAACCAAGGGTTGCAGGTGCTGGAAGTATTACAATATTAAAACGGCGCTTTAATGCAGCAGACATTTCATTAACGCCTTTGTCCCTTGTATTTGCCGTGGCTATAACAGAAAAGCCTTTTTTGGCTGGTACTTCAAGTGCAAGTTCTGGCACAGATATGCGTTTTTCAGAAAGCAGTGATATAAGTGCATCTTGTACTTCAGAAGCACAACGTGAAATTTCCTCCACACGTGCAATAGTACCTGTTTCCATAGCATTAAATACAGGGCTTTTAAGCATTGCTTCAAGTGAAGGCCCTTTTGCAACAAGCATTGCATAGTTCCATGAATATTTAATCTGCTCTTCAGTTGTGCCTGCTGTCCCTTGTACTACTTTAGTAGAACAGCCGTTTATTGCAGCTGTAAGGTGCTCTGACAGCCAGCTTTTTGCAGTGCCAGGTTCTCCAATTAAAAGCAATGCACGGTCTGTTACAAGTGTAGAAATAGCAATTTCAACAAGGCGTTCATGCCCTATGTATTTTGGCGTAATTTTTGTCCCTTTAACCTTTCCGCCACATATATATGTTTTTACTGACTGTGGCGACATATTCCAGCCTGCCGGGACAGGATTTTTTTCTGCTGCTATTAATGCGTCAATTTCTTTCTTAAATAACTGCTCTGCTGGCAGCCTTAATATTTCTTCAGCCATATTTCCCTCCAAAGTATTAGTATAATAATCTTATTATCTGTTTATCAGTAATAATGCTTAACGGCTGTGCCTGCAACCTGTGGTTTTTCTTATTATAATAAAATGCCATAAGCATTACCTGGTCTTTTAAAAGATACTTGCCAGGAAGTATTGGTATACGTGTGGTTGTTTTCTCCATTTGTGGCATGTTGCCCATTAAAATACTGCTGCCATCTTTTGCCTCCAGCACAAAACCATAATCACATTTAGTAATCTCTTTGTACTGTATAAGTTTTATAATCATTGGCTGTGCAAGTGCATTTTTTAAAGTATTTTTAATGGCTTTTGCCTCACTGTTTATAGAAGGTGATGCAAAACTCTTTATTTTTGCGCAGTCATCTTCCGTTAAATCACGTATCTGGGCATTATCCCATCTTATACGCAGGTTGCCATCCCCTGGATATGCAGCAGCCCTTTGCACATCTGCCACACCAAATACAGAATCTTCCTGTTTAATATATTTAACAGCTTTAAGGGGGCGGTAATTATAATTCAGGTAAATCTGCCCGTCTTCAAGGTTAATCCAGCAGCCAGTGTCTGCATACTGGTTTGCTGCTGCGTCAAAGTCTATCCAGAATGAAAGCTGTGCAAAACTTTTATTCTCCATTCCCCTGCCAGCTTCTTCAAGTTCACTAAGCTTCCATATGCCGCCAAGTTCTTCATAAAGCAGGTTATCATCAAGCCCTGTATTGTCATTTGCCAGCTTGTCCTCTATATACTGGCGTGATTTTTTGCTAAGGGCGTGCAGTTTCTTCAATATATCTATTGCATTATCATAATGTTCTTCACTGCCATCTTTCTGGAACTGTGCTATTTCAATAAGAAGCCCGTTACACAGCCTTTGCGGGCCGGTAAGATAATAATCTCCCATCTGTTTTACAAGGTCTTTATATGTTTTAAGAGGAGCACCGCCTATAGTGCCCATTCCTGCCATAACAAGCCCGTCTGTTATTTTATCTACTAAGGCGAGCCCTTCAAGCTGGCTTTTAAGTTTTTTAGTTCTGGCATTTTTAGCAGATTTTGCTGCCGAAGCTTTTTTCTTTTCAGCTTTTATGCGTTCTTCCTCTGTCATTTCACTTAAAGGTTTTGCTGCCTCTGCTGCTTTATTATCCCTTGCCAGTTTTTTATTGCGTTTTCTTATAATGTCTTCTGGCACTTCGCAGATTGTAAATTCTTTTTTATTTAAAATCTCATATAAAAGTGCAAGGCTGTGTTTACATGGAAACTGCCTGCTTGGGCAGCTGCACCTGAAAACAGGGTTTGCCCTGTCAATATAATCTGCGGATGTAATATAATTATTTTTGCCGCTTCCTTTACATTCGCCAACATAAAGCAAACTATCGCTGGTACGTTCCAGTTTAACAAAACCTCCCTTCTGGGAAATTTTCTTTCCATTTGATGCTGCATTGGCATTTGGTGCAAGTGAAAGAATCTGCTGTTCAGTTATTTCTATCATTTAATCCACCTCACTATCATTATAACCATCTGGACTTAAAGCTACATAATTAGAAGGAGTTTTTAAGGTATTAAACCAGCTTTCTGTTTTTTCTGTTCCCAAATTATAGCCATTTACTTTTACCTCACCTGACTTGATAATTTCTATAACAGCATCAATTTCTTTATGTATTTCTTCAAGAGTTCCAGGAAGATGGAATAAGTAATTAGTTATCTGCCACCTCTGTATCTGTTTGTTTTTATTATAATTTCTGGCATATCCAGTACCAAGCCCTTTACATTTATTATATCTGCAATTTAACATATATCTTAAATAATCTGTATTATCTGGGATTGCAAGTGCCTTTTTGTAGAAATAACTTCCATATTTTTCACATTCTGCACGGTCTGTTGTATCAATCCATTTATTTAATATAGCATCCATGCGCTGGTATTCCAGGCTGTATGCCTTTCTTGCCTGTTTTTTAATATCTTTTCCATATAATATATGGTCCATTGCCCCGTTGCCTTGTTCCATTATCCAGTTTTTAATTTCTGCTGCCTGTGGGATTTGTATTTTATACATAACAGACTTACGGCTGTCTGAATATAGCAAAGTATTAAATTCCATATATGTTATATATCCATTTGTTTCACTATCCCATTTTATATAAGACAATGCCCTTTGTATTTCAGTTAGTGCATTAATATTAGTAAATTGTTCATCAAACCAGCCAGTGCAGTTACTATCTTTAAGTATTCTGGCAAATGCTGCGGCAGCCAGGAAGCTTATATTTTTATTACTGTTTTCATATAGCTTTTCTGCCATTTCCATTAACTGGCTGTCTGGAAATACAGCAAGTGATTGTGCAATATGGTTTCCAATTATAACTTCCCATGTTAATTTTTTACCTGGTTTTGGCGGGTGGTATTCCGGCCTGAAAATGTTAAAGTCATTTTCACCTATATACATAAATGACGGGTCACAGGATGAATGTAATGGGTAGTTTAATACATTAAGCCTTGGCCTGTATTTACTATTTTTATCTAAAGTTTTACTATTAGAAAGAAGCTGTTTGTAACACTCACATATTTCTTTGCCATGTTTCCCAACAAGTGTTTCAACTATATAATAAAATGGCGGAAGCTTTTTCTCTATCCCATCTTTATCATTATCTTTTATTACCTGTATAATTCCAGGAAGCTGTTCCATACATGTTTCTGCAATTACCTTTGAAGCCAGTCCTGTTGTAACAGGAGTGAGGGCTGAAAGAACCTGGACAGGGCTTTTCTTTATTAACTGTTTAAATAAATCATATACCTTTCCGTCTTCTTTTTGGCTTATTAAATTTAATACACACTGTTTATTTTTCCCTTTTTCCCTTTTTGCCATATTAAGAAGCAGGTCAAAATTGGAAGGTTCATAACGCAAATTATCTATAAGGGCAGTACGTACATCCCCTGTTGCAGTTTCCAGCATTTTTATGTAAAAATCATTTTCAGATGCACCAGCTATCCTGCCAATTATATCCGCCCTGTGTACCATTTCTTTTTTTCCTCTTGGGTCAAAATCTTTCTTTAAAAGCGGGATTATTTCCGGACTGCATTTCATAAGGTATTTTTTAGTTAATTCTGCAAGTTCAGAGTATGATGCACCAAGTGATTTTATAAGTGCAGGTATTACCCTGTAATCTTTAAAAACACCAGGGTTTGTAGAAAGCATATCATTGACAAAAGAAAAATTCCCACTGCCAGTTGTAGAAAGTGCGTCTATCAGTCCTTTAACCTGGGAGTACGGGGCACTGGTAACTGGAAGGGTATCTTTTCCTTCTGGGGATATATCTGTATCTGGTGTAAATTCTCTTGTTTCTGCTTTTACATCTACAGTGGCAAGTGTGCATATTACGGCATCTGCCAGTGCTATTGTATCAAGCAGCACACCAGCAGGTGAATTACATTCTGGTGACAAGAGCAGTTCCATCTGCTGGCATAATTTCGCAAATACAGGTGAAGCGGTGGCAAGCGGCTGGATTGCCTGGGCAGCACGCTTTAACCTGAAATCTTCCTGCAGAAGGTTTGCACCTGCAATGGCAGTAGCACGTAAGCGTTCCTGTAGTTCGTAAACTGGGCTTAAATCCATTGTAAAACTCCTTTCTTTAAATTGGTTTTTATTTATATTATATATATAATGTTTGGTATTTACAATAGAAAATAGAATATTAGTACGGATGTTTTGACTGTAACTGGCAGCTGGTAGCTGGTGGTTTTAAATTATATGGTTCTGGCAGGTTCAAAGATTTTTCCAGCCGGCAGCCGCTCCCGCTTAGATGGAGCACGCAGTGGTGCATAAAATCTGCCAGAACCAGATTTAAGCACCAGCAGCTCCATATACTGCCTTTTGGAAAAATCTTTGAAACCTGCCAGAAAATTTACTCTTTGTACCAGCTTAGGTAAAATCCTGGCATAATATATATGTTTTTATATACCCAGGTAAAGTGGCACTCAGTTTTATTAGAGGGATTTGACTTTTTTTAAAAATTATGGTAAACTTCCAGAAGTAATAAATTAAATAAAGATGTAAAGTGGCATAAACGACACAAGTATTGCATTGCATGTAAATCTGATTACGGTACATATGTTTTCTATCCGTAGCATCAGGAAAACTGCAATGTGGTGCTTGTGTTTTTTTGTCTAAGAAGGAGGAGATGTATTATGCCTAGAAACCAGGCACAGAGAATGTTTTTTGCTTTTGTAACTGTACTTGTAACTGTACACGCATATGTATTTTACAGCTTGTATGTAATTAACGGAAACATATTTACAGAATATGCCAGCATGGCATCAGGGACACAGGTATCACATGTATTGCAGGCAATCAGTATTTTAGGGGGAGTTGAAGTCTTAGGAAAGCATATACCAGTATGGGGAGTTGTGTTAATTGAATTTTGCCTGGCGTACCTGCTTGAAATTATAATGGGAAGCCCTTGTTCATTTAAACTGGCACGTAAATGTTTTAATCCTGGGAAAACGCATCCTGTTATTTTTGAAACTGCCGTTATATGTGCAACAGCAGGGCTTATGTGTCCGGCAATGAGTTTTCTTGCAGCAGTTTTGTACTATCCATACAATGCAATGGAATTTAATATTTTCACACTTCTTGCAAACTGGCTTAAACTTGTATGTTTTAATTTCCCGTTTGCTTTCTTTACACAGCTGTTTTTTATACAGCCATTTGTGCGCACTATATTTAAAATTGTATTCAGGAGAGATATAGCAGCACATAAAACAAGCACAGTTAATGCCGGTTAGCATACCAGTGACAGGCTTTTTAAACCTGATGCTGGAATAACTGTGAATTATATTTAAGGTTCTGGTAATAATAAGATAAGAAAATGTTCCCAGCAGATTTTAAAGGCAGGTGCGGAAGTGTTCACAAATTTTTCACAAAAATTATTAGCACTCACACTTGACGAGTGCTAATAATTGTGGTATAACATACTACAGAAACAAAAAATAAATTAAACCAGTTGAAGGGAGAGATGACATATGTTTATGCCGAGTATATTTGGAGAAACTTTATTAGATGATTTCTTTGATTTCCCAAAAATGGGATACACAAGAGGAAACAGTTCAAACGGGCTGATGCAGACAGATATTGCTGATACTGGTAATGGTTATGAAGTAACAATTAATCTTCCAGGTTTTAAAAAGGAAGATGTAAAAGGTGAATTAAAAGACGGTTATCTTGTAGTTACAGCAACAACTAACAGCAGCAATGACGAGAAAGATAATAATGGAAGATATATAAGAAGGGAAAGATACAGCGGAACATGCAGCAGGAGTTTTTATGTAGGTGAAGAAGTAAAGCAGGAAGATATAAAGGCTAAATTTGAGGATGGGACACTTAAACTTTCTATTCCTAAGAAAGAGGCAATTCCTGAATCAAAAGAAGCAAAATATATTGCTATAGAAGGCTGACAGGCTTTATCACAAAAATTACTAATTCTATATAGATAATTAAAAAAATGGTGCAATATTATATATTTATAATATTGCACCATTTAAAAATATAATTATAAGTTTCTATAAGATTCCCGATGGTTTTTTATATTACTATTATAATATATTTTAATTGAAAAATCTTTAAAATTTCCTTAAATTTTAATTTATATGAATGATGGAATTATACCAGATAATGTAATATAATATAAACACAATGTTCCGGGAGGTGTTTTTTTGTTCAGTGTTTCTTTAAAAGACATTGAAATGGTATTGCATGATTTTGGGATTTTTAAAAAAGTATCTTCGTATATTGAATTGCAGTGCTATAATTATGAAAATGAAAACCAGGAATTAAAATATATACGCCTTATCTGTAAGGTAATATTTACAGATAATTCTGCTGTTGTTGCCAGATTCAGGAATGAGGCAGATGTGTCTTTAGGTTTAGCAGAGGCACAGGGCAGCTTTGCAGAATTGTTAAGGTTAAATGGCATTTCTTGTCCATTGCAGTATAAAACAGATGGTTTGTTTGCAAAATGGTATACCATAAATGGATATAAAGTTATTGTAACAGTTGAAGAATTTATGGCTGGTGAACTGGAATATGTGGATATGGAAATTGCAGGAAAGACAGGCAGGCTTTTAGCGCGGGCACATAATATATCTGAAAAACATGGTTTTCATGTTAGGAATAAAGTTTTATTTAATCCATTTAAAGAAAATGATTTATTTTCATTTAGGCATTTTAATACTATGTCAAATGGTTTGCCAGAAAGGGAACAAATAGTATTCCATAAAATAGTTAAAAAGTATAATGATTATATGGAAATATTGTCACCGCTTAAATCTGGGCCATGTTATGCGGTACAGGGTGATATAAGTAATTGCAATATGTACCAGTTACAGAATGGCTGTCTGGGAATATTTGATTTTAACAGATGTGGCGATAATAATCTTTACTGTGATGCTGTAATGCAGGCAGTTTTTGAATCAAGGCTTATGGATTATCCTGTTAATTATACAGAAAAAGACAAGGATATTTTACTTTCAGTATTTCTTGAAGGCTACCAGTCAGAACGGCCTTTTAATAATACACAGAAAGAAATGTTTCCATATTTATATGCAGTTATTAATGCTTTCTGGAGTGTGGATATTATATGGGATGACAAATCACTTTTAAAAGAATATAACAGGAAAAATTATGATGCTGTCCATAAATGGCTTGAAGAAATCTGGAAACGGCTGTCAGTTCCTGATGCCATTTAATACAATTTTATGGATTTTTATTCTGGTATAATGTTTTTTATTACAGGAAGGAGAGGTGGTATAAATGGATTCTTTATTTATAGAAGATATGAGCAGGACATATATAGAACATTCTATGGTAATTGATAATTTTGTTATTAAAATAGGAAACCAGATTAAAGACAGCTTATGCCGTGTTTTTAGTGACAGGGTACAATACCAGTGGAAGGAAAATGATGATAAGATAGTAATACCTGATGCTTCTATAATGTGTAACATACGTGACAGAAAAAATATTTCATTTACAGGAGTTCCACGTTTTGTAATGGAAGTATTATCAGATGCAACCGAAGAATATGACAGGACAGAGAAGATGGATATATACAGGAAAGCGGGTGTTTCTGAATACTGGATTACAGACTGGAGGAAAAAGCAGGTGGAGATATATATGTTTGACTGGAAGGAAGATGGCACAAGCTATTCATATTTATTTAAAAAAGTAACAGAAAAGAATAAAGAAGAATTACAGCTTGTTATGTTCCCAGATTTAAAAATTACATTTGATGAGTTATTTAATATTGGATAAAGCAGCAGTAAATGCTGCTGCTTTATGGAATTTGAAAAATAATGTTTAAGACCAGTTTTTTGGTATAATTACGGTATTGTATGTGGTGTTCTAGATAATATTAATCCAAATGTTTATTAAGCTTTTTATCAAAGCTGCAAATATTTTCATTGTTAATCCTGTGATATGCAATTAACAGACAATCAACAAAATCCAAAGAAATTAATGAATATATATCTATAGCCATTTTGACACATTTTTCTTCAGTACAGGAAATATCTTCAAGTAGAAAATGTATGTATGAGCATATACCATTTTTGCTTATATGGTAGACTTTTTCTAATACATAAACTACTTCAGAAATAATTTCTGGTTTTGTATATGTATGCCAGAGAAAATAATATCCCTGGCTTTTAGCGGCATTTCTTCATGGTCGTTAAGAAGATAACGGAGTATAACATTTGCGTCAAGTAATTGCATGTTTTTCTGCCATTGCATTGGCATATTCATGTGCAATGCCAAAAGCAGAAGTTTTTCCTTTTTTATTTTCAGTGTTGGAATTTTGCTGGGCTTCCTTGAACTTAATAAACTGGAGAAAAGTATATACTGTTTCCAGTTCATTTTCAGGAATTGTCTGTAATAAGTCTATGGTTTTTTTAATGTTGACATAAGCAAACCTCCTTTTAATTTGTTGTCTGGTTTTAGAACTTTTTATTCCTATAAAGGCAAAGTAACGTTTTATTTTATAAATTTATATATATTTTTCTCCCCTGTGAAGTTATTTACTTCATAAAGGACAAGTATATGGTTATAGTTACCAGATGAAGCAATGTCTAATATAGAACCATTATAATACCTTGCGTCAACCATTGTTATCTGTGAATAGTCTTTAAGCAGGAACGGGACGAAGCTGTTGGCGTAGGAGTCTTTTAATACCAGAAGTTTTAGCCCTGTACTGCTGCCTGTGTTTATATCTGCCCTGCCATAATTGCCGCCGAAAAAGTAAGCGTATTTATCTTTTTTATCCAGGTATTCTTTATCATATATGCCTGTGCGTTTTTGACCATCACAGTCCAGTGTGGCATTGTCTGTCTGGTTTGTCTGTACTGCGTAAATACTGTCTGGTTCTGCTGTAAAGTCAATTACTTTTGAATAGAGTGTGCCATAGAAATTACTATTAACTTTTGCAGGGTTAAATGAATTATAATCCTGTGGTTTTAAGCCGGCTGCTTTGCAGTATTCACTATATGCGGCATATGCGCCTTTGAGTGTCCAGTGGTGGTCTGTTTTAAAATAAAAGTTTTTATTACTGGATTTTTCAAAGACCCTGCGTAAATCAATTATACCGTCTTTTTCTAAAATTGTATTTACTGTATTGTAGACAGAATCCGGGTTATAAAAAGGTGCAAAGGCTGGCAGATTACTGCTAAGTACAGTGCCTGGGGAAGGTACAAGCATTGTGTAGACGCCTGCTTTTTGTTTTTCTGTAAAGTAGCTTAAATACATAAGGTTTTGTACAAGCTGGTCTTTTTTTATGTCATGGTCTGTGGTTTTTTCAATGTAATATTTGTCTTTGGCAAGATATACGCCGCCAATATCTTTAAAGCCAATGGTTTTCTTAAAAGATGTAGACAGCCCCATCATAAAGTCACGTAAAATAAACTGGTCGTTAAAGGCATCTGAAACTTTCTCTTGTAGTTCTCCTGAAAATATTTCTTTTGCATTTATTTTTGGAAGTTTATCTAAATATCTGTTTTCATTAGCGGAGAAATCACGCCCTGGCATTATAAGTACAAGTATGCCAGGAATAAAAAGCAATAAAAACATTATAACGGAATATATTTTATATGGTTTTTTCATTATATCCTCCGGAAATATTTATTTTAAAACCTGAAATATAAAAATGGGTTGTAACTTCCGCTTATAAGAAGTGCTGTGCTAACTGTTAATATAATAAATGTAAATACTGCTTTAATACAGAACACGGATATTTCATTTAATTTTAACCTGCCAGCGGATTTATTAAGCATGTGTACTGGAAGTTTTGTTGAGCATACAGCCATTATTAGTAACAGCCAGATATTTGTATAAAGCTTGTACACAGCGTAATTATTAATAAGTGGTACACCAGCCCCTGCCATTGTTTTTATGCAGCTGCCAAGTGAATTTAAGTTTTCAGATGCAAATATTACCCAGCCGCAGATAATAAAAAACATTGCATATAAGTGGCGTAATATTTTAGGGATTTTATCCAGAAGTTTTAATAAAAAGCATTTTTCTATAAATAAGAGTATAAAGAAATATATGCCCCATATTACGAAGTTCCATGCTGCGCCGTGCCATAGTCCTGTAAGTGTCCATACTATAAACAGGTTCAGAACCTGCCTTGGGAATCCTTTCTGGCTTCCGCCAAGTGGTATATAGATATATTCTTTAAACCATGTGCTAAGTGAGATATGCCATCTTCTCCAAAATTCTGTAATGCTTTTTGACTGGTATGGATAGTTAAAGTTTTCTGGAAAGTGGAAGCCAAGCATCTGCCCCATGCCTGCAGCCATATCTGAATATCCAGAGAAGTCAAAATATATCTGGAATGTATATGATATTGCGCCAAGCCATGCAAGCAGCACGCTGTTGCCGGATGCTGTAACGGCCAGTATTTCTTCCCAGAGTGCGCCTGCCTGGTTGGCAAATATAACTTTTTTGCCAAGTCCTGTGATAAATTTCTGGAATCCAAGTGCCGTATTTTTATTTGAAAGTTTTCTTGTATATATTTTTTTTTCAATCTGCCCGTATCTTACAACCGGCCCTGCTATAAGCTGCGGGAACATGCACACATACATTGCAAAGTTTATTATATTTTTCTGTGCTTTGGAAGTTCCTGTATATACGTCAGCTATATATGATACGGCCTGGAATGTATAGAAGGAAATCCCTATTGGAAGTGCAATTTTTATATAGGGGATTGCACTAAATCCGGTACTATTTATAATTTGTATAAAAAAGTCTGTATATTTAAAAAAGAAGAGTATACTGGTATCTGTAATAACTGCAATTATAAATATGGTTTTGGCTTTAACTGGCATCAGCTTTTCTTTAAGCCTGGTAATTATCCTGCCGGCAAAATAATTAAAAACTGTTGAAAAAAGCATTACAAGTATATAGACTGGTTCTCCCCAGGCATAGAAAACAAGGCTTGCAAGAAGAAGGAAAAAGTTTCTTGCTTTTGCAGGGCACAAATAATATGCTGTAAACACTACTGGCATAAATACACATAAAAAAATTATACTACTGAATACCATTTTAATCCTCCGCCAATAATGCCATTTTACCAACCTGGTAAGAATTTCTTGTCATTGAAATATTATTAACAATAATTACATCACCAGCCTTTTTTTCTTTTGCGAGTTTTATAATATTGCCATCCCAGTATCTGTAGTCGATAACATAAATCTTCTGGTAATGGTTTACAAGAAATGGTATTAAAGCATTGCCAAAAGATTCTTTTACTACAATACATGAAGAGTTATCTTGCAGTGAACTGTTTTCAATAACGGTATATGGGTTATCACCATCTATAAATGCAAGGTATTTCAGGCTTTCACCATAACCTGCGGCATCTTCTATTAAACTGCCCTTTAGCTGTACCCCGTCTTTATTGGTATAATTTAGTGAGATGCTGCCATCTTCATAACTGGCGGGATAATAGGCATAAAGGGTATCTTTTTTAAGTGCAGCATTTCCATTTGTATCTTTATAAAATGAACCAGCAAAAGTACCAAATGAAACTTTTTTAAAATCTTTAATTTTAACTGGCATAGTTTTTTTTGCTTTGCAGAAAGCATCATATGTATAGTAAGCACCTTTGGCAGTCCAGTGGTGGTCGGTCCTGAAGTAGATATATTCTTTTCTGTGGCTCATCATGGTATTGTATAGTGGTATAAAATGGACACTGCCAGACATTTTTGAAGCAATTTTTTTCAGTGCCTTTTTCTGGCTGGATGAACCTTCCAGGCCTTTTTTATTGTCAGGAAAAGTTATGCCAATACTTGTTGGTATAACAATGCTGTATACATCTGATATGCCTTCCAGGCTGCCAGCTATATTATTTATTGTATCTGTATATTTTAAAGCAATATCTTCTATATAGGTATATTGTTCATATGCAGAATCACCAGTAATTACAACACCTGATGGAAAGGAAGTAATTTCCCCGTCTGAATATATTTCTTTAAAGTCTGTATTTTCACCAGTATTCCCACCTTCATCAGGAAGCCTGATTATGTTTATATTATCTTTGCTTGCGGTATCTTCTGTACCGTTTCCATCTTTAAGTTCATCAGATATTATAATTTCACCTTTTGAAGGCTTTTTATCTTCTTTTAAGCTGCATCCCTGCAGCACAATGCAGTACAGAAGAAATATTGGTAATATACTGGCTGTATATCTGGTTTTCATAATAATCCCCTATTCAAAAACTTCCAGAATAACTTCCTTAGCAGTATCAATATCATTTGTTACGCATACAACTACATAACACCCGCTGCGCATATTAAAGGCATCTGAAATCTTTTTGGCCTGTTCAGGTATATATGCTTCAAATGATTTCCTCATATCTTTAAGGTATTGTACAGCTGTTTCCTGGTCAGCTTCTGCGCTTTTTTTGTCTTTGGCGGTAATAAGTATTAATTCATCAGAATAATTGCCATTGCCCATATATAATTGTAATTTAGAACCATCAGAAACTTTAAGCAGCCCCTCAGCAACTGTTTTATCTATCTGTTGTAACTCTGTTTCAAATTTTACTTTGGATAAAATATCTTTGCCAAGTTTATCCATATCAACCTGCAGCGGTACGCTGGTGCTGGCTGTGCTGCCTGGTGTGGTTACAGGGGTTGTGGTTTTATTATTATCTGCAATAGTCCCGGGGTTTTCTATGCCTGTTATGGTCTGCATGGCTGCCCATGCTATAATGGCGGCAATAATAAGCAGCATTATAATTAAAATAACAAAGCGCCCGTTAGTTTTATCTGGTTTATTACCATATTTATCCATATGTGACAGCTCCTGTCTTTTATTATTGTTATATAACTACAATATACAATTTTATATTATAAGGTTTCTAGTTTTATAAATCAATATCTATATTGTATCATTTTGCATTTCTTCTATCCATTTGCCAAGATAATCTTCAATAACAGAAAATGGCGCTGTCCCAGTTGATAAAAAAAACTTGTGGAAATCTTTCAGGCTGAACTGGCTGCCAAGTTTATTCTGTGCTTCTTTTTTAAGTTCTTCTATTTCAAGATATCCCAATGTATATTGCAGGTAATCGGCTGGTTCTGCTACAACTGAATCAAATACCATGCGGCTCTGGCTTTTACTGAAACCATAATCAGAAAGGAATCCCTGTAATTTTTTAAAGTCCCAGCCCATATAATTAACACCAACATCTGCTTTGCCATATACACATAGTGTTGCTATGGTATTTTGTACCATAAGGCCTGCAACATCTTTATCTATTCCGGCAATGCTGTAACTGTAGAGTTCTGCATATGTTGCCCAGCCTTCCGAATAACCGCCGCAGTTAATTACACTTCTTATGGGTTCAGGGTTTAATGACTGGAAGTAGCAGTTCTGGTATAAATGACCGGGGTAACTTTCATGTGCTATTGTAGAAAATGCTTCACTTAAATCATATTTTTGGTTTTTATTAAGGTATACTACATTTTCCTTGTATGAATCAATGGCTGGTGTAAGGTAGAATGCAGGGCTTAAATGTTCTTCAAGTGATTTGTCAACATATTTTATTTCACATGTAATATCATCCCCAAGTGCAGGAAAGTCTTTATTAATTGCTTTTTTTAAATATTCTATTGCTTTTTCAGGTTCTTTATAAGGGTATTCAAGTTCCTGTGCTTTATAATATACATCTGGTGTTTTAGTCATTATTTTTGCCATTTGCTGCTGTGAATCTGAAAGGGCATTGGAAAGCATCCTGTCTATTTCTGTTATGCTTCTGTATGAGCCGGTTTTTGCTTTTACAAGATATTCATAATACTCTTTGCCCTTTTTAAAACCACACAGGCCGTTATCATTTTTGCCGGTGCCTTTAAGTTTTACCAGTGCATTTACAAGATTTTTATAGGCAGGGATTACACATTCTGTAACTGCCTTTGAATTACTATTTATATAGGAAGTAATTTCTTCTTCAGTTAATCCCTGGAAATTTTTAATTTTGCTGTTAAATACTGTTATAAGATAATTTTCATCACTGGTTTCTATAAATTCATTACACTGGCTGATAATTGCCTGTACAGTTGTATCACCCATAAACAGCCCGTTTGATGATTTTTCTTTTTCAAATTCAATTATGCTGTCAAAATATGCAGGTACAAGACGCAGCAGTTCAATATATGTATCAATATCATCTTTTACGTAAAAGTTAAATTCTGCAAAAAGGACTGGAAGCTGTGTCTGTATGCCCGAAACAGGCCCAAGACATTCGGAATATTCCAGTATGCCAGAGGACTCAAGGTTTTGTTTTAACATATTATATAATATATCATAGATAAGCTGCTGTTTTGCTGTAAGATTATCATAGTTAAAACTTTCCATTGAGGCAAGACGGTTTTCAGATATAAAAAGGCTGTCTTTCATGCTTTTAAGGCTGGTTTCACCTAATGTTGGAGGGATTCCTGCAAGACCGTACTGTTGTTTGTTTTTAACTGAATAGTTCAGTGTAATGCTGTCATCTGATACTTCTTCAATAAAAACAGAATTAATAAATTCATCAAAATCTTTCTGGGTTTCTTCAGGAGAGCGTTTGTCGTCAGAATGTTTTATTGCCGGCAAGGATTTAAAGAGTTTAAAATCCCTTTGGCTAAAAACAAATATGCCAAGAAACATTATACATAACAGAACAATAATAACCCTGGCTCTTTTTATAAAATTATCCATAAATAATCTCCAAAATATAACTGGTTTTAAGAAATGTGCAAGAGCCTTTAAACATGCCCTTACACATTTTTTGTTTTGTTTATATATTTATGCTTTGAATTAATTATATATACTTACTGTTTCGTATTTATATTCCCCTTTCATATTTACTTGCATAATAAACTTATCCCTGTCATAACCGCCATATTTATTCATGGAACTGTAATCAATTGTTATGCTGCGCCCGTCATGTATAATATTATTAATGGAAACGGAGGCAGGGTAACGCAGGGTGTCCTTTAGTGCATCTATTGCAAGCCCTTTCATTAATTCATAATTGGTAATGCGTATATTTATCTTATATTTCTTTCCATTCAGGCTGGTATTAATAGAAAACTTTCCACATTTTAAAGGTTTTATATCACCTTCTTTTGAAATCTGTAAACCTGACGGGTCCTGTACTGTCCATACTGCATTTTCATGGTTTTTAATATGTTTAATATATTTATCCAGGTTAATAGTTTCATCATCATTCATATAAAGATGGCGTTTTTTGATATTCATTGTATATTTGGCAGTATTCCCGTTCTTTGCCTTAACTGTAATAACAGACTTCCCCAGCGCACGTATTTTAAGGCTGTCATCATCATTGGCTTTAACCACTTTTTTATTGCCTGATTTAACAGTTACTTTTACATCTTCAGTGGAGGTGTACCAGTCTGTGCATATATCACCTACCATCCTGTCCTCTAATTCTTCTTTATTAATAGATACTTTTGGTTTTACAACCTGCAAGGTCATGGAAGCAGTATTTCCATTGTATATAACACTAATAATAGTAGTACCAGTGCCATTTATAAAAACAGTACCATATTTAACTGTTGCAACAGATTCATCACTTGAACGCCATTCTGCTTCTCCAGGGTTAATAGTAACACCATTTGCATCAAATGCTTCAATATCTGCCAGGTAAGTGCATGAGCCATATATAATTTTGCGTACAGAATAATTTAAAGCAAGGCTGACACTCTGGCTTCCATCTATATCATCAAAACCAGTAGTAATTGAACTGCCGGTGGCAGGAGCTTTTGTATAGTGGTTTGAAGAAACTGCTGCATGTGAAAAGTATGTGGCAGGAAAAAATAAACTTGTGCATATTGAAAAAATAGTGGCAGAAGCAGCAAGTTTTAAGATGTTTTTTTCTTTTTTGGGCTTTATATATTTTGCCATAATTTTACCTCATTTCTGCGCTGCCTTTTGCGCATAATGCAATGTTTGTGTCGCAGCGCAGACACAAACTTGCTGAGTGAAAAATTTATTTTTCACTCTTATTCTCCTTATATTTATATTCTTCTGGCGGCAGCTGCTATAATACAGTATAGCTAAAAAAATCCATATCTGCAATACCTGGATTCATTAAGAAAAGTTTAACTTCATCTTTAATTATAAAATAACCAAAGTTTTCTATTTGTTCTTATGTATAGTAATTTTAAAAATCTGGGAATATAATTATAAGTTTAACCTCATTAAGTAAGTCCCCCGCTTTTTAAGCGGTGGGTTTAGGACTTACTTAGTCTGGCAGGAGTTCAAGCTCCTGCCAGACTGCCGCAAAGCGGCGATGAGGTTATGAGCAAGTAGCGAAGCGGATTGCGAATATCCGCTTGACATTTATAATCTGGAGGGAATTATGGCAGAGAATAAACAATTAGGAAAACAAAGCATAAGATTTGCTAATCCGCCTTTTATACGTGGTGCTGCATCTGTTGCAGGGACTAAGGAAGCGGACGGGCCTTATGGAAAGTATTTTGATGAAATAGAACAGGACCCTATGGCAGGTGGTGACAGCTGGGAGGATGCAGAGGGAAGGCTGCAGGAGAGGGCAGCAGAACTGGCAGTAAAAAATGCAGGCTGTAAGACAGAAGATATGAGGTATATTGTAGCAGGTGATTTGCTTGGGCAGCTTATGGCGTCTTCTTTTGGGCTTATGAAGCTTAAAAGGCCTTTATTTGGTATATATGGGGCATGTTCTACAATGGGGGAGTCACTGGCTGTTGCATCTATAATAACAGAGGGTGGCTTTGCAGATAATGTGCTTGCCATTACTTCAAGCCATTTTGCAAGTGCCGAGAAACAGTTCAGGTTTCCGCTGGGTTATGCAAACCAGCGTAATAAATCTGCTACATGGACAGTTACAGGAAGTGGTGCTGTGGTTGTATCTGCAGCAGGCAATGCCCAGGCAGAAGGGACAGGACATAAGCTTCCGGATAAAGTGCCTGCAGAGAAGAACAAAGTCCATATTACAGGTATTACAACGGGCAAAATTGTTGACTACGGTGTAAAAGACAGCATGAATATGGGTGCATGTATGGCGCCGGCAGCAGCAGATGCCATAGTACAGCATTTTATGGATTTTGGACAGAGCCCGGGGCAGTATGATAAAATTATTACAGGTGACCTGGGGCTTGTTGGAAAAGATATATTAATTGATATAACCAGGGCAAAAGGATATGATATATCAGAAAATTATATGGACTGTGGAATTGAAGTCTATGGTGAAGAGCAGAATGTACAGTCTGGCGGAAGCGGGTGTGGCTGTAGTGCAATTATGTTTGCAGGCTATATTTTAAAAATGCTTGAGAGCGGGGAATGGAAAAGGGTTCTTTTTGTACCTACAGGCGCGCTTCTGTCACAGGTAAGTTTTAATGAAGGAAACAGTGTTCCAGGTATTGCACATGCGGTACTGCTTGAAAGGAGGAACTGATATAAATGAATTATTTGTTATCATTTTTAGCCGGGGGTGCAATATGTGTTATTGTACAGATTTTAATGGATAATACAAAACTTCTTCCAGGAAGGATAATGGTAATCCTGGTATGTACAGGCGCGCTGCTTGGTGCACTAGGTCTTTATGAACCATTTGAGAAATGGGCTGCAAGCGGTGCAACTGTACCTTTGCTTGGATTTGGCAATACACTTTTTAAAGGTGTAAAAGACGCTATAGACAATGAAGGTTTTATTGGCCTTTATAAAGGAGGTTTTACAGCAAGTGCTGTAGGAATTTCAACTGCACTTTTGTGGGGGTATATTGCATCACTTGTATTTAAACCAAAAATGAAATCATAAAATTATATTATAATATTTAAAAGCCAGAAATAACAGACAGAACCTGGAACAGAAAAACTGCTAAATGTTTTTCTGGGTTCTGTTTTTATTATGTAATTTTATAAACTTACGGGAAATTAAAAAAAATTTAATAAAAATAGAAAAAAATTGCAAAAATTACTTGCAAGTTTGGCAAAAAAGAGATAGAATTTTTTATATAAAAAAAGTGGTATCAAAAAACATCTGGACATGTAAATTTAAATGTCAGGATACAGAGAAAGGAATGGCAGGAAAATGGCTAACACTACTAAAAAGAAAACAGTAAAAACAGACAAGGAAAAAAACACAGTAAAAGAACCAGTTGTAACTGAAGCGGAAGTATTAGAAACTGAGGCTGGGGTAAATGAAGAAACCAAAGAGGAAGAAATATCTGCAGATGCAGAACCTGTAACTGAATCTTCCGGGGAAGAACAAGTTAAAGAAGATAATGCCGGGGAAGAAGAACCTGTACGTAAAAAAAGAAAGTATACAAAAAGGGCAGCAAAGGAAAACAAAACAGAAAAGACAGCATCAAAGAAAAGCAAAAAGGATACTAAAGAAGCTGAAAATATCGAAGAAGTATATCTGGAATTTGGCAATAAGAAAATACTTTCAGGAGATGTTCTTGAGCAAATCAGGCAGGCATATAAGAATGAAGGCCACAGAATTTCTTCTATTAAGAAACTCCAGGTATATATGAATATTGAAGATGGAAAAGCTTATTATGTCATTAATGATAAGGCAGAAGGAAAGTATGTAGAATTTTAGTTTTTATCTGGAATTTTATTTTGCTGGAGGCATTGCTGCCTCCATAATTTTGTCCTATAATGTTTTTTCAAATGGAAGGATTTTTTTAAACATAAAACGGAAAGGATGGTCCAGTATTTTTTTAATGTCATTAATCTGGACATCACGTTCTTCAATCATCTGCATAGTGTATAAAGTTGACATGCAGGAGAAACGTATTATGTCATCTGCCATATACATATTATTCTTTTTCCATTTTTCTCTTGGTTTTCTTTCTATATTAAATAGTGGCTGGCCATCCTTTATATACCGTTTTACTACTTTATTGTTAGAGAGTTCATAAAGCTGCATGAAATCACGTGATTCTTCATCTGACATCATGCTGCATGGATAGTTCTTTTCGGAGACTGGTGAAAATTCCCGCAGAATCCATTCAAACCTGCGTATATCTTTAATTGTCATTTCAGTTGTGCCATTTATTATGCGTTTAATTTCGCATGCGTTCTCTGACATTTTCTGGTTGAAGTTGGAATGTTCTTCTTCTATAGTAAATCTGTCATTTAATTCCAGTCCTAATATGCTTAAGAAATCAGGAATAATTGAGCGGTTTTTAAGATATTGTTTGCCAAACCGCCTTACAATAATATTTTCCCTGCCAAATATTTTCTCAAGTTTCTTTAAACAGCTGTAATAATCAAGTTTTAAATATTTTTCATAATTATTAAAATACTCTTCCCATGACAAAGTATTTTTAACGGTTATGCTATGTTTGACAAGCTGGTTGTACCATGACAGCAGAAAATCGTCCTGGCGTCTGAGGTATACAATAATTTTTACCTGGTAACCGGCATCCTGTGCATCTTCCTGCAGCTTGCGTATAAGGGGCATGCCTCTTTTTCTGTTAAAACATGCAGTCCATACTCCTTCATCTGATAATATGATATTATTATGGGTTTTAAAAAGTTCCCTTAATCTGGCCAGCCCTGAATAGAAATTCTGGGTTTCAGCTTCTTTCTGCCTTATGCCTCCGTTATCAAAAAGGGTTGCTTCTAAGAAAAGGCCATTACGGGCAAGGCCTTTATTTGGATATTTAAAAGGAAAGTCTGGATAATGGTATCCTTTTTCTGTTAAAATATCACTATTATCATAGCAGAAGTGTTGTAATGAGGTTGTTCCGGTCTTTGGAGTGCCTATATGCAGGTATAAAATTTTGTCCATATTTACCTCCTTGTGGAATATATATTTAAAGTGGAATTATAAAATCTTAATGTAATCTTAATATATCAATCCTTTATTGCATAAATATGGCAGTTTTTAAAAAAAAGATAATTATAGAAACAGGGTGTATATTATGTCTTTATTGATATAATATACACCCCGCAAAACCATTAAAAATTATTTTGTAATCTTAGGGATTATTACTGCTGTCCGCCTGACATTTCTTCTTCCTGGCGTTTAATCATCTGGCGGACCATTTCACCACCAACAGAACCATTCTGTGCAGATGTTAAATCCCCGTTATAACCACCATTTTTAAGAGGAACACCCATTTCATTGGCTACCTCCATCTTAAATTTGTTCATTGCTTCTTTTGCCTGTGGCACTTCCATTCTTGAACTATTATTGTTTGTCATAGTCTCATACCTCCTTTTGTTTTGTCCAGGTTGATTTGATTCCATATTAATGGATTGATATCTTCCTGGTTACAGATAAGTTATGACTTATCCTGGTATTATTATGGACAATAGAAATTAAATTATGTTGGTAGTTTTTAGGAAAAGGTTGTATTTTTTTTTATTTGTGATATAATCTAAATATTTGTATTAATATTTATAATTAAATGGAGGTTTTGATATGAAACATATTAAGACAATTAACAGGGCTGATTTAAGTGCCACAGCTAAGAAGGGCGGATGTGGCAAATGCCAGGCTTCATGCCAGTCAGCTTGTAAAACATCATGTACAGTTGGAAACCAGAAGTGTGCCAATAATGATAATAAATAGTACAGTATATGTTTTATAAGTGTTTTTACAGCACATACATTATAATTGGTTATGGCTGGATTTAATGGCTGTTGCAGGTATCTGTAGCAGCCATTAAGTTTATGCAGTTAAGTTGGATTAAAGAAAGGCAAAAGGTATAGTATGATACATAAATATAAGTCAAAGGATATAAATATATTACTGGATGTAAACAGTGGCGGGGTACATGTAATTGATGATGTTACATATGAACTTCTGGATTATATAGAGCCTCCATTTGAAAAAGAATGTCCAGAAGAAATAATTGCAAAGTTAAATGGCAAATATAATAATGAGGATATAAAAGAAGCATACAATGAAGTTTTATCTTTATATAGCAGCAATCTTTTATTCAGCCAGGATATTTATGGTGATTATGCAGATACAGCAGTAGAGTCGCCAGTCAAGGCAATGTGCCTCCATATTGCACATGACTGTAATTTAAGATGTAAATATTGTTTTGCGTCTACTGGTGATTTTGGCACAGGAAGAAAACTTATGCCGCTTGAAACAGGAAAAGCTGCCATTGATTTCCTTCTGGAAAAATCTGCCGGCCGTGAAAACCTGGAGGTAGATTTTTTTGGCGGAGAGCCGCTTATGAATTTTGAAGTAGTAAAAGAAATTGTAAAATATGCCAGAAGCAAAGAAAGTGGATATGGCAAGAAATTCAGGTTTACAATTACTACAAACGGTATGCTGCTTACAGATGATAAAATTGATTTTATCAATGAAGAAATGTCTAATGTTGTGCTTTCAATAGACGGGCGCAAGGAAGTTAATGACCAGATGAGGGTGCGTATAGACGGAAGCGGTTCTTATGATAAAATTGTTGATGGCTATAAAAGGCTTATAGAAAAACGTGGTGATAAAGAATATTATGTACGTGGGACATATACAAAATATAACCTTGATTTTTCTGAAGATGTAATCCATCTTTATAATGCTGGTTTTAACCAGATTTCTGTTGAACCTGTTATGGAAGATGAAAGCATTAATTATGCAATTACTGAAAAGGATTTAGAACAGATATATAAAGAATATGACAAACTTGTTGACAGGATTGCAGAAATAAAGAAAAATAATGGAAAAATAAATTTCTTCCATTTTATGATTGACCTTGACCAGGGGCCTTGTGTAATAAAAAGGCTTAGAGGCTGTGGCAGCGGCAATGAATATGTAGCAGTTACACCTGACGGGGACATTTATCCATGCCACCAGTTTGTAGGACATGAAGAATATAAAATGGGCAATCTTTATGAACATACATTTAATGAAGATATAAAGAAGGAGTTTGCAGGATGCCATGTATATTCCAAAACTTCCTGCCGTGAATGCTGGGCTAAGTTTTACTGCAGCGGCGGATGTAATGCGAATAATTATATTTATAATGGTGATATCCATAAACCTTATGAGCTGTCCTGCAAAATTATGAGGAAACGTTTAGAATGTGCAATACTTTCAAAGGTATGTGAACAGCTGGAGGAACAGTCTTAAATATGCTTTCATTGCTTAGTAAAATTTTTATTAAGGACTATACAAACTATAATGATGCCTGTGTAAGAAGGAAATATGGGATACTTGGGAGCATCACAGGAATATTTTTAAATGTGCTTCTTTTTGCTTTTAAATACTTTGCAGGATTTGCAAGCGGTTCAGTTGCAATAATGGCAGATGCGTTTAATAATTTATCTGATGCAGGTTCATCAGTAATAACGCTTGTGGGATTTAAGTTTACAGGAATGAGCCCTGATAATGAACATCCATTTGGACATGGCAGGATTGAATATATATCCGGGTTTATTGTATCAATGGCTATTATCCTGATGGGATTTGAACTTTTACAGACATCGGCTGGCAAAATACTGCATCCTGCCAGTGTGGATACAAATAGCATTACAATGGTTATACTGGCTGTATCTGTTGCTGTAAAGCTCTATATGGCATTTTATAATAACAGCATTGGCAGGAAAATTAATTCTGCTGCCATGAAGGCAACTGCAGCAGACAGTTTAAGCGATTCGGCTGCTACTTCAGTAGTATTTATATCTGTAATGGTAATGAAATATACAGGTGTAAATATAGATGGGTATACAGGTGCGCTTGTTGCAGTATTTATACTTGCTGCAGGGTATAATGCAGCTAAAGATACAATATCCCCCCTTCTTGGTACTAAACCGTCCAAAGAAATAGTTGAAGCAATAGATGGTATTATTATGTCACATGACGGGATACTTGGCGTGCATGATTTAATAGTGCATGATTACGGGCCAGGGAAGATGATAGTGTCACTCCATGCGGAAGTGCCAGGGGACAGGGATATTTATGAACTGCATAATTTAATTGACCATATAGAAAATGATTTAGATGAAAGGTTTGACTGCGAGTGTGTAATCCATATGGACCCCGTAGATGTAAATGATGCCAGGGTACAAAAGATACGTGCAGAAGCAGGGGAAATAGCCCGTTCAATAGATGAAAGGCTTTCAATACATGATTTAAGGATAGTTCCATGCCAGAATTATGATAATATTATATTTGATATGGTAGTCCCGCCTGAGTACCATAAAAAAGATGATGAAATAAAAGAACAAGTTTGTAAAAGGCTGGAAGAAAAATATCCAGGCTGCAAAGCGGTTATTAAAATAGATAAATCTTATGTATAATTTTTAAAAAATGGAAATTTAGGAAAAAAGGCTTTTCAAATGCAGATATTTATGGTATAGTATAGTGCAGATAAAGCGGAGAAAAGGAATAGTAGCTATGAAACGGAATCCAGAAAGCTGTTGGATGATGTGAAACAGCAGAAGTGAAATAGTGAACTCGCCTTGGAGCTGCCGGTTGAATTATAAGTAGATTTGGACGGAGTCCCACCGTTACAGGGGAAGGGTTTTGAAGCGTAAGCAGATGCACCTGTGAGAGCATGGTTTTTCCATGAATAAGAGTGGTACCGCGTGAGTATATCCTCCCGTCTCTGTGATTTTATACAGAGGCGGTTTTTTCATGCTTTCCGCATAATAATGTTAATAAAAAGGACCTTGTGCATAAGGCCTGGATTTATAGAAAGGAAATGGTTATTAGTTATGAAGGGTTTTGAAAAGTACCAGAAAAGTTATTTTATGCCACCTGCTGAGTGTTATGACTGGGTTAAGAAGGACGCCATTGATAAAGCGCCTGTATGGTGCAGTGTTGATTTGCGTGATGGCAACCAGGCGTTAATTGAGCCTATGGGACTTGAACAGAAGGTTGCATTTTTTAAGATGCTTGTTAAAATAGGCTTTAAGGAGATTGAGGTGGGTTTTCCTGCAGCTTCTGAAACAGAGTATAATTTCCTGCGCACCCTTATAGAGAGAAAACTTATACCTGCTGATGTGACTGTACAGGTACTTACACAGGCAAGGGAGCATATTATCAGGAAAACATTTGAAGCTGTTGATGGTGCGCCTAATGCTATTGTACATGTGTATAATTCTACATCTGTAGCACAAAGGGAGCAGGTATTTTGTAAATCTAAAGAAGAAGTTAAACAGATTGCTGTTGATGGTGCAAAGCTGTTAAAGGAACTTGCAGGGGAAGTTAAAGGAAATATACGTTTTGAATACAGCCCTGAAAGTTTCCATGGTACAGAAATGGAATATGCGGTTGATGTATGTAATGCTGTGCTTGATATATGGAAACCGGAAAAAGATGCAAAAGCAGTGGTTAATATTCCTTCAACTGTTGAAAATGCAATGCCTCATGTATTTGCAAGCCAGATTGAATATGTGCATAAGAATTTAAATTACCGTGATAATGTTGTTTTGTCACTCCATCCACATAACGACAGGGGTACAGGTGTTGCAACAGCAGAACTTGGCATACTGGCAGGCGCTGACAGGCTGGAAGGGACTTTATTTGGCAATGGCGAGAGGACTGGCAACCTTGATATAGTGACAACAGCAATGAACCTCCATTCACATGGTGTTGATTCAAAGCTTGATTTTACTAATATGCAGGAAATTGCGGATATGTATGAGGAATTAACTGATATGAAGGTATCCATGCGCCAGCCATATGCAGGCGAGCTTGTATTTACCGCATTTTCAGGTTCACACCAGGATGCTATTTCAAAGGGCATGGCTTACCATGATGAAGGCAAAAGCAAATACTGGACAGTGCCATATCTTCCTATTGACCCGAAGGATGTCGGAAGGACTTATGATTCAGATGTAATACGTATTAACAGCCAGTCTGGCAAAGGCGGTGTTGCATATGTGCTTAAACAGAATTTTGGCATTGTGCTTCCGGATAAGATGCGTGAAGAAGTGGGATATCTTATGAAGGGTGTATCTGACCATGAACATGCAGAACTTTCACCAGATGATATGTTAAAAATATTCAGGAAAAATTATTCAATGGTCAAACATAAATTTGATGTTCCTGAGTGCCATTTTAAGCAGGAGAATGGAATTATTGCATCAGTTTCAATTAAAGAGGGTGATAAGGTCACTGTAGTTGAAGCAAAAGGAAACGGACGCCTTAATGCTGTAAATAATGCTATACGTAAACATTTTGGCAATGTTTACCATCTGGCTGAATATGAGGAACATTCATTATCAAGAAATTCTAATGCAGTTGCAATCTGTTATGTAGGCATCACAATGGATAATGATGAAAAGCTTATATGGGGTGTAGCTACAGATGAAGATATTATTACAGCTTCTGTACATGCACTTGTAAATGCAGTAAATAAGACTATAAAGTAATTTTTAATTACTGCCAGCCCAGGCACCAGCACAGCATTGGGAAAGGACAGAGGGAAGTGGTCCTGGGCTTGCTATTACAAAACAGGTTGTAATTAAAGACATTTTAATTGGATGTAATTTGAAAATAAGTGCTTTATAATTTTAATAGTATTTATTGTACGGCTCTGGTTTTTAAATAAAACTATGTAAATATTTTTTAAACGTTAATATATCCTCTGTTTCTGATGGTGCATGCCAGAATAAAAATCTGGCAGAGCTTGCCCTGTCTGCCATAATATAGTAAAATGGAAAAGGATTAATAAAGTTATATAATATTTTTCAGAAATGAGGAGGATTGTTATGGGAGATGTAAACAAATTAACCAGGCAGCTTGTTAATTACGGGCTGGATAAGGGGCTGGTTGCAAAAGAGGATGAGGTGTATACGGTAAACCGTATACTTGAAGTGCTTAAACTTAATGAATATACAGAACCTCAGGATATTAAAGAGGACATGGCACTTGAAGATATACTTGCCGGCCTGCTTGGGTTTGCATATGAAAACGGGGTTATGGAGGAGAACAGCATAGCATACAGGGATTTAATGGATACAAAGATTATGGGATGCCTTGTGCCGCCTCCAAGTGTTGTTATTAATAAGTTTAATGAATTATATAAAAAGTCACCACAGGAAGCAACAGATTTTTATTATAATTTCAGCTGTGATACAGATTATATACGCAGGTACCGCATTGTTAAAGACCTGAAGTGGACAGCAGATACAGAGTACGGGACACTTGATATTACAATTAATCTTTCAAAGCCGGAGAAAGACCCTAAAGCAATAGCTGCTGCAAGAAATGCTAAACAGAGTGCTTACCCTAAGTGCCAGCTTTGTGTTGAAAATGAAGGCTATGCAGGACACACTGGCCATCCGGCAAGGGAGAACCACCGTATTATTCCGGTTACAATAGATGGCGGCAAATGGGGATTCCAGTATTCGCCATATGTATATTATAATGAACATTGTATTGTCCTTAATTCAGAGCATACACCAATGAAGATTGATGAAGCAGCTTTCAGGAAGCTTTTTGATTTTATAAAACTTTTCCCACATTATTTTATTGGCTCTAATGCAGACCTTCCTATTGTGGGCGGTTCAATACTGACACATGAACATTTCCAGGGCGGGCATTATGAATTTGCAATGGAAAGGGCTAAGATACGCCAGGAAATTACTATTAAAGGGTATGAGGATGTTAAGGCAGGAATATTAAACTGGCCGATGTCTGTAATAAGGATAAGCCATAGTGACAGTGAAAAGCTTGTAAAGCTTGCTGCGCATATTCTTGATACATGGCGTTCATATACAGATGAAAGTGTATTTATATTTGCAGAAACAGATGGAGAGCCGCATAATACAATTACGCCTATAGCACGTATGCGTGATGGCATGTATGAACTTGACCTTGTACTGCGCAATAATATTACAACAGAAGAACAGCCACTTGGTGTTTACCATCCACATAAAGAACTCCACCATATTAAAAAAGAGAATATCGGCCTTATAGAAGTTATGGGGCTTGCAGTGCTTCCGGCACGCCTGAAAAATGAAATGAAAAAACTTGGGGAATTTATTGTGGAAGGTAAGGATATAAGGTCTGATGGGGAACTTGAAAAACACGCAGACTGGGTAGAGGAATTTAAACCTGGATATGATAATATAAATAAAGATAATGTTGAAGGGATACTCCAGAAAGAGATTGGAATAGTATTTAAAAAGGTACTTGAACATGCAGGGGTATTTAAGAATGATGGCCAGGGTACAGAGGCATTTATAAAGTTTATAGAAACCCTTTAAATATATATTAAAAAAGAAGCAGCATAAATTAAGCAAAGCCCGTAACATAAAAAGTTATGGGCTTTTATGGTTATTCTGTCCTGTTTAATCTGGGATATATAATTTTTCCTGTTATAATCCCGCATAATATTCCAATAACAGCGCCTCCTATTACATCAGTAGGATAGTGGACACATACATATATCCTTGAAAGGGCCATTAGTATAGAAAATATAACCATGGCTGTCCCTAATCTTTTATCCGACAGGATAAATACTGGTACTGAGGCGGCAAATGCTATTGCTGTATGTCCTGACGGGAATGAATAATCAACTTGTGGTTCTACAAGGCATCTTATCTGTTCCATTGCATCATATGGCCTTATTCTTGCAACTGCATTTTTTAAGAAAAGGTTTACTGTAATAAAACACAAAATAAGTGATATTGTACAGTAAAGCCCTTCTTTGCGTGTGCCTTTGTATATTATAAGTGCTATAATTAAAAGTATCCAGATTAAACCTGCATTGCCAAGTGATGTGAACCAGACAACTATATTATTTAATGCCTCATTGCGTATATGTTCCTGTACATAGAGAAGTATATTGCTGTCAAGTTCCATTAATTCCTGCCACATTAATTTTTCCTCCTGTGTATTATCTGCTGTAAATATTTTATCATAACTGGCTGGCGTCTGCAATCTGGATTTGTTTTTATATTTTTAACCTATTGTAGCAAGAAGTCCCCCACCTCTAAAGTGGTGGGATGAATTGCGTCCTGTTGTAGTTCTTGACAAATAGAAAATAATATATTACAATAAAATCAGTCGAAAAACAGGAAAGGCTGATAGACTTATGGAACTAGATAACAATGCTCATTCGGTATTTTTGTTATACTATCATCTTGTACTCGTTGTGAAATATAGAAGAAAAGTATTCGATGATGAAATTTCTGACAGAGCTAAAGAAATATTTGGGTATATTTCGCCAAATTACAATATAACCTTGCAGGAATGGAATCATGATAAAGACCATGTGCATATTCTGTTCAAGGCTCACCCCAAAAGTGAAATAAGCAAATTCATAAATGCATACAAAAGTGCAAGCAGCAGGCTTTTGAAGAAAGAATTTCCGCAAATAAGACAAAAGCTATGGAAAGAATATTTTTGGAGTCAAAGTTTTTGCTTGCTTACAACAGGCGGAGCACCTATTGAAGTAATTAAGAAATATATTGAAACACAAGGACAAGAAAACAGGCAAAAAAAGAGGTGAAAATAATGGCAAACAAAGCATATAAATTCAGAATATATCCGAACGCCGGGCAAAAGATTTTGTTTGCCAGGACATTTGGTTGCGTCAGATTTATCTATAATAAAATGCTGTCAGATAAAATTAAGTATTATGAAGAAACCAAACAAAAGCTAAACAATACTCCCGCACAATATAAGGCAGAATTTGGGTGGCTTAAAGAGGTTGACAGTCTGGCACTTGCCAACGCACAAATGAACCTGCAAAAAGCGTATAACAATTTTTTCAAAAGCCCTAAAGCCGGATTTCCGAAATTCAAATCAAAACACAAAAACAGAAATTCGTACACTACAAATAACCAAAAGGGTTCTGTATCTATTGAGAACGGCTGTATTAAATTGCCTAAAATTGGGTTTGTAAAGTTAAAACAACACCGTCAGATACCATCTGGTTATAAATTAAAGTCTGTTACGATAAGCCAAAATCCAAGTGGAAAATATTATGCAAGTATTCTGTTTGAGTACGAAAACCAAGTACAAGAACAGGATTTGCATAACTTTTTAGGATTGGATTTTTCAATGCACGAACTATACAAAGACAGTAACGGCAATGAACCTGCGTATCCAGGATACTACAGAAATGCCGAGAAAAAGCTGAAACGTGAACAACGTAAATTGTCACTTATGCAGAAAGGCTCTAAAAACCGTAATAAACAGCGTATCAGAGTAGCTAAAATGCACGAGAAAGCAGCTAATCAAAGAAAAAATTTTTTGCATAAACAGTCAAGGCAGATAGCCAATGCTTTTGATTGCGTGTGTATAGAAAATCTTGATATGAAAGCTATGGCACAATGCTTAAATTTTGGTAAGTCTGTTGCTGATAATGGCTGGGGGACATTTGTAACATTCTTGCAGTACAAACTTGAAGAATCAGGCAAAAAACTTGTAAAAGTTGATAAATTTTTCGCAAGCAGCCAGACTTGTAGTGTTTGTGGTTACAAAAACACGGCAACTAAAAATTTTAGTATTCGTGCATGGGATTGTCCGAAGTGTGGCACTCATCACGACAGGGATATAAATGCCGCAATAAATATCAAAAATGAGGGTATGCGTATTGTAAACGTATAGCCAATACATAAAAACCGTGGGACACACGGGGTTAGCCCGCTTATGCTTAGTACAATAGTACTATCGAACGAGAACCGACTGTTAGCTTTATGCTAAAGGAAGCCCTCACCTCTTTAGGTGGGGGAGGATGTCACAAATCCTGTTATTACTACACATGCTGCCATTCCTGCAAATGTACAGATTAATGCGCCTGCAAGCATCCATCTCATCCCGGTAACTGGCTTGTGTTCTTTATCCCCTGTTGCCATAAAATAAACTGATATTGTGTAAAAAATTGTTTCCGAACAGCACATAAGAAGTGAAGCCATAAAGCCAGCAGCTGAATCAGTCCCAAAGTTTTTATATATATCTGTTAAAAGCCCTGTTGCTGCTGATGAGGAAAACATTTTAATTAATGAAAGTGGTACAAGCTCTGCTGGGAAATGCAGGTATTTCATGTATGGGGATAAAAATTCCCCTGCCACTTCAAGTACACCAGAAGCCCTTAAAAGCCCTATTGCCATCATAAGCCCTATTAAAGTGGGCAGGATATTGGCTACTACCTTAAAACCATCTGCTGCGCCATGGGTAAAAGCATCAAATATATCAACTTTATTTAAAAGCCCATACCCTATAACATAAAAAATCAGGACAGGTATTATTAAATTAGATATAAAAGTTACAATATGCATTTTTAAAATATCCTTTCCAATATAATATGGCATTATATATTATCCCTGTTAAAGAATTTATGTTTTTATTCTGTTATTTATGCAGATTTACAGGAGATTGGCGGATAATAATAATTGAAAAAATTATAGAATTGACATAATGAGGATTTAATGATAGACTAATAATTGTTATAATAATGCGGAATTGATGGAACTGGCAGACATGCAAGATTTAGGTTCTTGTGGGAGACCGTAAGGGTTCGAGTCCCTTATTCCGCACTGGAAACATGGCCTGGATAAATTAACCAGGCCATGTTTTTGTCCTGGAATCTTTATACTATAAGTATATTGGCACATGACAGGTCATTTGTAAGGTTGTAGACTTTGCCAGTGGACATGCTTACAACTGTTGGACGCAGTACAGAGCCGTCATTATTTTTTACTACTTTTGCTTTCTCCCCATTACTTAATTCCACGGTGGTATCTACAGGATAGAGTATTACGGTCTGGAAAAAGACTTTCATTGCTTTTATATCAAGCTCTTCTGTCATTGACATTATCATTTCTATAGCAGTGCGCTGTGACAGGGCTTTTTTATATGGACGCTCTGTTACAAGTGCATCATAAACATCTACCACTGAAAGGATTTTTGCAAAATCTGATATTTTATTGGATTTTACACCTAATGGGTATCCCTTGCCGTTCATTTTCTCATGGTGCTGTAATACTGCCAGTGCGATTGATTTAGAGAAATTCTCTTTTTCTTTTATTATTTCATAACCAAATATTGTATGGTGCTTCATTACTTTAAATTCTTCATCGTTTAATTTGGCTGGTTTATTAAGTATTTCAAGCGGGACTTTAGATTTGCCTATATCATGCAGAAGGCCGGCAATGCCTATGCTATGTATATCATCTTGTGAGTATCCCATATTTTTTGCAATAATCATAGACATGGTTGCAACATCCACGCTATGTTTAAATGTATATTCATCACTTGTCTTTAATGCGTTAATATCTACTGCTATAGCAGCATTATCATTAATGGCCTTCATAAGGTCATTGGTAATTCTTGTAGATGTGTTAGCAAAATGTTCATCATTTGTATTATTATACAGATACTGCATACCTGTTGAAACCCTTTGTTTAAGGCTTTCAGAAAGCCTTACTTTGGCGGGGTCGTCTTTTCTGGCCTTGTCAATGGTTTTCTGGATTTCAGGAGGCAGTGGTGGTTCTTTTGGTTCTGGCACAGGGTCCTCCCTGCCTTCGCTGACATATACCCCTCCGATTCCCAGTTTCTGTAATGATTGTATCATATAGACATCAAGTATTGTCCCTCTTGCTATAAGTGTACGGTCAAGCCTGTCCTTTATGCTCTGGTCAATACGCATCCCCTCTTCAAGTGAACGTGTCCTTACAAAATAACGTTTAATCAAAATATTCACCCCGGTCCATTATACGTTAAAAGTTTTTGTGCTGCCTGTTTTAATATTAGATTCCAAAATACTTCTCCTTTTCTTGTGTAAACCCATTAAAGCCAGGCGGATATCTGCAATCCGCTCCGCTACTTGCTCATAACCGTCTGGTATATATAATACGTTATTTTCCATACTTTTGCAATCATTTATAATCAGTATAAAATCTGTACTAATTTTAACCCCTTTGCCGGGGCTGTTGCCCCTGCCCTGTTTCTGTCACATGAAGCGATTATTTCTTCCATATCATCTGGGTTTATCCTGCCTTTTCCCACTTCAAGCAGTGTGCCTGCAATTATCCTTACCATATTATATAAGAAGCCGTTTCCCTGTACGCGTATGGTTATAATTTTTCCTGTATTATTAAAACCTGCACCGGGGATATTACTACTGGTAACTTCAAGGCTGTAAATTGTCCTTATTGTAGATTGTACCTGTGCACCTGATGAACAAAAACCTGCGAAATCATGTTTGCCAGTAAATGCAGTACATGCTTTGCGCATTTTATCTGTATCAAGGTTCCCATAATAAAAATAAGCTGTATTGCGGTACTGGGGAAGAGGGAATTTCCTGTTTAATATTGTGTATTCATATGTTTTACGGCAGTCACAGTGGCGTGGGTGGAAATCCGGGAGGGTTTCTTCTGAGCTTTGTATTACTATATCTGCTGGAAGCCGCTGGTTTAGTGCATATGCAAATTTTTCTGCCGGGATATGTGAAGCTGTGTCAAATACAGCTACATTCCCAAGTGCATGGACTCCTGCATCTGTGCGGCTTGCCCCTGTGACTTTTATCTGTTCACCAGTTAATAGTGACAATGCCCGGTTTAATTCGCCTTCTATTGTTGGTTTTCCTGGCTGTAACTGCCAGCCGTGGTAATTTGTCCCGTCATATGCAGCTGTAAGTTTTATACGCTTCATAACACACCTCCTGCCTGTCCTGTATTTATATTAAAATGGCAGGTATTTTCCTGTAATTATAATTAATGCTATATAAACAAACATTATTAAATATGCAGTTATATCCTGCTTTTTATATTTTAATGGTTTCATTTTAGTTCTGCCCTCACCGCCATTATAACACCTTGCGTCCATTGCAAGTGCCAGGTCAGTTGCACGTCTTGCTGCGGAAACAAACAGCGGGATAATAATTGGCGCCATGCTTTTTATTCTGTGTAGTATATTGCCTGATTCAAAATCAGCCCCCCTTGCAAGCTGTGCTTTCATAATTTTATCAGTTTCTTCAACCAGTATAGGTATAAAACGCAGTGCTATTGACATCATCATTGCAACTTCATGTACAGGCAGTTTTAACTTTCCAAGTGGTTTGAGAAGATTTTCTATAGCATCAGTAAGCTGGTTAGGCGTTGTTGTTAGTGTCATAAGGGATGAGCCTATTATAAGGAAAACCAGCCTTAATGCCATAAATATTGTTCTTTTTATGCCTTCTGCCGTTATTGTTATTACACCATATTTTATAAGGATATGTTCACCAGAAGTCCAGAAAAGGTTAAGCATGGCTGTAAAAACCAGCATAAATAAAACTGGTTTTATACCTCTTACAATAAATTTAAATGGTACTTTGGAAAGTTTTGTTATGTACCAGAAAAAAAATGCAGCAATTATGTAACCGCTTAACTGGTTAAAGCAGAAAAGTGATATAATATATGCAAATGTACATACTACTTTAACACGGGGGTCTAATTTATGGATAATGGATTCTGTTTCATAATATTGTCCTATAGTTATGTCACGTATCATAAACTTATATCTCCATTCTTACTTTTTAAACTTTTTTATGTTTCTTTAAGCCATTTATATATTGCCTCTGCACTTTCATTTACAGTTACAGGAGTGCCTTTAATATCTGCCCCTGCTTCTTTAAGCTGTTGTATTACTCTGGCTGGCTGTGGTATTCCCAGTCCTATTTTCTCTAGTTCTTTTTCAAACTGGAATACTTTCTCCGGGCTTCCGTCAAGCACAATTTCCCCCTGGTTCATTACAAGCAGCCTGTCTACATAAGCAGCTATATCTTCCATGCTGTGCGATACAAGTATTATTGTAGTATTATTTTCATCGTGTAATTTTTTAAGAAGCCCGAGTATTTCATCCCTGCCGGCCGGGTCAAGCCCTGCTGCCGGTTCATCAAGCACAAGGACTTCCGGCTGCATTGCAAGGACGCCTGCAATGGCAACACGCCTTTTCTGCCCGCCTGAAAGTGCAAATGGTGATACATCTAACAGGCTGTCATCTATGCCTGCCATTTTTAACGCATTAAAAGAACGCAGTTCCACTTCAAGCTGTGGCAGCCCAAGGTTTTTAGGGCCGAACTGTACATCATTAATAACAGTTGTTTCAAAAAGCTGGTGCTCCGGGTACTGGAATACAAGCCCGGTTTTGCTTCTAAGGGTGCGCATATTATATGATTTGCCATAAATATCCTCGCCATTGTAAAATATTTTGCCGCTTGTTGCACGTTCAAGCCCGTTTAAAAGCTGTACAAGTGTGGATTTCCCTGAACCTGTATGGCCTGCAAGCCCGGTAAATTCCCCATCATGGATTTCTATATTTATATTTTTAAGTGCCTGTTTTTCCTTGCCTGTGCCTGCGCCGTATATAAAGTTTACATTTTGCAATTTAATTGACATAATCTTATAAAACTCCTGATTTAATTTTCAATAATATATCTGTAAGCTCTTCTGGATATAGAATGTCTTTTGGGATATTTATACCTTTTTTATTTAGTTCAAGTGCAATTTTAGTAACTTCAGGCACCATCAGCCGGTACTTTGCAAGTTCTTCACTTCTTGCAAATACCTGCCTTGGCGTGCCTTTCATTTTAACTTGTCCTTTAGACATAACATATACATAATCCGCCCCTGCCACTTCTTCCATATAATGTGTTATAAGTATTATGGTTATATTTTCTTTCTTATTCAGTTCCTTAACTGTTTTTATAACAGCTTTTCTGCCGCCTGGGTCAAGCATTGCTGTTGGTTCATCAAGAATAATGCACTTTGGCTTCATTGCCATTATACCAGCTATTGCAATACGCTGTTTCTGCCCTCCTGAAAGATGGTTTGGAGATTCTTTCCTGTATTCATACATGCCGACACTTTTAAGGCTTTCTTCCACACGCCTCCATATCTCTTCTGTTGGCACGCCCATATTCTCCGGCCCGAAACCAACATCTTCTTCAACAACATTGGAAATAATCTGGTTATCAGGATTCTGGAATACCATGCCTGCGGTCTGCCTTATTGGCAAATTATTCTTCTGTTCTGATGTATCCATTCCATCTACATACAGAGTGCCTTCTGTCGGGACAAGAAGTGCATTAAGGTGTTTGGCAAATGTTGATTTGCCTGAACCATTAGCGCCGAGCACAGCAATAAAATCACCTGCTTTTACTTCAATATCAATACCATCCAGTGCCCTGTTTATCCCTGTTACATTACCTTCTTCATCACGCCTTGAATATTCATGTACAAGGCCTTTTGCATTAATAAATGGTTTCATCTGGCAATTCTCCTGCTAAAAGTTTCTATATAAACTATGCAAATACTTATTTATAATGACATTTTTCAGATTAATTGTCAACCTTATGTAAATTTTGTTTCACCATTATCTGGAATAATTGCGGATTTCTGGCAATAAAGTATTCACGTCCGTTTCATAAATTTTTAAGCACTTCTAAAAGCCTGTTGTCATTTAACAGGCAGTCAAACATACTGGTTTTATAAGCTTTTTTCTTTGGCTGTGATAAAACATATTTTTTATGTGCCATTAATGCAAACTTTCTTAATATATTCAATGATTTTAAGCTGTTTTCTGACAAAACAGCACTGCTGTCTTCTGAAAATACAACATCCAGTATCCAGTGCATGCTTTCAATTTTCCAATGTTCCCTGCTGGTCTCCAGTAATTTTTCTGCACTTGTGCAAAGGCTTGTAATATAATAACTTGTTTCCTCTGATTTGCCATTTTTTGTAACAACTTCGCGCTCTACAGAAAAAATACTGCACAGCCCTTCCCATTCATTTTTACCAGAAATCCAGCCTGTGTTTTCTGTTTTCCTGCAGGTTCTTTTTTCTGTCCTGCCATTATTTTTATTAATGGCTGTGTATGTTTCCATTTCTTTTTCATTGGTGCTTTCTTCCATATAAAGTTTTACATCTTCATATAACATTCTTTGGTTTTTCTTAAGCCCCAGGACATAATCCCCTCCTTTTTCCTTTATTTTACGGCATGTTTCTTTCTGGCAGTGCATGGCATCCGCTGTCACTGTTTTTCCTTTAATATC
>CAJTOK010000001.1 GCA_910577825.1 uncultured Lachnospiraceae bacterium | reverse complement strand
AAGTTTTCTTCAAAGCCTGTATTTTAAGCATTTTTTCTTAAGTTCGCGCTTATGGTGCTATATCCCCCTGTGGATACGCATAATAGTCCAGCACCCTTTCATACTTGCTTGCTGTATAAAAAATAACTGCCATAATCAGGATAGATAACACCCCAAAAACAAAAATAATTTGTGTGAAAGCATTTTTTAAACGCTTTCCAATGTTCATTTTACCAAGTTTCTTAAACATCTCTTAATCTCCCTTTACTCTAAAATTTTAATTTTTTACATTACACTGATGTATTAAGAAGCTGGCTACAGTTATTATTCCTCTATTTAAATTTAATAATTAACAATCTCCATCCCAATTAATACACTTATGTAATAGTACCACCACCTATCCGGATTTTCAAGTATTTTCTCAAGATAGGCCACAGTTTTTGAATGAATGAAAAATAAACGGAGGAAGACGTTAAATACAAGCTGGTATTTTTAACAGGCTGCAATTTCAAAGTATCCATTAACAACCCCAAAATACCACCGGTAAATATTACCGGTGGTATTTTGGGAACTATTTCCAGATGCTACATATAACTCTTATGAAAAGCTATTTCTTTACTACTTTAACTTTACTACTTTAACATTATTGCCTGCACCTTTAGCCATGACAATTTTCTTGTATTTATTAACTTTAGATTTTGGTACTTTAATCGTTGCTTTACTATTAATTCCCTTAAATGCGTTATCACCAACTTTGCTCATTTTAAGCTTTTTGGTATTAACAACAATCTTCTTTAAATTGCTGCATCCCTTGAATGCACCAGTTGCAATCTTCTGGATATTATTACCAACTATAACCTTTTCAAGTTTCTTATTACCCTTAAAAGCATTCTTATTAATAACTGTAACTTTATAAACTTTGCCATCAATTTTGATAGTTGAAGGAACTGTAACATTTACAACATTTTTCTTACAAGATACAATCTTGACTGTATTTCCATTAGATTTAGATATTTTATACTTTGAATAATTAACAGATGTCTGTGAAGGATTGTTATTATCATTTTTGCCCGGTCCAGGTGTATTGGTTACTGGTTTTTGTGTACCAGATGGCACAGGGGATGGTGTCTGTACTGGTACACTTGGTGTACTGCTTGGATTTACAGCAGGTGCACTGCTTGGATTTGTCCCTGGTTCATTGCTTGGACTTATACCCGGTGCATCACTAGGGGCTGCACTAGGTGAACCAGAAGGCTCTGATGAAATGTTTGGTGCTGACGTAGCCGTTGCACCCTGTCCAGGAATGTAACCATTATTCCCACTGTTGCTTCCAGTACCATTACCATTCTGGTTATCATCAGATTCCTTTTCTTTTACCTCAAAGCCACTTCCTGAAACTATTAATTTAATATCATCCGTAATGCCACTTATCTTAAATTTAAAACTTTCTTTTCCTGCTGCTGGACTAAGAATATATGTACCATCAGCAGACTCTTTAACAACACTGCAATTTCCATCTGCTACTTCACTACAACTAATAGAAGCTGTTTCTGCAGAAGCACTCCTGATACCTTTAAAAAGAGAAGCATTTTCTGCTCCAGGATTCGTTCCGTTATTTCCATCTCCATCTTCTCCACTTCCGTCTGGAGTCTGGCTTGGCGTTTCAGTTGGCTCTGCACTTGAGCCTGGCTCTGCACTTGGACTGTTACCTGGCTCTGCACTTGAGCCTGGCGCTGCACTTGGACTGTTACCTGGCTCTGCACTTTGGCTTGGCGCTGCGCTTGGACTGTTACTTGGCTCTGCACTTTGGCTTGGCTCTGCACTTGGACTGTTACCTGGCTCTGCACTTTGGCCTGGCTCTTCACTTGGACTGTTACTTGGCTCTGCACTTGGGCCTGGCTCTGCACTTGGACTGTTACTTGGCTCTGCACTTGGGTTGTTACCCGGCTCACTTGTAGCCACCACAGAACCACCTGTTGTAGTATCAAATTTTACTTTCAATGACCCGCCACTAATTACTTTACTATTTGAAACATTAAATTGAACTATAGTTTCATTTGTTCCTTCTGTTATTACTGGGGTTAATAAAGATTTTAAATTTCCATCTAATTCAACTGTTACATTATTAGTAGCGGCTTTTGCTGCTGGTCCTATTGGCAACAATGATATAACCATTGCCAGAGTTATAAAGAAACTAAAATTGCGCTTTGTCTTCTTTGTTTGTTTGAACAATTTCACAAACATTTCCACCTTTCTTCTCATTATTCTGAATTTAAATATAGTGTGTCTAATATCTATATCAATTATAAAGTGGACAATTCTATAGAAATTTCACATACAAGTAATGCAACATCTTTTTAAAGAATTATTACTTTATAACTAATATCAATTATTTATCTATTACCCTTAATGTGCAAAACTACTTATCCTCTTTAATAAACCGAAGTTTATATAACAATGTCAAAAAGTTGTACTTTTTGACACCACAATTATAGGAAATACTTTACCATATTTTTAAAATTTATGCAAATTATTTTTAAGTATTTATATGAAAATAAACATAATTTATCATTTTTACATATAAACAGACTAAGAAGTATAAAGTTTCAAAAAGTACACTTTTTGAAACATTCTACTTCTAACAGTTCTATTTTAAGCATACTTTATAAGCTTTTCCAGTGAATATTTTTGCAAATTGCCAAATAGTAAATCAGCTGGCAAATTCCAAATGTGATTCCAATGGACGGCTGTACGGACCCGCTGGTGCTTAAGCCCCGTACTGTGGGGCTTTACGCATCCATTGCGTGGTTCGTTCAAGTGGAAACGTGCCTGTCCATGGAACACTTTGGAATTGCCAGCACATTAACAGAATTTATTTGTACCAAAAAAACGTGAAAACCTAAAACCAGAATAATCATTGAGGAATATATAGAGTTATGATAATATATTAATGGACATTTTTTAAGTATACCATGATTGGAGCTAATATGAAAACTTTACGGATATTTGCAGAAATTTCTATTTTCGTTATAATTATATTTATGTTTATTGAATTATTCCAGTCCAGGGAAGAAAAAAACTTCCAGGCACTAGAATACCAGACACCAGTATTTGAAAATAACTGGACAATGTACACACTGGATATTAAAGAACTGCACGGGGAAGAACTGGAAAACTACAATAAAATCAGGGAACTTACCAGCATATCACTTAAAGAGGGAAAATGCCAGGAAGTTTCCCTGCCATATACAGAAAAAAACGGAACAAGTAAAGCACTGGTTTTTGAAAACACAATGCCAGCTGGGTGTGCAGGCATGTCACTTGAGTTTTCTTCCATAAATGCTATAATACATATATTTGCAGATGGCAGTCTTATCTATAAATACGGGACAGATACAAACCAGATGCCGCCAGGGATATATGAACACTCCTTAAATATCCCTGATACATTCCAAAGTGGCGGGATACTGGTTATACTTTCACCTTTTTACCAGGATACACCAGCAAATATTAGTAATATAAATATTAAAACATATAAAAATATAATGATAGGGGCAAGCGGGGCGGATACTGGCTGCTGCCTGCTGGTTATAATTATGTCTGTTATAATATTTGCTATTATGTTTATAAGATGGTATACACTCCAGCCTGGCCGCGGGGAACTGTTTCTGGGCTTTGCCTGCCTTTCTATGGGAATTTACTGTTTTATTGATACAAATATACTAAGCCTGTTTTATAATATCTACACAGCATATGGAATGCAGAAATATTTAGTGCTTATATCCACCCTGTTCCTGGCATTATACTTTGACTTTAACCTGTATAAACTGTATCCATACCGGTTTTCCATAATTTTATTATGCACGGCTGCCAGTGCAGACATACAGCTTCTTTTGCAAGTATCTGGCATACGGGCTCTTGAAGATATGGCAGGCCTGTCTGTACTGGCAGTGTCTTTAATCTGTATAACTGCCATTATAAGCATGGTACAGCTTTATTGCAAAAACAGGGCTTTGCAGGCCTTGCCTGCTGCATTGGCAATATTTATATTATTGCCAGGCATAATTATAAATTTAACAGATAATAAGATTTTACAATACATCAGCTCACCCATACAATACAGCGTAACAATATCAAGCATTATAATAACTGTACTGCATGTTATGCAGCTTTACAAAGAATATCTTGCTGTAGCAGCAGAAAATGCACGTATTTTAAGGGAGAAAATATATATTGCAGAACAACAGAACATACAGCTTACACAGGCTAATAAAGACGCAGATGCTGCAAGGCATGAGGCAGTTGCCGCCAATGAAGCAAAGGGTAAATTCCTGGCACATATGTCACATGAAATCCGTACTCCAATTAATGCAGTGCTTGGCATGGACGAAATGATTCTGCGTGAATCTAAGGAACAGGGCATAAAAGATTATGCAATGGATATCTATACAGCAGGACAGGCCCTGCTTTCACTGGTTAATGATATACTGGACTTCTCAAAGATTGAATCTGGTAAAATGGAGATTGTGCCAGCAGAATATGACACCAGCAGCATGATACATGACCTTGCTAATATGTCACGGCAGAGGGCAAAGGATAAAAATATAAAACTGGAAGTGGAAGTTTCCCCTAAAATCCCTTCCCGGCTGTATGGTGATGATGTACGTATCAGGCAGGTACTGTCAAATATCCTTACCAATGCAGTTAAGTACACACCTGAGGGTACTGTATGGCTCAGGATACATGAAATCTCACAGACAGAAGACAGGATTTTGCTTAAGTTTGAAGTGGAGGATACAGGCATAGGAATTAAGGAAGATGACTTGCCAAAGCTTTTTGCAGAATTTGAGCGTATAGAGGAGGACAGAAACCGTAATATTGAAGGCACCGGGCTTGGCATGAACATTACAATACAGCTTCTGTCACTTATGGACAGCAGGCTGCAGGTTGAAAGCATATATGGAAAAGGTTCAAAGTTTTATTTTGAACTGGAACAGAAAATTGCAGACAATACACCAGTTGGTGATTTCAATGCAAGGATACACCAGACTGCAGAAAATTATAATTATAGTGCCGGATTCTGTGCACCTGGTGCAAAGATACTGGTTGTAGATGACAATGATGTCAACCGTAAAGTATTAAGAAACCTGCTTAAAGAAACACAAATACAGGTAACTGAGGCAGCAGGTGGCAAAGAATGCCTGGAACTGGTACAAAAGAACCACTATGACCTGGTTTTCCTTGACCATATGATGCCTGGAATGGACGGTACTACAACACTCCGCCATATAAAAGAACTTTCAGTGCTTCCAGATTTTCCATGCAGGGATACCCCGGTTATTGTACTTACTGCCAATGCTGTTTCTGGTGCAAAAGAAAAATACCTGTCAGAGGGATTTGATGGCTTTCTGTCTAAGCCCGTTGTCCCAGATAAGCTTGAAAGCATGATTGGAAAAATGCTGCCAGAAGAATTATTAAAAGAACCCCCTGCAGGCTTTCTGGACAAAGACAAGAAAGAAATACCAGAAGATTTCCTGGAAATGCTTCCACAGGCTGACGGGCTGGACTGGCATTATGCCTGGCTGCACCTGCCAGATATGGAACTTCTGGAATATACAGTAAAAGAATTTTATGCCCAGATTACTTCTTCTGCAGATAAACTGGAACAGATATATTCACAGATTACAGAATCCGGGCAGCTTGGACAATACCGCATACAGGTACATGCCATGAAAAGCCTTGCAGCAACTATAGGAATAATGCCGCTTTCTGGTGTTGCCAGAATACTGGAATATGCCGCAAGGGATGGCAAAACAGATACTGTATTATCCATAACACCAGCATTTTTAGAAGAATGGCGCAGCTACAGAAAGAAATTACAGGGCGTCTTTGGCATAGAAGGTACACCAGAAAAAGAAGTTGAAGATTATTCCATAATACTTGCCCTTATAGAAATGGCAAAAAACAGCCTGCAGGAAATGGATATAGACCAGGCAGACCAGTTTTCAAGACAGCTGCAGGAATACAGTTATCCTGACGGCATAAGCCAGAATATATTAAAACTTGCAGAAGCAATAACCAGCCTGGATTTAGAAGGGGCAGGCCGCATTGCGGATTTGCTTACCAGCCAGATAGAGAAACAACAGTTAAAATAGAAATGAAAGGTGGTAGAAATGAAAAAAATTTTGTTAATAGGAAAACTTAATGACATTATAAAAGAAACAAGTAAATTTTTGTCACAGTCTTTTCATGTACAGATTTGTTCCAATAATGTAAACGTTTTAGAAGGAATGATGAAAATTGTAAATCCTGATTTGGTTTTAATAAGCCTGGTTGGTACATATGATGTAGACACATCAATATTTTTTATGTTAAGTGGACAGTATCCACAAGTTCCTGTACTTACCATAGGTACAAAGGAGGAAAGCAGCACTTTTTTTAAGTACTATGAAGAAAGCCAGTTTGAAAATCTGGTACGTCCGGTAGAAAATACTATAATTATGGATGCTGTATGCAGAAGGCTTGGGCTGGATAAGGATGAAACTATACAAAATACAGAAAGTAAAATAAAAGAAAACCAGGACAGGAAACTAATCTTAGTAGTTGATGATAATGGGACTTCACTCCGTACAATGAAAGCCATGTTAGAGGATTATTATGAAGTTGCCCTTGCAATATCTGGAATGCAGGCAATGGCTTCTATTGGCAGAAAACGGCCGGATTTGATTCTTTTAGACTATGAAATGCCTGTCTGTGATGGCAAAATGACACTTGAAATGATACGTGCAGATAAAGACTTAAAAGATATCCCTGTTATATTCCTTACTGCAATAAATGACAGGGCAAATATTGAAGCTGTACTTAAATTAAAACCTGCAGGATATTTCCTGAAACCAGCAGCAAAAGACCGCCTGCTTGCAGAAATCGGCAGGATATTAAATAATGCTTCCAGTTAATTTTGTAAAAAACCCCGTTACCACAATGCCAGGATAACGGGGCAATGCTTCCACTAAAACTGCAGGTTCTTCTGCTGGTGTCCCCTGTCAGTTGTAAAGTCACGTGTTGCAACTGAAACAAACAGGCTGTTCATAGCATGGTATAAAATATTGCCTGCTACTACCCCGATTAAAAAAATTACATAATCATCTATAGCACATCTTCCAAGCCCTGTTACCTGCTGTAATAATTCAAGTACAAGCGGAAATGCAAAACATGCAAAAAGCCTTATAAGGAAATGGCGGTTTCTAAGGTATATCCTTGAAAAATATCCAAATGGCACTCCAAAACACGCTATTTCAGTTACATATACTATAACAGGTACAAGGCTCTGCCCGTTCCTTATAGTTTCTTCAATATACTCTGCTGTCGCCATAAACGGGACAAACAGGTGTGCGCCAAATGACGGTGCATCATATGGCGGTACAAAAGGTGTGACAAAGTATTGTTTAAGTATGGCAAGTACATATATTACTATAAAAAATTTACCCATCCTGTGGAAAAATAAATTAAAGTCATCAAACCGCGGCCCTCTGTCAAATAAATCCCTTAAACAACAGTACAGGAATGGTATTAACCAGTTAAGCAGTACAAGCGCAATAAGGGAATAGTCATACTTTATCCACTGGTTTGGCTGTATAATATATACTATAATGCCAAATGCAAGTGAAGTAATAACCATAAACGAAGCATGGATAAAATTGTAGTCATAGTTTAACGATGACTCCAGGAAAAAGTGTGACAGGCACAATGAACATACAATAGCAAATAAAACCACAATATAACGCTGTGGCACAAAATAATATATACATACTTCCATAATAAAGCATAAAAGGCTTAAAAGAATTACAAGACTGCTGATATTGACCGATTGTTTATTCATGATACATACCATCCTTATGTGTTTTAACTGAAATTATAATATTTCTTTACCAGTATACCACATTTTTTAGTATATGTGGACGCTGTTTGTTGAAAAATAGGATTTTTTTTAATTTTGTTAATATTGACAATTAAAAACAGTATATACCTGGTTTTACTGTCCATTTTTGCTGTACTGCCAGTACTTTCTGTATTCATTTATATCACCAGCTAATATTTTTATGCCTTCTATTGTATGGTTAAAAAACCCTTTTTCATAAAATTCTTTAATTACCATTCCAACAGGTATCCCTATTATAAGGCCAGATACCCCTGTAAGGCGGTAGAAGATAAACATTGATATAAGTGTAAAAAAAGGGCTCATGCCTATACTGTCCCCTACAAGTTTAGGTTCAAGAAGCCTGCGTACTAACATTGTTACAAGGTATGCTATAATAAGAAACAGTGCCTTTATATACCCGCCTGTAATTGCAGAATACAGTGCCCAGGGTATAAGTACAGTGCCTGTCCCGATAAATGGCAGGAAGTCAAGTATTGCTGTTATAAGTGCAACAGGAACAGCATATTCTATTTTCATTGCCACAAAAAATACCAGTAATATAATAAACATTACTATCATTATCTGGAAACATGCTTTAAGATAGCCGCCTATCGCAATAAATACTGTATTTTTAATTAATGCTATTGATTTATTTATGCTTTCAGGCATATTTTTCCTTATAACAGCTTTGATTCTGTCGTTCCCTGCTGTAAAGAAATATGCAATCATAAGTGTAAGTATTGATAAAATAAATATATCAATAACCGAACTTGCTACAGAACTTACTGCTGATACAGAGCCTGTACTTAATGAATCCAGTGCTGACAGGATATATTCATTTATTTTGCTTTCATTGTTTGTAACCAGTTTTTTAATATTCGCAGGTATTATATCATATTTTTCATGTAAAGTTAATGTAAACTGCTGTAAATTATCCAGTACATTCCCATAAATATCAGGAAGTGTTTCTACCATTGAGCTTACCTGTGTAAAAAGGGCATGGACAACTGCATATAATACAACTGTTATTGCAACAATAACAAATACAATTACTATCGCTGAGCCATGTTTTCTCATTATCTTAATACGGTTTTCAAGAAAACGCACAGGAGGGTTTGCCATCATTGCAATAATCCATGCAACCACCAATGGCGCAAAGAACTTTACCAGCCCTGGAAGTATAAATATAAGGAACAGTATCCCGCATAACACTATTGCAAGATGGGCACATATCTTTTTGTGTATTACACTTTTACTTTCTTTTTCCATAAGCACTCCAATCTGGTTCTATTTGCCAAGCTGCCTTGACGCAAGAGTGCCTGCCACCAGGCAGGCCAGCCCGGTTAAAACCGCTATTATATTAATATCTGCCATATCAGTACCCATAAGTATTACTACTGGTGATGAAATTACAAGCCCTAATATTGCACAATATGTATGTGCTTCAAACTTCTGTAATAATATCTCTATAATTTTGGCAATAACAAAAATCCCAATTACTACTCCCAGCCCAAAAGGCACAAGAGAACCACATATATTAAACATTGTGTTAAAATCATGTGCTGCCAGTGCTGTAACCAAATCTGTAATTGCATTAATAATAGGATTATAATATCCAAGTATCATCATCATCATTGAACCGCTTACACCTGGTATTACCATTGTGGCAGATGCCAGTATGCCGATAAAGAATATCTTAATTATAGAAATAACATCCAGTGAGAGTGTTACATCCTTTCCGTTGCCCCCGAAATACTGCATGGCTATAATTGCTGCCATAAATAAAAGGAACAGTAATATATGTGAAAGCCTTAATGACGTCTTTTTAACATGTTCATAAAGCATAGGCACACCGCCAATTATAAGCCCAATAAATACCATGCTGGTCTGGAACGGGAAATTTGCATACAATGATTTTATAGAAAATGCAAGGCCCACTATTCCAATTAACATTCCAATAAAATATGGCAATAGTATCATTATGCTTTTCTTAAGCTGTTTAAACAGATGTGTAATACAAAATATAATATCGTCATACACTCCCATAGATACCATCATTGTGCCCCCGCTGACACCTGGTATTGCATTGGCAACCCCTATTACTGCCCCTTTAAGAATATCTTTTAAAAATTTCATTTCCACCTTTCCTTCCATAAAAAATTTAATTAATAATAAAAATTGCTCACATAAGATTTGACTTTTTGCTAAATTTCTGCCACACTATTCTTGTAAGTTTTTACTATTAATAACTATTGTATAAGGATTTTAGAATTATATCACAGAAAATAATTTAACTCAACGCATTAAACAACATTAACAAAATATTAATAATTTTAAAGAAAGGAAAATGTCTATGGTTAAAATTAAAACTTCCAGGTACATAAGCCTTCTTCTGGCAGCAGGGCTTATATTTACAGGCACTGCAGACAGCATTCCCGCTGGTGCAAAAACCACTGGCAGTACGGAAACCTTAAATAAACTTTCAAGAATCATAGAAAGCAATAATAACGGGCTTTTAAGGTATGCCTATGTTGATGAAAACGGGATAAAACAGACACTTGCTGCAGATACTGGCAATGAGGAAAGCAATTTAAGGAGGGCTTCTTCCCTCCCGTCCAGTTATGACTTGCGTGACAACGGGCTTGCCACTCCCATTAAAGACCAGGGTGTTACAGGTGCATGCTGGGCATTTGCTGCAATAAAGGCTTCTGAGTCAAACTCCATACTTAAAAACATTACCAGCAGGACAGACACTGATTTTTCAGAAAGCCACCTTACATGGTATTCATACAGCGGCATTAATGATAATTCAAGCCCTATGTATGGTGATGGCATAACTCCTGTTTCAGTTCCTTCAGGGATACTGCATATCTTTCCCTGGACTGAAAGCCCTTCAGACTTTACTGCATATGATATAGGCGGGAATGCACTTACTGCAGTCAGCACACTTGCACAGTGGTCTGGAATAGAAACAGAGGACAAAGCACCTTTTACAGCAGCAAACTACCAGGAAGAATCCAGCATGGCAGACAGCATGGCATCAAAGGGAAATTCAATCCGTTATGATTCTGTTGCACACCTGCAGAATGCAGAATGTTATGACAACAGTTCAGGGACGCAGATTAAAAAAGCTTTAATGGAACATGGTGCAATAGATATATCCATGTTTTATGATGAATCTGGCTTTGAAACTGGCACTCTTAGCGGAAAATCTTTCTACCAGAAAAAATACTCTGGAACAATGGCACAGAGAATGGCAAACCACTGTGTAACCATAATCGGATGGGATGATAATTATTCCAGGGATAACTTCAGGAACAGGCCTTCCGGGGACGGTGCATGGCTTATTGCCAACAGCTATGGCGGGGAATATAATGATAATGGTTATTTCTGGTTATCATATTATGAGCCTTCAATCTGTGATATATACACATTTGACGTAGAGCCTGTTTCCAATTATGATAATAACTACCAGTATGATGCAATAGGGTATGGCGATGTTGTATACATAAAAAATACTAATATTAAAGGTGCAAATGTTTTTACAGCGGACAATGACAGCGTACAGACCCTGAAAGCTGTATCATTTTATACAATCACTGATAAACAGGCATATACTATTGAAATATATAAAAATGTTTCTGGTAATTCCCCAGCCAAAGGCACACTGGTTAAAAAATGTACAACAAGCGGTACTGCAAAATTAAGCGGATACCATACCATACCTTTAGATGAAAGCTGTGAACTGGAGCTCGGTGAGAAATTTTCTGTTGTTATAACTTATAAATACAAAGCTTCTGCCGGCAGCCAGGCATACCTTCCAATAGAAGGGGACAGCATATCCACAAGTGATGTAAAATACAGCTATTCTTCCAAAAAAGGCCAAAGTTATTATTACCTTAATAAAAAATGGGAAGATGCTTCATCAAAGGGTTTAAATAATATATGTATCAAGGCATTTACAACTGATTTAGGCCAGGCAGGCACAGAACCTTCTGCCACAGCTGCACCAGAACCATCTGCTACTGCCACAGTCCAGGAACCTGGAACTACTAATCCGCCTGCCGCTACTGCCGCTACTGCCACACCTGCTGCAAGCCCGGGTGAAGTACCTTCAGTTACCCCGTCCCCTGGTACAACCGCAGTACCAGTACCATCTGGTTCACTGGTTCTGGACACACCAAAACTGCAGATACCAGAAAATACCATTACCCTGGGCAAAAAGGAAAATTATAAGTTAAATGTTTCAATAAGTGGCAATCCATCAGATTTATCTGTGGATGATATAATGTATGCAAGCAATAATAATAAAGTAGCTGTTGTTGACAGTTCAGGCACAGTTACTGCCAAATCCGTGGGTACTGCAATTGTAACAGCATTTGCAGACAGGGCAGAACCTGCCAGGATAGAAATTACTGTTAAAAAAGCACCTTCCAGCATACAGCTTGCTGTCCCTGTTAATAAAAGGATTAAAAAAGGCAATACTTTTAAAATAGCAGCCAGAGTCCCGTCTGGAAGTGCAAGTTACCATTTTAAATTTTCTTCTTCCAATAAAAAGATTGCAAAGGTTAATAAAAATGGAAAGGTAACAGCACTGAAAAAAGGGAAAACAGTAATAACCGTAAAGACGTATAATAACAAAAAAGCAACTATAAAATTAACTGTAAATTAATAGTAGTGGAAAATGAAAGAAAAGAATAAAGGAATACTGTGTATAATATGTGCGGCTTTTTTCTTCGCACTTATGAATTTATTTGTAAAAATATCAGGTGACATCCCGGTTTTGCAGAAAGCATTTTTCAGGAATGTTGTTGCCATATTTTTTTCACTGGCACTGGTAATTAAGAACCATGTTCCATTTTCAGGCTGTAAGGGGAACTGGCATCTGGTATTTTTACGTTCAGTTTTTGGCACTCTTGGCTTAATATTTAACTTTTATGCCATTGACCATTTAAATATATCAGATGCGTCAATGCTTAATAAGCTTTCGCCATTTTTTGCCATACTGTTTTCATATTTTATATTAAAAGAAAAGGCAAAGCCTTACCAGCTTGCCTGTGTATTTGCTGCACTATGTGGTACTTTGTTTATATTAAAACCAGGTTTTATATCTTCTGGCGGCAGTACATTTATACCATTTCCTGCACTTATAGGATTTTTAAGCGGCATGAGTGCAGGGCTGGCTTATACACTGCTGCGTAAGGCAGCTGGAAGAGGTGTCCCTGGCAGCCTGATTGTATTTTTCTTCTCAGTATTTTCATGCCTGTGCTCGCTTCCATACTGTATAACGGCCTATACACCAATGGATTTAAAACAGTTTTTATTCCTGCTTCTGGCAGGTCTTGCTGCAACTGGCGGGCAGTTCTCAATGACAGCTGCATATACTTATGCACCTGCTAATGAACTGTCAGTCTATGACTATTCCCAGATAATATTTGCAGGAATACTTGGATTTGTATTTCTTGGTGAGATACCTGATATATTAAGCTGTACCGGCTATGTTATTATTACAGGTGCATCAGTTGTTATGTTCATCCTGCGCAGCAGGCGGGATTCCTAATGTATCCGCAAAAAATTCAGGGCACATATCCAAAAGTGTGTTCCCGTTCCTTGCAGGCCTGAATAAATCAAGCACTGGCTTCATAACACGTTCAAACTTCTCAGGATTCTTAGACAGCCTGAGTATTTCAGCAGTATTTACAGCATCAGAGAGTGCTGTATGTTCTGCCCCCGTAAACTTATAGTCTGCTGCCTGTACTGCCTGTTTTAACTTGATTTTCTTTTCAATCCTTAAAAGCTTGCTGTATTCAAGCTGGAAATCCACCCAGTTGGCCGCCATCCTGCCTATAATCCTGCCTTTATACCCCTTAAAATCCGCTTCTACCTGGAACTGGTGTATATCTGACATGCTCCATGAATAGAAAGTAGTTTTTTCAGTGCCTATCCACTTACTGAAATCATCAAGTGCCTCAAAAAAGCATGGTGCTCCCTCCAGTTTATCATCCGTAATGCCAGTAAGTTTTATTATCCTGCTGTTCATTTTGCCAAATGAAGGACTTACATATGTCTGGTACTTGTCAGTTACATCAAACTTATCATTCATTTTTACAGCACCAATCTCTATAAGCTCGCTTGACAGCTTTTTATCTTCGTGGCACTGTTTTTCTATTTTATTCATCTCTAAATCTATCATGATATGGTTCACAAGTCCACTTCCTTCCGCCAGTTATATATAGTTTAGCACAAATTTTACAATATTTAAACATTTTATTAATTTTGCACTAATTATCCAGTTTTTTTTGTATATTTTCCCAATGCTTTTTATGCTGGTTTATGTTATTGTGTCCACTTTTGTGAAAATATTATAAAATAAAAAATTATTTATGATTTAAACATTGTTTATTTTTTACATTGGTTTTTCGCCCAAAAGTCCCGTAAAATTGACTTTTTTGTAATTTTGTGCTAAATTAGCTTATGTAATATTAAAGATTATTGTAGACATGCAACGAAAGGCATAGGTGGAAAATGAGCCAGACAGATTTAAACAGGGTAAAGTTATCCGTTGGTAAAAATATTGGCAATAAGGTTAAAATCCGTGCAAACCGCGGAAGACATAAAATTGATGTAACCGAAGGCATCATATGCCAGACTTATCCAAGCATATTCCTTATCCAGGTTGAAAACAAAGTGGATAAAACCATACACACAATTTCTTTCAGTTATACAGATGTATTAACCAAAGATGTCCAGATGCAGCTTATATAAACTAAAAGTAACAGTGATAACAACAGGAGTAATCTAATTAAGATTACTCCTGTTGTATTTACATGTCAAACTTCATAACTACCTTTGTACCAAATCCGTAATTGCTTGTAATATTAACGCTGCCGCCAAGGGAAACAATATTATGGCGTATAACATCCATCCCGACACCACGCCCTGAATAATCATTAGCTTTCTCTGTTGTGCTCACGCCGCTTGTAAAAAGCAGGTTATTTATTTCATCATCTGTATATTCTTCTTCTGGTTTCTTTAAAAGGTTGTTTGCTTTTGCACTTTTAAGGACTGCCTTCTTATCAATTCCTGCCCCGTCATCTTCTACAGATATTATAAGGCCGCCATCCCTGTTTTCAAAGACCAGCCTTACAATCCCGACAGGCGCTTTGCCCAGACGTTCACGTTCCTCCATATCCTCAATGCCGTGGTCTACGGCGTTCCTTATTACATGTACAAGTGCACTTGAGATTTTCTCCCTTTTAGACTTTTCAACAAGGGACTGTGCACCTCTTGTTATAAGCTTAACCGGCTTATTCAGTGACCTTGACATCTCATCTACAACAAGCTCCATTTTCTGTGCCACTGCCATAAAGTCCGATTTTGTAAGATGGTCTGCTGCAACAGATAATTCATGCTTGATATTTTTTAACATCATTAAATCCTTATGCCGGATTTCTATGCTCTTGTCACCCTTAAACCTTTCTTCTATAGTATTCATAAAACTGGTATAGTGCTTTATGCTTTTATACATCCTGTCAATATCATCCTGTTTTACCAGTACAACTTCATTACCCGGGCTTTTTACTTCTGGTTTTGGTTTTTCACTTTCTTTCTTCTTCTCCGGGACGCTGCCGCCTGTATCTGCGGCAATATAATATACCTGCCTTGTTTTTTTGCCAGTTTCATCATGTAAAGGCGGTGCATCATCACTATCTTCTTTATTGTGCTTTTTCTTTAACTCTTCAAGATAATTATTAATGTCTTCTTCTAAATCTTTATGCCTGTGTTCCAGTTTGCCGCCTCCTGCAAACTTTTCAATATCTTCTGAAATATAACCGGCATATTTTGTTATGATTTTATCAAAATGCTCTTTATCTGTTATATCAAGCTTATTATTCCTGAAGAAAGCAAGCAGGCTTTCAAAAACCCTGCTGGGTACTGCAATAGCATCTAAAAGCATCATTGTAGAATCTGCTTTCATCGTATGTACAATACGGAAAACCTTTTTTATATAATCCCCGTTATAAGTCTGGCTGTCTTTATACTTATCCATTATACTGCGCAATTCATTAGTTAAAGAAACTGCCTCCTCATAGAAGATTTCCATCATAGAATCCACAATCCGTTCCTCCTAATTCTGCTTTTTATGTCTTTTTTTGTAAACGCATCTGCTTCTGGACTTTGTTAAATATCTCCATCATATATGGGTCAAACCTCTTGCCAGATTCCTCCTGCATTATCTTAAGGCTTTCTTCATTGGAATATGCTTTCCTGTAACACCTGTCACGGTTTAATGCGTCATATACATCCACTATAGCCATAATCCTTGCAGAAAGCGGTATATCTGTACCTTTAATCCCATGCGGGTATCCTGTGCCGTCCCAGTTTTCATGGTGGTATCTCGCAATGTCCACTGCCATGTCTATAAGCTCATTATTGCCACTGTATTTATATATCTTCTCAAGATGTTTAGCCCCTGACTCAGTATGCTTTTTGACAACTTCCCATTCTTCCTGGGTAAGAGGCCCTTCTTTAAAAAGTATATTATCCCTTATTGCAAATGTTCCTATATCGTGGAGCTGTGAAGCAACTTCAATAGCATCAATAAAACTACTTGTTATTCTTTTATCAAACCTCGGGGAGAACTGCAGGCTCATTGCCAGCACCCTGCAGTTAGCACCTATCATTCCAAGATGGCCTTCATTATTCTCATATCTTGATTCAAGCAGGCTTGCCAGTGCATAAAAAATATTATGCTGCTCTTCAGCAACCATCTGTATCTGCGTATTCACTACTTTATGGAGCTTCTTATTATATGTTTCAAGTTCATGCTGCATCTTATAAATTTTAAGATGTGTATCCAGCCTTAACGTAACCTCTTCTTTTTCAAAAGGCTTTGCTATATAGTCAACAGCCCCGAGCTTAAACCCCTTTATCTTATCCTCTACAGAATCCAGGGCAGATATAAAAATTATTGGTATGTCCCTTGTCTTTACATCTGATTTAAGCATAGAACAGAAGTCAAAACCATTTATCTCCGGCATTGTTATATCAAGCAGTATAATATGCGGGCTTTTCTGGTTTATTGCTGCCAAAGCTTGTTTTACACTTATAACAGGACGTGGTATATATCCTGCGGACTTTATTATCTCTGATAAAAGCACCAGATTAGCTGAAACATCATCTACTATAAGAATATTAGGCTTCTGCTCCTTATTTGCAGGCATATCATTATCCCTCCTCTTCACCAAATGCCTTATCTATAGCTTCCTTAAGTTCATTATACTGTACAATCGCGGCTTCATGTGCCCCTTTCCTGACAGTCATCTGGAGACGGAAAGCTTTCCTTTTAAGGTTCATGGTATCCTCTGCAACAAGCTGCTTTATATTATCTGCAAATGAATCTGCCCTTTCCCAGTTCTCCATCTCAATACAAATAACCAGTTTCTCCATATTCGCCCTGACTTCACTGATATTTTCAGGAGAGCCCAGTATATAAAGGCTGGCTCCTTCATCTTCCTCATCATCAACAGGAATATCACCCAGGTTAAATAAATATGAACTTTCTTTTACAGCATCTGTTTTCCCGTTAATATCCGGGCCAGCCTTCTTTACCCTTACTGAAAATGAAAATGTACTCCCCCTTCCTTTCTCGCTTTCTACATTTACACTTCCACCCATCATTTCTACAAGATTTTTTACAATGCTAAGACCAAGGCCTGTACCCCCGAACCTTCTTGTTATTGATGCGTCAACCTGTGAAAAGCTTTTGAAAAGTCTGTCCATTTCTTTTTCATCAATTCCTATGCCTGTGTCAATAACCATAAAGAACAGTTCAAACTCTTCTTCAAGGTCAACTGTCTTTACTACATTAATAACTATCTGCCCTGTACTTGTAAACTTGATTGCATTGGACAAAAGGTTATTTAAAACCTGTGTAATCCTTAATTCATCACCTATCATCATATCAGGTATATCAGCTGACACATTACAGATAAGTTTAATCCCTTTATCTTCCACTTGCGGCATATTGACTTTTACAAGTTTATCCATCATCTGGTGGAAGCTGAATTCATTATACTCTATTGTAAACTTTCCTGACTGCAGTTTTGAAAAATCAAGGATATTATTTATAATTTTAATCATGCTGGAACAGCACTGTTTAATAATTTCAACTGACTCTTTCTGCTCATCTGTTAAAGAAGTTGCCAGAAGGTTCTGTGCAAGCCCCATTACACCATTGACCGGTGTCCTGAGTTCATGTGTAACATTAGCAACAAACTCATTGCGTTCCTTATGGGCTTCCTCAACTTCTACCTTAGCAGATATAAGGTCTTTGGCAGTTTCTTTATATTTGCCTATATTCCGGGCACAGCACATCCCATAGCACCCTGTTTCTTCCTCATCAAGAAAATGTATATAGGTACTTGCTGTTATACAGGTCTGGTTCTTCCTGTATGCTGCTGTTTCAAAACGTCCAGCTTCCGGCTTCCCTGCCAGGGCTACATTTCCATTCTCCAGCCTGAACACTGAACGGAAAATATCCTGTATATATATATATTCTTCTTCTTTATACTCAAGCTGGCTTTCAACAGACTTATTTCTTTCACAGATAAATCCATCTTGTTCAAAAAAGAATATCATCTCTTCTGGTATATCCATTAAAGACCTGTACCGTTCCATTTTTTGTTCAAAGCCAATATAGTCCCCCATTATATTACACCTCCGCTAATACACTTATATATTGGCCCCGCAGCATTTCTTGTATTTCTTGCCACTGCCGCATGGACATGGGTCATTTCTGCCAATTTTTTTCTCCCTGGTTATAGTCCCTGATTTCTTCTGCTTTAAATAAAGCTCCTTCCTGCGCTCTTCAGACAGCAGGTTGTTCCATGCAGGAAGATTGTAAAGCCATTCTGCTTTTGCTTCAACCATATTGTAATAAAGTTTCTCTAAATCTATATCAAGTTTTACCTCTGTATCCTCTGTCATACTTTCAATCGGATTGGCTTCTTTAAGACTGTCATTAATGCCGTCAAGAAATCCCACCATATATTTAAGTTCCATATTATACTTACGTGCAAGTCCGCCTACTGTGCCACTGGCAACATCTGACGGGTCGGCTAAAAGCTGCTCATAAACAGCCTTCTCCTCCTTAAAATACTTATCCCAGATGGCTTTCCCTGCCTTAGAATTAATGTCTACACCATATGCGTACTCTCTCCAGTCTTGTAATAATCCCATAGTACCGTCCTCTCTTAACTAAAAAATAGATTAATGATTATTTTATTATACCATTAGCAACTTAAAGTGTAAAGTATCAAAGACAGGACAAACGCATGAATAATTATAACATCCCTTTTAATAAATATATACTATTTTTTTAGTTTTTAAACATTCAATACCTCCTCTAAGAATTTTATTGGTTTTAAACTTATAGCAAAACGTTTCTTTTTTAATGAAAGCCTTTTATTTTTAAGGGACAGCTCTGCAAGTTTAAGCACACTTAAACACCATTTACGTATTATGTTGTGGTTCTGGGCGGCTGTTTTGTCTGCTGTTATATTATAATCCTCCCGGAATGTCACATCAAGATGCCAGTGCATGCTTTCAACACTCCAGTGTCCCCGCACTGCCCTGCTGGCAAGGTTTATATCTTCTGCAATGCTGCTTATATAATACCTGTATTCTGTATGCTGTCTCCCCTTTTTTTCCAGTACTTTACGTTCCATTATTATGCTTTTCATGCCTTTCCAGTCTTTGCGCTGGCAAAGCCACTTTATATCACCAGTCTGGTAATATTCCCTGGTTTCCAGCTGGCCATGTGCTTTTTCAATGCTTTTTTTATAGCTGCCGTTTTCTTTTATTTTTCTGAGGAACTCTTTTTCTGAAAAATAATCTTTTATATCATTATATAATGTTTTCTGGTTTCCTTTTACAGCAAGCATATAATCCCCGTGCCTGCTTTTTATTTTTTCTGCTATGGCTGTCTGTGTGCCCATTGCATCTATTGTTACAATGCTGCCTTTTATCTGTATATTTTCTAAAAGCATGGGGATTGCTGTAATTTCATTGCTTTTTTCCATGACTGCTTTCTGTCCCATGCAAAAGCCGTCTTCTTTGCTCCATGCAGACACAATGTGCAGCGGTTTTTCTTCTTTCCGCCTGTTCCCACGCATAGTTTTCCCGTCTATGCAGACAATCCTTTTAAGTGCTTCCCCTTCACGGCTGTCCAGCAGTCCCTGCCATTTTACATACAGCTGCTGCATGGATTCTGGTGAAACCATACCCATTACCCTCTGTATTGTATCATGTGATGGCACACCATTTTCCAGTCCTATGTACTTTTTTAAATAATCTTCATAAACTTCCCCAAATTCTGCAATTTCCACCCAGTCATCTGCATTTGCCAGTGTTGCAAACAAGACTATTACCAGGATATCCTTAAGTTTATGCCGTATTTTTTTCTCCTGCCGTACATCTTCAATGTATTCCATCCACTGTAACAGTTTTTCCATATAATTATCCTCCAATTTTTGTTTTATTCTAACAGAAACTGGTAATATTTACAATTTGTTTATTCATGCGTTTGTCCTGGTTACAAACATCTGTTAATTATTTCCTACCGCTTACGCTTGAGCCTTATATTGTTCATAATGCTGAAGTTTTTTTCTTAATGAGTGATCCTGCTCGAAGTAAAAAGCCGTAACTAATAAGCAATATGAATCTCGGCGCTCTACAACAACCATATAGCGTTCTTCTTCAAGTAGCATATGTACTCTAGTTGTGTTGCGATACGGTTCACTCCAAACTTTTACTCCCTCACATTCTTCACATTGCGTTATATCACAATTATAATTCTCGATAAACGCACGAACCCATCTGATTCTCTCACATCTTCTAAAATCCGGCACACGTTCTCCACTTTTTAGATAATCTTGACAGGTTACATGAAAAAATGCCTCTTCCTTTCCATATTCAATCGGATGCTTGCGAATATTTACCTGCTTTCCTTCAAATGTAGGACGTGATTTTATAAAGTCATTCTGAAAAATCTCATATAACGCTCCTTGATATTGAGGATAGTCATTATTATAGTCATCCCAAAATTCTAATTTTGGTAACCAACAATTATCTCTTGTCATACTGTCCCTCCCACTTCCCACGAAAGCAGGTTTATTTTTTCCTCACGCAAAAGCGTTGTTTTTCGCAATGTATAGCCTGAACGTTCTTTTATCAAATCAATAACTTCTTGTTTTGCACTACTCTTTACAAATCCATCAGGGAATCTGCGATTTTCATAACCTATAGCACCTATAATAACATCAACTATCTGCATGATTTGAACTTCATCAGATCGTATAGGTTGTAACCGCCGAATCACTTTTTGAGAAAAGTCATACATAGAATTGCAGCATACTTCTCTCAATTTTTTTGCTTTTCGAGCAGAGTTAGTATCTTTAATGTCAATATAAACCTCATAGTTATCAGTTGGAGAAAAGATAACTTTGAGCATATCAAAATACATTTTATAATACCACGTATCGTGTGTTTGATGATAGCGTTCGTGATTTAGTCTTGTCTTATCTGGAATAATGACACCCCGAAAATGTAAATCATCATCATCAAAGAAATAATTAACCAAATCTTTGTACAAATCAACTTTTGCCGGGCTGATTTTCGTCCACTTCATTTCCATAGTCTCGGAAACATTATTTCTTTTCTTAATTTGACGAATCCTCTCATTAATTTCTTTCAGTTTCGATTGTGGACACCACACAGCTCCTAACACCATAACATTACTGTTATCATGTTCAAGATGACATGTTTCATCACAGTAAACATTATACAACATATTTTCACCACCTCAATTATCTTTTTTCATTCCGTAATGCACCAGTTCCTCTGCCACCATAGATAGTGTTGGTTCTGTATCATAAAGATATGTAACCTTATCCGGTTCTTCTGAAACTTCTAAGCTAACCAGTCCAAAGTATTTCTCGAAGAACGCTTTCAGTTTTTCAATAACTGTCTGCTTCTTCTTGTCACGAGAACCGCCACCGCCAAAACGGGAGACAGGCGGCATAAGACGGTCAACATCTGTTCCAGTTGTTTTGAGTATACCATCACGGAAAGCGTTCTCAACAAACTTTCTGGTTTCCTCCGACTTCAATTTTTCCTCTGTAATCAAAGTCTGAATATCCGTCTCACGCTGTTCTCTTACAAATCGTTGCCAATCTGCATTTACATCCGTGCTTGTATTGATAGTAGCAATAAAGTTTTCAATCAGTTCCTTTTTAGACCTGAGTTGTAAACTGGACTTAATTGCCTTATCAATCGCAACAAGGATTTCCTTATCTTCACAGTTACCGTCATGGTATTTCGCAACCAACATCAGGATATAGTCGATGTTGACTTCCACTTGCTTGACAAGTTCCATTTCAAAGACAACATCATCCATAATGCTATCCTTGTTTCCTGGCTTTGGCTTGATTTCATCATACACATCATGGTATGTACCCGTGTAATCCTGAAAATCAATCGGGGACAAAATTTCATTTCCGGCAAAACGGTCAAAGGCAGACAGGATATTTCTCAGTCGGAGAATGTTGCCAAACAGGATAATAAAATCTTTCTTGTTCTGCTCTCCAATAATCGGTTGCCCCAACGGATATTTCTGCAACAGCTCGGCAATGCGTTCTTCGTAGCCTTTTTGTTCACGACCTTTATCATCAACGCAGCCATAGTAATAGTCCTCATAGGATTTCAAAAGGACAATGCCGTTTGCATCCTTATCTCCGAACAGGGCGATTGCATCATTAGTCGCTTCTTCAAGGTCACGGAAGCAAACGATGTTTCCGAAAGTCTTTACCGAGTTCAGGATGCGGTTTGTTCTGGAAAACGCCTGAATAAGACCGTGCATTTTCAAGTTCTTATCTACCCAAAGAGTATTGAGCGTTGTTGCATCAAATCCCGTTAGGAACATATTAACTACAATCAACAAATCGACTTCACGCTTTTTAACTTTGTCAGACAGGTCTTTATAGTAGTCTTGGAAGCCCTTACTGGAAGTATCATAGTTGGTTTTGAAAGTCTTGTTGTAATCGCTGATTGCCATATCCAAAAAGTCACGGGAACTCTGGTCAAGGTCATCGGTGTCAAAACTTTCATCGGCCAGAATACCATCGGCACTATCCGCTTCGTTTGGAGCGAATGAGAAGATGGTGGCAATGGTCAAATCTCTGTGCTGTTCTGCAATCTGTTTTTTTAGCTCCAGATAATACTTTTTGCAGACAGTAATAGAACTGACGGCAAACATAGCGTTGAAACCGTTTATTCGCTGACCTTTCAGACTGTAATAGGAATTTCGCATGGTCTTTTGGTCGAAGTGTTCCAGAATGTACCTCACAACCTCTGTGATACGCTCCGGCGAACTCAATGCTTCCTCGGTATCAATAGCGGCAACCTGCTTGTCCTGCTTTCCGTTCTTTTGCTTGACTGTGTTGATATAGTCGATACGGAACGGCAGAACATTTCCATCGTTGATTGCATCCACAATGGTGTAGGTGTGGAGCTTCGCACCAAAAGCCTGTTCGGTGGTTCTCAAATTCGGATTGCCACCAGTTCCAGCATTAACAGCGAAAATCGGTGTGCCTGTAAATCCGAAGATATGATAATTCTTGAAATACTTGTCCACCTTGATTGTCTTTTCGCCCTTTTTGATTTGCCCTCCCACAATTCGGGTGTGCATATCTCCAAACTGGCTACGATGGCACTCATCAAAGACGAGGACAATGTGCTTGTTTCGGATAGGGTGGCTCGGATTTTTCGTAATGAACACATCCAATTTCTGAATGGTCGTTACGATAATTCGGGAGGTGCTGTCCTCAAGCTGTCTTTGCAAAACAGCGGTACTCTTGTTTCCGTTGGCAGCACCTTTTTCAAAGCGGTCATATTCCTTAATGGTCTGATAGTCCAAGTCCTTACGGTCAACCACAAACAGAACCTTTTCGATATACGGCAGTCCTGTCGCAAGCTGGGCTGTCTTAAAGGAAGTCAATGTCTTACCGCTTCCTGTGGTGTGCCAGATATATCCTCCGGCTTCGATTGTTCCTGTTTTCTTGTAGTTGGTGGACACTTCAATCCTGTTCAAAATACGCTCGGTTGCCACAATCTGATAGGGGCGCATGACAAGCAACAATTCCTCGGATGTGAACACGCAGTATTTTGTCAGGATATTCAGAATGGTGTGCTTCGCAAAGAATGTCTTTGTGAAATCCACAAGGTCGGGAATGACCTTGTTATTGCCGTCTGCCCAATAGGAAGTGAACTCAAAGCTGTTGGAAGTTTTCTTGCTGTGCTTCTTGGAGGAATTTTCACTTTCCTTAATGTGACTTGCTCTGGTGGTGTTGGAATAATACTTTGTGAATGTGCCGTTGGAGATAACGAAAATCTGCACATACTCATAAAGCCCACAACCAGCCCAGAAACTATCACGCTGATAGCGGTTGATTTGGTTGAACGCTTCTTTGATGGCTACGCCACGGCGTTTCAGTTCCACATGAACCAAAGGCAGACCGTTCACAAGGATAGTCACATCATATCGGGTATCGTGCTTTCCGGCACTTTCCTCGTACTGATTGATAACTTGCAGTCGGTTGTTGTGGACATTCTTTTTGTTAATCAGAGTGATGTTCATAGTCGTGCCGTTCTCACGGGTCAGATTTTGAACATAGTCTTCTTGAATTTTTCGGGTCTTTTCCACGATGCCCTCATTGGCGTTGGCAATTTTGCTTTTGAAAAAGCTGTCCCATTCCTTATCCGTAAACTGATAGTTATTGAGTAATTCTAACTGTCTGCGGAGATTGGCAATGAGGGCATCGGCGTCTCTAATGGTCACATACTCATAGCCCTGTTCGCCAAGTATTTTGATAAATGCCTCTTCCAGAGCCGCTTCGCTCTGGTAAGCATCAGAGCGTTTGGTCTGTGGCTCGTACTCGGTCACAACGGTGCTTTCATTGGTCGAAAGCACGATGTTATATGTACTCACGATTTCACGCTCCTTCATTAAGAATCTAAAATTTCTTCTATCATCGGCTCAACCCCGACATTTTTAATATCGTCAATCATATGTTGTGCGGAGAAGCGATTAACATCTCTGGCTACAAAACGCAAAATATTTGCTGCGGTTTCATTCACCACATAGGAAAATCCACCACGCAGAATTTGGTACGCAAAAGATGCAAATGGGTCATAGGCAGCAAAAGACCTCCCACAAACTTCATGATATGACTTATCCACACTCTGAATGACGTATTGAGCGTGATCTTCACTAGTTTTCATAAATGCCAGTAGCACATCAACAAATCCCTTTTTCTCATGGAGAACTGCTGTAGATATTTTCTCTGCACTCAAATCGTATATGTAGCTTTCAATTTCGTCATCAAAAACTTTTCTTGTGATTTTTTCGTCTATACGTGTTTGGTTTTCGGCTTGTTGCTTATAGGATACCGCTTTCTCAAAAAAGATGGATAGCTGCCCTGCATCAGCATAACGATATGCTGCATCTGAATTTGTGGCTTTTTCTGCAATATTTCTGTAGATATGGTGTGAATTTCTTGGATCGCCCGTCATAATGAAATTTATAACACGACCAAGGGAATACACATCACTACGTTTATCTCCATCTTTAAGCATCATAAACTGTTCCGGTGCACAGTAATAGAATTGTCCTACTGCGTTGGTGTGCATTGTTTGGTGGGAGGTAAATACATTTAGGTCTTTTCCCAATCCAAAGTCAGCAATCTTTATCATTCCAGAAATAATAAAGATATTATTCGCACTTATATCTCTATGAATAATGTCACGCTTGTGTACTTCCGTCATAATATGAAAGATTTGGCGAATACAATTCAACTTTATATCATCGGATAAATCGAATGATTTGACATACTTATCAAGCGTTGTCTCCGCATATTCCATTGTATAGGAACTATTACCTTCATCGAACGTATAAACTTGAATAATTCCAAACGTATCTTGCAGGGATTTTGTGATGTTGTATTCTCTTTTGAAGCGACTTCTGATACCTGTATCCGTCAAATAGTCGTCCTTTAACTTCTTCACTACGAATCCTGTGGACTTTTGCCGATATACATTCGCAAAACCGCCATTCCCGATTGGCTCTAAATCGTCATTTTCCCTGACAAGATGATAGAGTCCATTGCTTCGAGTTATCTTACACAAATCTCTATGGATAATACGATTGAATTCGGCGTATATAGTCTCAATTTTTTCGGCGGCCTCGACTTCTGATAACGATTGTTCTTGCATTAAGTAACTTTTGCCAAGAACAATATTGAAGAACTTGTCAATTTGATGGCTGTTGATTAAATCTACAAGTTTATCGTGGACATACGCCCACCTTGACGGAAAGCCAGAACGATAGATATCTTTCGTTCCGAAGTTAGAGTTAAAGAACTCTACCAGTTTATATCCTTGCTTATATGTGTAAAAGTCCGCAATATCACCACAGAAGATGTTTGAAATTTCTTTTAATGAATCTGAACTGAGCATGGTACTCCTTTCTATTTAGCTGGCTCAAAAGTCAGTAGCTTATCACGATAGTATTCGTATTGCTTAGTCCTCGCTTCAATCTCTGCTGGTAAGCCGGAAGAAATGTCATTGCAGAGGGCATCGAAGCGGTCAAGTATGCCTACAATATGCTCCTGTTCCTTGATAGCAGGAAGCAGAATAGGTATTGTGTTAAGGTTCTTCTGGTTCAGCTTCGGTTGTGCTCCACCAGAAATAAATTGTGAAAGGTCGATAGAGTTCAAGTAGAACTCGACATATCTTCTCGTTGCATAACAATCAAACTTCAAAACATGAGCATGGTTATTCACCCAATTCTTGCCCGATATAGAGAACGCAATGGGTGTGCTTCGTGCCACCAGATTGTTGCCATCCTCGGAAACAAGCAGATATTCTCCATCAAAGATATAACCACTCACATAATCAACAATGCCGGATGCACCATAGTAAGGGTACTCGCCAGCTTCACGGTTGCTGCTTGTGATAGGCTTTCTCTTACTGTCATGGTTTTTAGAAATCATGTTCAGCGTAACAGAAACAAAACCAAAAACATATTGACAAAGGACAATCAAGCCATTAAGCTCGTCTGTCTGTCTGTCTGTCAAGATTGTATTGCCAGTTGCAGCATAAGTCAAGAGAGCATCACGGTAGAACTCGTATTGTTTCTGTCTTGCTTCAACCTCAGCAGGGAGACCGATTTTGAGGTCAGAGCAGATAGCATCGAAGTTATCCAGAACATACACAAGGCGTTTCTGAACATCAAGTGGCGGAACAGGAATTTCAAGAGACAGTACTAGAGACGAGTTCAGGTCGCCCCTTGCTCCTTGTTTTCTGCTAATAAGTTCATCGTATTTGTTATAAATACAGTAGTAGATGTATCTGTACAGTGCTTTCGTTTCATCAATTTCTAAGTTCAAGCAATGCTGATTGGTAGTTGCTTTTATTTTGTTAATTGCGCATCTTCCTGCGGTTGCACCAGAAATTGCGACAATGACACAATTCTCTGGTATCCACTTTACGGCTGTCTCTGCGACTGCCTTTTCTGTGATAAAGCTATCAACTTCAGTTATTTCGTTAAAGCGAACATCCTGTGTTCTTATCCACGGAATAGTGCCATTATTATAGTAGTCTATATTTCCTTTTGTTGGAGTAGAGCCGGAACAGCTCTTTTTGACAACAGTGCGAAGCTGAACAATAGGGATACCAGTGTTATCAAAGGTCAGTAACTTATTTCTGTAATAGTTGTATTGCTTTTGTCGCGCTGTAAGCTCTGCTGTAAGCTCTGCTGTAAGCTTTGCTGTAAGCTTTGTGAAATTGTCCAGAATACGGACAATTTCACTCTGCACCTCAAGAGGTGGAATCGGCACTACGATTTTCTTGATAGCTGGAACGCTTGAATGTACAACCTTGCTTTTTACCTTTCCTTTACTTTTCTGCATCTGTGCATCCGTTGTGGATAGGACATACGCCATGTATTTAGGATTCTGATTGTGTTTCAGCACGACAATATCGCCACCCGCCAGACATTTTTCGTGTCCGACATAGGCGCATGATTTTGCAATGTCTTCAATGCTTTCACCAGTAATAGCAAAAAGAATGTCACCGTATTCAAAATATTTTGGCGAAGGTACGTTTTCAAGAACTGTATGAGAAATACACTTATCAAACCATACGCCGTAGGTGGTGTATATTTCGCCGTAGCGGACACAAGGAATACCTTCTTCTGTTACCTCATCACGCTTTATGCCTGCACCTCTGAATACATCAACAGCTATTTCACCAAGTTTTTTATATTCAACTCCGTTTGGGCAAAGCTCTTGTATCAATTCTGCCAGTCTACTCATACGCCCACCTCAATTTCTGCGATAATCTTCGCAATCTCATCACGGAGAACCTGTTCACGGGCAACGATTTCCTCAATCTCAGCATTGAGCTTCACAATATCAATTACCTCTCTGGTATCCTCCGCTTCAACATAGGTGGACACGGAAAGATTGTAGTCGTTGCTTTCGATTTCCTCATAGCTTGCCAAATGGGAGAAGTGTGCTTCCTCTGCTTGGGCGGCAAAGGTCTCCACGATTCTGTCCATGTTCGCCTGTGTCAGCTTATTGTTGTTCGTAACCTTGATGCACTCGTTGGATGCATCAATGAACAGGGTCTTGTTGTCGGCTTTGCCTTTCTTTAGAACCATGATGCAGGTCGCAATGGAAGTTCCGAAGAACAGGTTGCTCGGCAACTGAATGATGCAGTCAATGAAGTTGTTGTCAATCAAATACTGACGAATTTTCTTTTCAGCTCCACCACGGTACATGATACCGGGGAAGCAAACAATAGCCGCTGTTCCGTTGGTAGCAAGCCACGCCAGAGAGTGCATGATAAAAGCAAGGTCAGCCTTGGACTTCGGCGCAAGCACTCCGGCAGGGGAAAAACGGGGGTCATTTATCAGAACAGGGTTGTCATCGCCCTCCCACTTGATAGAGTAAGGGGGATTTGAAACAATAACCTCAAATGGTTCATCATCCCAATGCTGCGGAGACAGCAGGGTGTCCTCGTGGGCAATATCAAACTTGTCAAAGTCAATGTCATGCAGGAACATATTGATACGGCAAAGGTTGTATGTAGTCAGATTGATTTCCTGCCCATAGAAACCTTGACGCACATTCTCTTTACCGAGGATTTTTGCCGCTTTCAGAAGCAGAGAACCAGAACCGCAAGCAGGGTCATAAACCTTGTTGACCTCTGTTTTCCCAGCAACAGCCATGCGGGTCAGAAGCTCGGAAACCTCTTGGGGAGTGAAGAACTCACCGCCGCTTTTTCCGGCGTTGGATGCGTACATACTCATAAGGTATTCGTAAGCATCACCGAAAGCGTCAATAGAATTGTCCTTGTAGTTGCCCAAGCCCATGTTTGCCACGCCATTGATCAGCTTCACGAGGTTCGCATTACGTTTGGCAACGGTAGACCCCAGCTTGTTGCTGTTGATATCAATATCATCAAACAATCCCGCAAAATTATCTTCGCTTTCGCTGCCCTTTGCTGATTCCTCAATGTGGTTAAAGGCAGCTTCCAAGGTCATGTTCAAATTTTCGTCATTTGCGGCTTTTTTTCTGACATTGCAGAAAAGCTCGCTGGGCAGAATGAAGAATCCCTTAGTTTTAACCAAGTCCTCACGCGCCTGTTCAGCATCTTCATCGGACAACTGTGCATAATCAAAGTCCACTTCTCCGGCTTCAATCTCGCCCTCGTTGATGTAATTTGTTAGGTTTTCAGATATATAGCGATAGAACATCATACCCAGCACGTAGGACTTGAAATCCCATCCGTCCACGCTTCCACGCAGTTCATCAGCAATCGCCCATATCGCCCGATGGAGTTCATCACGCTCTTGTTCTTTTCTAATATCAGCCATTTTCTTTCTCCTTTTCATCGGGAATAAAGTCCAGAATATCATCTACCTTGCAACCAAGAGCAAGACATATCTTTTCGATACTATCCAAAGATACATACTGGTCACGCCTTAGTCGGGTTAGAATATTAGCACTAAATCCAGCTTTCTCCGTCAATTCGGCGGTCGGGATGCCCCGGTCTATCAGCAAGTGAAATAGTTTTTTATATGTTACAGCCATATAGTCCTCCTTGACATGGTAATCACTTATGATATCATATCACGAAAATGTGAAAATTTCAATTCATCGTTATAGATATTTGTATAGGAATAGTGTAAGAAAAAAGCCTGATGCAGTAGTTATTACTTACATCAAGCCTTTATCTCTTTTGCAGTTCTGTATAAGCGTAGGTTCGTCATATCTGATATGGTATCTTTAACTATGGGAAACTCCGCATTCCCATTTTGAAACAGACTGCCTTGAAACATCAAGCTTCTCCGCAAGCTGTTCCTGTGTAAGGTTATTAGCTTTCCGCAATGATAATAATTTTTCTGCAAAATCCATAGTACTGCCTCCTTATTTTTATATTTAAATAATACCAGAAAGTGCAGTTGCCCTCTATATAGTTTCCTGTACATTTACGCAACTGGAAGCAGGAATATACAACTGCAGCAGTATATATTTTACAATTATATTAAAAAATAATATTAACGTTGCAATATATTGCTTGTACAGTTATAATAAAACCTGTATATGTAGAAATATTATTTTGGAGGGCATATAATGGGCAATAATAAAAAGAGGCAGAAAAGGGGCAGGGCAAGAAAATGCTTTAAAGTTATTTTTATGCTGGCCCTGCTTGTTATTAGTGGCACGGCTGGTTTTTTTGTTGCAAAGGCAAGAGTTTCATTTAACCAGACACTAAACCATGTGGCAAGGGACTATAATTCTAAACTTTCTACCGTGGATTTAAGTGGGATTAAAGTTAAGTCTGATAATGATATTGTTAATATACTTCTTATAGGAAATGATAAACGTGATGAAAAGTATTATACTAATGAACGCGGGCTCAGGGATGTTATTATGATTGCTACAATGGACAGAAAGCATGGCATACTTAAACTTTCATCCATTATGAGGGATTTACGTGTATATATACCAGCAGCGGATAATTATGGTAAAATTAATTCTGCTACTAATTATGAAGGTGAAGTAAAGAGCCTGTACAAGACGCTGGCGCATAATTTTAATATAAAACTTGACGGTTATGTAGAGGTTGATTTTGATGCCTTTAAGGAAGCAGTTGATGCAGTAGGCGGTGTAGAAGTGGAACTTACTGATACAGAAGCCAGGTATTTAAGTATAACTAATTATATCCGCAAGAAAAAATACAGAAAGGGTTTAAAGGCTGGAAAGCAGGTACTTAATGGTGAACAGGCACTTGGCTACTGCCGTATACGCAAGGGCAAGGATATGATTGGTGAACCTGTGGTAACTGCAAACGGGCTTATGGATGACTATGGGCGCACATGGAGGCAGAGGACTGTCCTGGCGGCTGCATTTGAAAAGCTTAAAACCATGCCTTTAACAAAATGGTATGGCATTGCGGAAAAAGTTATGGGATATATAGTTACAGACCTTGATAATGACCAGATTTTTGATTATATGAAAGCTGTTGTCCAAATGGGGACTACTGATATATACCAGCTGCGTATACCACATAACCCGTATTTCAGGGAGAGCAAACCTGGTGAATTTGGACCTGGGAATGACTGTCTTGTGCCTACAGACGGGATATCTGGTGAATGGAGTATTGAGAAGAATAAAGAGGTACTGGAACAGTTTATTTTCGGGTATAATGGCAAGGGTGAATTTGAATTTAAGGAGCCAGCACAGAAAGAACAATAAAGACGGCATGGGGGAATCAATATGTTAAAAAAAATAATGATGGCACTGCTGCTTATTATAAGTGGTGTTACAGGTTTTTTTGTTGCTAAAGCACAAGTTACATTTAATAATACTTTAAACCATGTAAACAGGGATTATGACACAGCACTTAAAAATGTTGACTTAAGCGGCATTAAGGTTAATTCAGATGAAAATGTTGTCAATATACTTGTTGTTGGCAATGACTACAGGGAAGAAAAAGGCTATGATGCTTCAGGGCTTACTGATACAATGATTATAGCCACTATGGATAAAAAGCATAAGAACCTTAAACTTACATCACTTATGAGGGATATGGTTGTGGATATTCCTGATAATGGCTTAAATAAGCTAAATGCAGCTAATTCATTTGGAGGGATTAAACTTTTATATAAAACTATTGCACAGAATTTTAATATTGAGCTTGATGGCTATGTAGAAGTCGGGTTTAATGCGTTTGAGAAAATTGTCAATGCAGTAGGCGGTGTAGAAGTGGAACTTACAGAATCAGAAGCATATTACCTTAATACAACTAATTATATTTCAAAGAAGCGTTTCAGGACTGTTAAAACTGGAAAGCAGAAGCTTAATGGCAACCAGGCACTTGGCTACTGCCGTATACGTAAAGGCGGCGTTAAGACAATTACAGGGCTTATGGATGACTATGGGCGTACATGGAGGCAGCGTACTGTTATTAAGTGTGTGTTTGGCAAACTTAAAACACTTTCATTTTCAAAGTGGATTGACCTTGCTAATAATGTACTTGGTGAATATGTTACAACAGACCTTACTAATGATGCCATACTTGGTTATATAGAAGATGTAATTAAAATTGGCAAAACAGAAGTTACCCAGCTGCAGATACCAATATCAGGTTATTTCAGGACTTCATATGATGGCGAATACTCCTGCGGTTCATCACTTGTACTTACAGACGGTGTTTCATCTGAACGTAATTTAACTGCCAATGCCGAGGCGCTTAATAAGTTTATATTTGAATATGACAGCAAAAAGCCTTTTGAATATGGTACATTTGTAAATAATGATACAGGTGCAAGTGAAGAAAGCTAGGACAGAAGAAAAACAATGAAAACGTACTTAGAAAGTTCAGGTGTATTATACAATTTATATGGGCTTGATTATAATAATTCTGCTGGAAATTTGATGAAGTGGACTGGTATTCTGGCAACTGGAGATAAGCTTTATATAAAAGCACCCAGCAGCAGATTTGGCCATTTAAATTATGAATGTGAAGCTGAATGTACTGCTGGTGAATTAGCCAGTCTGTTAGGAATGTGTAATGTTGTACAATACAAGCTGGATAAACTGCATATGGATAATAAAGTGTATAAAGTCTGTGTAAGCAGGGATTTTGTTGGTACAGGAGTTTACACTTCATTTAACTCTTTAATTCCTAATGCGGCAGCATATAGTGGATTGGACAAATACAATTTAGTTATAAGTAATCTGCCCAGTTTAAGATTACAATTAGATAATATTTTATTGTTTGATTCTATTATATTAAATAGTGACAGGCATTTGCGGAATTTAGGAGTATTAAATGGAAATATAATACCATTATTTGATAATGGAAATTCTTTATTTTATGATAAAACTGTAGATTATATAGCTATAGCATTGAGGACAGAACTGGATTACCAGCCATGTAAACCGTTTTATAATACATTTGAAGAACAGTTATCATTGATTGCTGGAAATTCTTTAAGACCAGCAGATAAGATACAGGTTTATAGGATTGTAAACAGATATTTTAAAGGAAGGCGTGCTAAACTGTTAAATAAGCTGTTAATTATGCGTTTAGAAAGGTTTGGTTTGTTATGGAAATAATGCGTTATAAAATGTTTGACAGGGATACACAGATTGGCGAATTTATTGAGGACTGGTCAGATATGGTACATGGCGTCAGGTTATCAATTATCCTGAAGCCAGATTTAGATTTAGATAATTACAGGTATTGGAATTTAAGGGTTTTACAGAGTGGCAGGGTGATTGATGACAGGGGAGTCCGCTTCTGGATTGATGAACGCTGTACTCCTTCCACGCAGGATGGCATTGAACGCAAGTTAAAACTTTGGGGTATGTCAGAGTATGACCAGCTGACGATAATGCACCAGTCTTCTGCAATAAATTTAATGGATAGCGTATGGGTGCAGTTTAACCCTGTGGCAACTTTTGACAGAAACCATCCAAATGGAAGCCATTTTGAAAAGATACTGCCTATGATAACCAGCCAATGCGCACCAGTATAATGCTGGTGCGCTAAAAAATATATTCCTGTAAAAACTGTACTGTTTTTAACACATCAGAAGCCGTTTTAGCAATCTCTGGAAGTAAGTGATATAACCGGCTTCTTTTATGTCTTCTGATGCCTTTATTGGTATTTTATCTATTTCCTGCCCGTTTAGTATATAGACTACATTCCCGATTATATCACCTTTTTTTACTGGTGCTTTTATCTGTGGTTTAACCATAATCTTTTTTTCAATTTTATCTGATGATTCATTGCCGCATAAAGTATAGGAAAAGTCACCTGTTACTTCTGCATTTATGCTGTCTTTTATGCCATTAATGACTTTTTGTGGTTTTATATGGATTTTAGAGGCTTCTTCAGAATAATTTGTACAGTTTGAGAATCCATAATCAAGAAGGGCTGCTGCTTCTGCAAACCTTTCTTTAGGGTCTGGTGCTGCCATAACTACAGCTGTAAGGCTTACACCTCCACGTTCTGCGGTTGCTGAAAAGCAGTATTTTGCTTTGGAGGTTGAACCTGTTTTAAGTCCTGTAATGCCTGTATATGTACGTATTAATTTATTAGTATTAGTAAGGCCGAACTGTGTAGTACCTTTTCTTGTTGAATGTGTAATTTCATCCATCCATACAGTAGAATAGTTTGAGATTTCAGGATATTTTGTTACCAGTTCCCTTGACATAAGTGCTACATCATAGGCACTGCTGTAGTGTCCGCTTTTTATTGAATCATCAAGCCCGTTGCAGTTTTTAAAGCTTGTATGTACCATGCCAAGTTCTTTTGCTTTTGCATTCATCTTCTGGACAAATTCTGTTTCAGAACCGCTTATATATTCAGCCATTGCAACTGCTGCATCATTAGCGCTTGCTATGCTTATACATTTAATCATTGTGTCAACAGTCTGTGTTTCGCCAGGTTCAAGAAAGACTTGTGAACCTCCCATTGATGCGGCATATTCGCTTGTGGAAACATTATCTTCCAGTGTGATTTTTTTATCATGCAGTGCCTCAAATATAAGCAGAAGGGTCATAATTTTAGTAATGCTTGCAGGGACAAGTTCAGTATCTTTTTCTTTTTCAAATAAAATCCTTCCACTGTTATTTTCTATAAGGACTGCCGCTCTGGCAAGTATGGATACGCCTGTCTGTGTGGCAGTACCTCCAGTATCTCCAGGGGTACTGCCAGTGGCAGAAGCAAGGCTTATGTCACATAAGACAAGTGAGAGTGAAATAACAAGTGAAAGGATGGTTTTAATAAAAATAACTGTTTTTTTACCAGACTCCATTATACCTCATTTCTACAGATATTCTCTGGATGGTTTAAGTTATTTATATTATATTTTGGTTAAATTAAAATATGCAATAATTCTCTTTATTATTTTGCTTTTACAGGTGTACAGAATTTACCGTATACACGTTTTCCATTGGCATTTTTTACATATGCACGGATTTTGAAATAACTGGTCTTTTTTCCTTTTTTAACTTTTGTTTTTATAGCAGAGCCCTTCTTTAAGGTTTTAACAAGGGAATAGCCGCTGCCTTTTTTATTGCCTGCATAAATCTGGTACCCGGCAGCTTTTTTAACTTTTTTCCATGAGAGGATGGCCCTGTTGCCAGAAAACCTTGCTTTAAGTTTCTTTGCCCTGGCTGGTGCGGTTGTTATTTTCTTTATATTACTGTATTTCCCGAATATCCTGCTGCCATCATCTGCTGTCTTGAATGCACGTACCCTTAATGAATAAGAAGAAGCATAATCCAGCTTTAGTTTGTATGATGTCTTGTCTGGACTGGCAATGGTTTTCAGCCTTTTGTATTTTGCCGGCTGTTTTGTATAATTGTAAATAATATATCCATCTGCACCTTCTACAAGATTCCATTTAATGTTTACATTGCGTGAACCTTTTATTAGTGAAGCAGACACCGAAGGCTTTGACTGTGTATCAAAACTTACCGGGGTTTCCTGTGGCAGCGGGCTTTGTGTAGTTTCTGGTGCAGAAGGCGTTGCCGTTATTTCTGGTGTTTTTGTTGCTTCTGGTGCACTTGTAACAGACGGCGTACTGGAAGCAGGCGGCAGGGATGCTGTAGCTGCAGGCGTACTGGAAGGTACCGGGGATGCGGTAACACCCGGTGCAACAGTGGCAGAAGCAGACGGGAATGCAGGGCCTGGAATATATGGCAGATAAGAGTTTCCTGGATATTGCTGTGTGGAGTTTTTATCTATTATAACAGTTCCTGTATTTGTAATTGCTACTGTCTGTACCATCTGTCCATTGTCTGTAACATATTCTGCTTCTGGGTTTGTATAGCCTTCTTTAATGCCTGTAAAGTTTACTGATATTTTATATGTATCACCATATGGCCTTAAAGAAATCATACCAATGCCAGCCTGCCCGCTTTGTGGAAAAATAATTTTATCCTTTTTGCCAGAGAGTATAATATCAATTACATAACTGCTGTTATCTGTACTGTTTTTAATTACCTTGCTGTCTTGTACTTCACTTTTAACTGTACTTGCAAACTGGAATAAAGGTTCATCCATTTTGCCGTTTTCTATAGAAACATTTAACCTGAAGTGCAGGGATGTAATATTTTCTTCTGCTGCCTGTGGGAAAGACAATGCTACATCAATATTATTTCCACTGTCTGTAAGGTTTCCTGTACAATTTACTGCTGCCCTGGCTGTAAATGATGGAAGGGCAGTAATAAGAAGTGCGGATAGAAGTATATAACTAATCCACTTTTTCATATTTACCTCCATAATTATTATGTTTCCCATACAAACTGCTGCTGGTATGGGAAGCATAAATAATGACTTATTATTATTAAGTTTAATTAGCTGCTGGAACTTTGCCTGTTAAAGTGATTTCTGGCAATGGTTCTGGTATTTGTATAACAGTTGTATCACTTGTAATACGCTCACCTTCAAGGGTTTTTGCATCATCAGTACGGTATAATTCACCACGTACTTCTTTAATGGCTTTTAAGGTTTCTGTATCCCACTGTCCAGGTTCTACATAGTAAACCCATGTACCATCAGATGTTTCACCAAGGTTTCCATGAGCTGGCACATCTGCAAATATTACCTGTTTTGCATTAACATTGCCATCTTTGGCGCCTATTACATTGCCTTTGGTATCATAAAGCATAACTACATTATAAGCAGGGTTTCCCTTGTAAACTCCTGTAAATATTAATGAACCTGCAGGAATAACATCTTCTGCATTATTACCATATTTATAATCTTCTTTAAGAGTACCAATAGACGGTTTGCCACTGTCTGTCTGCATAAATTCAATATTATCACCAGAAGGGCCGCATATTTCAATTTCATTTATTGAAATGTTTCCAGTCTGGTGGTTAATTGTTAATTTAATATATCTTGCATCATAAGTGCCAATCCATTTATCACGTTCTTCTGCATTAACAGAGTTAAACCATACTGTCTGTCCATTAGTACCAGTACCATCAAGTGCTTCTGCTTCTTTTACTGTAGTCCATGTACTTGCATCTTTGCTAACCTGTATTGTTACAGAAGAAAGTGCACTGCCAAAGTATTTAAGTGAAGTGGTTTCTTTTATCTCCTGCATATCAATAGTAATTTCTGCTACGCCAGTTCCAGGGGCAGTACCATTATAAGTACCCTTATCTGTCTTATCGTTGTCAATAATCCTTTCAATAGTATTTGCTTTCTTTGCTTCAACACTTGCAGGGTTTTTCTCATCATAACCGCTGTCAGGGTCATCGTCATGAGCTTCAATCTCTGTATCATCAGGAGATATCATATTAGTGCTTACAGTCCATAAAGACTTGTCAAGTATGCCTTCTGTCTGTATTTTAACGCTGCCTGCTGCTGCTTCATTAGAGTAATTAAGGTAATTATCAACAGCTTTAACTGTGTAGGACATTACCCTGTTATTTACAGTAGAAACTGTATCCGTAAATACAGTAGCACCATCTTTATTAACAGGCTGGAAACCAACTACTTTTGATTCAGTAGTACCATTGCTTGTCATGCTTCTTATAATTTCATATCCAAGGATTAAATCCTTGTTTTCAGTTGTATTAATAGTAATTTCTACCTGGTTGGAAGCAGCTTCTGCAGTTGCTGTTACAACATCTTTGCCTTTAATTGTACCTGTTTCTGAAGGGTTATCTACACGGTAATCCCTTGCACCAGTATTTACATAGTAAATTGCTTTATCAGATGGTGCACCATATTTTGCTGCGTAATCCGCTGTTACTGTATCTGGTACCATTCCCCATCTTTCAAAGAATGGAAGGATATTGGCATTGGCTGCCGCACATGAAAGGCGCATAAGGTTCTGGTCTGTACCACCATCTAATGTAAGCCCTTCTTGTGGTGCTTTGGCTTTATTCCTTGCATATGTATCTACACGTGCAAAGAATATATTATTAAACTGGTCTGTATAGTTATCATATACATGCTGGTCATCTTTATTATTATCAAATGCCAGATGTAACTGCCAGTATAATGCAAGCTGTGTAAACACATTAGAGGAACGCCCGGTAGTGCCTGATGTTACTTTCTTATATACATTTTCATAGTTATAACGCTTTGTGCCTGTCAAAAGCTGTGAGAAGTAATTGTTTGTAACTTCTGCAACGGCATAAGCACCCTGGTTAATATCATGCCCGATTTCATGGGCAATTCCCCAGCCAAAACTCTTTATGCCTGTTGCACCGCTTAATGTTGATGAACCATATTCAATCCCGATATGGTTGCCGGCAGCATACATAAATGCACCAGCAAACATTCTCATATACCTGATATTTAAATGCTGTGAAGGAAGTGCATTATTGCCATTATTCTTTGCTGCTTCATCATTGCTAAGCCCTTTATGGTGGTAGAAGAGTGACATGGCATCTTCCATTGCCTTTAATGCAGTATCAAGTGCTGCTATTTTGTCACTTTTGCCTGATAACGGGGCAAGTATCTGTGTTGCAGGCAGTGAATACATCATTTTCTCCATCATTATGTCAGTTGCATTTAAAATACAGTTTGTTTCGTCATAATCATAATTTACAGCCTTTTCACCGCCTTTGTGCAGCGTTTCATGTTCTGTCTGGATTTTTCCTGCATGTTCTTCAAGCCTGTTAATATAATCACTTATAGCCTGTGTACGTGCTCCGCCTGTCTTTCCATATACATTTAATACAGGGATGTCACTTCCGCCAAGTACACGTACAGCGTATTTATCAGAAGCATTGTTTCCGTTATATGCAATATAAAGCTGCCCGCCACGTTCAAAGTTTTTATCTGCAATCTGTGGCACTGTAATTTCATTTCTTCCTATCTTAAGGGCGGAAGAAGATTTAGCAAGGCTGTTTGATTCTGCATGGTACTGTGTCATTATTAACTGGAGGTCTGTATTGTCACCAGTCCTTTTTGTATTGTGCCCGACATATACGACAAGTGTTTCACCCGCATAAACAGTTTTGCCAAGTGGCTGCCAAGGGTTTAATCCGCCAAATCCAAGATGTGTGTCTTTCTTGCCAGTAATCTGGTTAATAACTTCATAAGAAGGGGATGGCCCGTCTTTTAAAATACTTCTGGCAGTATTAATTTCAAGCTTTAACTCACTGTAAAGAGGATGTTTCTCGCCGCTTTCACTGTCAATGGTTTCAAGGCGTGCTTCCAGTGCATTTATTACAGCTTCTGTTACATCACTTCTTAATGTAGTGTGCATCTCATCTGTATAAAGCCCCATAATATCATCTTCAAGTGAATCATAGTTATAGAAACGTATCTCGCCTACTTTCATTTCTGCACGTGTATAGACCCTGCCAAGGCATAAACGTATTTTATTTGCTGTTATTGTGTTGTCAAATTTAACAATATAGAACTGGCTGCCGTTAGTGTCAAGCTTTTTAACCAGGCGTGCACCAACTGTAAGTTTCTTGCTGCTGTCAGACGAATCCCAGTAATCAATCCTTACAGTTTCAAGGGAAGCAGCTTCATCCATTGCTGCAAATGCCATAAAGCCCATTTGGTAATCTTTATCAAGTGTAATGTTTATTCCCCTGTCATTTGCCGGATAGGCTACGCCATCATCCCAGTCATTTTTGCTCCAGTAAGAACTGTAGTCATTGTCAACAACCCCAAGTGCGCTTTTAGCTCCAGTATCAAGAGGGCTTGAAACCATAGCAGCGCCGCCATGCCCGCCAAGGCTTGCTGACACAATATGGGCTGATACTTTGCCTTCACCATTGGAGGTATTTAACAGCTTATAATTTGGAAGCAGTGGAGGTTTGGTATTCTTTGGCTTTCCAACAGATTCCAGGGAAGGGCTGCCCCATCCAAGGGAGTTCCATCCAACGACATAAACTGAATATTCAGTATCTTCATCAAGATTCACTATTTTATAGCTGTTAGTTGTAATCATGCCAGTACCGCCATTTTTTTCATCAGGTACAAAACCTGCAACAACTGGCTGGTATTTGTCTTTGGTTTCATCTGCTTTTTTGTAATAGACCATATAGCCGCTTGCATCACTCATATTTTTCCATGTGACATTAAGTGAAAAATATCCGCCATTTGCCTTTACATTATCAGGCGGTGCAGGTTTTTCCTGTGGTGCAGGGCTTCCTGTAACTTCACCTGACCACGGGCTTTTCCAGCTGCCATTAACAGAACGTACCTTTATTGTGTATTTTTCAAAGTTTACAAGTGGCTGGTTCTCAATAGCACTGGCAATATATTGATTACCTGTAACCTTAATAGTATCTTCTTTTATTTCCTTAGATTTTCCCACAGGACCTTCTATATGTAATTCATATCCTGTTACATTATTCTGTGCAGTCCATGCAATACTAAGCTGTTCATTGCCTGGCTCTGGTGTTTTAAGTGAAGGAATGCTTAATTCTGGCGCAGGAATCCTTTTTTCCATGTCATTAACAAACTCAACTTTAGCAATATCTGCAAGTTTTGCATTCTTCCTTGTGCCAGTAATTGTAATAGTCACCCTTTTAACGGCAACCTGTGTCCCGAGATTAAGGATAAGAGAACCGTCAGGTTCAGTTGTAACAGACGGGGATAACGTGGAAGCCTTGTAAAGCTTTGTACCCGCCTTCTTTTTGCTTCTGGAAGCAGCCTGGTTTAAAGGGATATCTTTTTTCTGGCCGTCAGCCAGTTCAATCTCTGCATTGCCATTTACAATATCACTTTCAAATGTACCATTATCTGTTTCAAAAGGGGAAACAATCCTGATACCATTTAAAAGAGGGATATTGCCTTCACTGGCATTATCATCTGCCAGGGTAAATAAAAGCCCTGCAGGGTTATTTGTGGAAATTGCTTCATTTGGATTGGCAGGTGCCAGTGTAACACCTTTATTTTCCAGCAGTCCTGTTACATCATTGCCCTGGGAAGTAACACCTTTTGGAATCCATAATTGTTCCACAACGGATTCCTGTGGCATTTCACCAAGGTTTTGTACAAGCAGCTGCAAATCGGCAATATTTGTTTTGCCATCATTGTTTAAATCAGAAACACTGCTGCCGGCAGAATTTCTGGCTGCATCTAAAAGGATGTCTTTATCCTCATTATTTACAGCGCCATCACCATTAATGTCACCGGCCTGGAGCCAGCCAGTATGTATGCTGCCAGATGTTTCTGCCCTTGAAGTGGTTACAAGAAGCTTGTGGAGCCAGCCGGCTTCAACCGTAGTTTTCTGGGTATATCTGGCAAACTGGCTGCCTTCGATAGTAATAGTACGTTCACCTGCCTGTACATTGTCAAAGCGTATAGTGCCAGAAGTTTTATCTGGTGTAAATTCCAGTTCTTTTGTAGTACCGTTTATTCCGGCAGTTATCTTTCCCTCATAATTAAGTGACGGGTGTATTTCTATTTCCAATGAACCAGTACCGTTTATGGAAGCTTTCCTGTCTTGTACATTGGAAACCGCTGGATGTCCTGTAATTCCAGCAGATGCCTTTGCCGGCACGGCAGAACCTGTTAGCAGCTGGAACGCCAGGCAGCCAGCAAGCAAAGTTGACATTGTTTTTCTCATACTTATATTTCCTTTCTATAAATTTAATCTGGGTATCTGGAATAAAGATTTTCCAGAAAAGCCATTTATATAATCTATAATAGTATATTTTGGCAGAATATGCAATTATAAATTGCCGCCCGTTTTAAAAGCATAAGCCGTAACCTGGCATTATACAACTTTTGTAGTTTATTGTCAAAAAGACCTTGTATTGTTTATTAAAAAGAAGTAAAATAAATTATCAGGGAGTTAAAAAGGAGGAGTTATTTTGGAGATGAAAAGAAGCAAAACAAGTAAACCAAAGAAACAAAGACGCATTGCAGATGAGATTTTATTCCAGGTAGGGCGCAGTGTCCTTGCAGTATTTTTAATTGTAGCAATAGTGGCTATTTTTATGGTACGCTGGATAATTGTATCTTCCAAGGAATCTGAACTTACTCTGCAGTCTAAAGCAGCATCATACCAGCTTACGGGCTTTTTTGAACAGTATGAAAAGGCATCAAAACAGCTTGCCGCCAGTCCGGAGATAAAATATGTATTAGAGCAGACAGTGCCAGGCGGCAGTATTTTAGATACAGATAAGATGGATACTGTAAAGCAGAACCTTGTGAATATTGCAGAAACTGATACAAATAATATTATGGCAACATGGATTGCTGACCTTGATACAAGCACACTTACGCAGTCAGATGGCTATACGTCGGGCAGTGACTGGGATATTACAGGCCGTGTGTGGTATAAACCATGTGTTGAAGAGAAGAGGACAACACTTACAGAACCATACCTTGACCCGGCTACCCAGAAGATAATACTAAGTGCAGTAACCCCTGTATTTGGGGAATCCGGGGCTGTACTTGGTGTTGCAGGTATAGATGTTTCAATGGAAAATATGAATAAAGTTATAGAAGGGTACAAGATAGGCAAAAAGGGATATGTTTTCCTTGTATCTGCCGAAGGTGTGCTTATTTACCACCCAAAAGAAGACGCACGCCAGAAGAACATAACAGAAGTTGATGTATCGCAGAATGTTGTAGATGCAGTATCATCAGAAGAAGAACATTTTTTAAAGTATAAGGCAGATGGTGCAGTAAAATATGGTGTTGCAGAGAAAGTAGGAAGTACAGGTTATACTGTAATAAGCAACATGCCGTTCTTTGAATATTATTCAATGATTTTTGGCATGGTAGCAGCACTGGTTGTTGTATTTGCACTTGGCATATTTATGATTGTACTTAGTATAAAGAAGAGTGCTGCCACCCTTTCAAAGCCTATTAAAGAACTTAACCATACAGCGCAGCAGCTTGCAGCAGGAAACCTTGATGTGCATCTTGAAATAACATCAGAGGATGAAATCGGGGAACTTGGGGAATCTATTAAAAAGACGGTTACAAGGCTTAAGAAGTATATTGTGTATATAGATGAAACGGCAGAAGTGCTGGCAAGGATTTCTGACGGGAAGCTTGCTATTGTGCTTAAAAATGATTATGCAGGTGAGTTCCAGAAGATTAAGGATGCAATGTTAAATATTTCATCATCAATGAGTGATGTAATGAAGGGAATTAATGAAACAGCAGAACAGGTTTCAATAGGTGCTTCTGAACTTGCAGATGCTTCACAGATGATTGCGGAAGGTGCACAGACACAGGCGGCATCAGTACAGGAACTTGCCGACAGGACTAATACGGTGTCAGGGCAGGTACAGGAAAGCCGTAAGGACGCAGAACTTTCTGCCAGGGCAACGGTACATGTTACAGAAATGATGGAACAGAACCAGGAAAAGATGAAGATGATGATGGACGCAATGAATGAAATACGTGGCACATCACAGCAGGTTGTAGGAATTATCCAGACAATAGAGGAAATAGCAGAGCAGACAAACCTTTTATCATTAAATGCTTCTATAGAAGCAGCACGTGCAGGGGAATTAGGAAAAGGTTTTGCGGTAGTTGCTGATGAAATAGGAAAGCTTGCCCTTGAAAGCTCCAAGGCGGCAAGCATGACAAGGGAACTTATTGGTGTTTCAATGGAAGAGATTAACAAAGGAAATGAAATAGCAAATGGTGTTATGGTTTCGCTTGAAGAATCAGTAAGTGCTGTAGGGCGTGTTAATGACATGATTAAAAAGACTGCTGAAAATGCAGTGCTGCAGGCAGAAAATATGGAACAGATACGTACAGGCATTGATGATATAGCACAGGGTGTAAATGACAACTCTGCTGTATCAGAGGAAACATATGCAACGTCAGAGCAGCTTGCAACACAGACAGTAACACTTAATGAAATGGTACAGAGATTTGAGTTTTAAACTTGCACATGTTAAAAATAAAAGTATTGTAATTTATGCTATGTTTTGTGTATAATATTTCCTGTATATAAATTTGTTGGAAGTGAGGCTATTTATGACGAGTAAAGAGAGAACAAGATTAAGGGCACAGGCCATGAAGATGGACAGCATTTTCCAGATAGGAAAGACAGGCATTACACCACAGCAGGCGGAGGCTGTACGTGATGCACTTAAAGCAAGGGAACTGGTCAAGATAAATGTACTTAAAAACTGCAGTGAAGATACTGGTGCACTTGCAAAGCTTTTGTCAGAAAGGACTGGTTCAGAGATTGTACAGGTTATAGGAAAAAAGATTATATTATATAAAAAAAATCCCCAGAAAGAGGAAAAAAGAAGGCTTGCTAAAAAGCGTGTAATGGATAAAAGGAGATATGCCAGGAAGAAACCGGGGGCAGGAAAGCCGCCAGCAAGGGCAGCAGGCAGGACTGTAAAAAGCAGCAGGCAGGTATAACCTTTATGGGAAAGACAGGTATTATGGGAGGGACATTTAACCCGGTCCATATTGCACATATTAAAATGGCAGAAGCAGCATACAGGCAGGCAGAACTTGACAGGGTGGTTTTTATGCCTTCTAAAAACCCGCCGCATAAAAAAGATATCCATATTATCCCGGAAAAGCACCGTGGCGCTATGGTAAAGCTTGCAGTAAGTGGCAGGCCATACTTTGTATATTCGGACTTTGAATTTAAAAGGAAAGGCATTACTTATTCTGCCACTACACTGGAACTTCTGCATATGCAGCATCCAGAAGAGGAATATTTTTTTATAATGGGAGGGGACTCATTTTTCCAGATTGAAAGCTGGCATATGCCTGGAAAGATTATGGAACATGCCACTGTAATTGCAGCCAGCCGTAATGGCGCTGGCATGGGGCAGATGGAGGCATACGCAGATAAACTCAGGAGTAAATATAATGCCAGGATACAGCTTGTAAAAATGCCCCAGATGGATATTAGCTCAAGCTGTATAAGGAAAATTATTTTATCAGGAGGGGACGCTTCCATGTATTTGCCAGAAGGGGTATGGGAATATATTAAAAATAACAGGTGTTACTGTCCAGGGAACGGACAGTAACGTTATTTGTAAGGAAAACAGGTTGAAAAGTCCTTCTAAAGCTGCAAAAAACGCATCCTAAGAAAGACTACGCTTCAGCCTTACTATTTATGCCGCTTAAAGGCGGCATGGGGGGTTATTATGTTGGAAAATGTTGATAAAATACAGGAAAGGCTTAAATCAAAGCTTACACCCAAAAGGTTTATACATACGACTGGTGTAAGGTATACTGCCGCTGCACTTGCAATGAGGTACGGGCTTTCTGTCGAGGATGCGTCAATAGCAGGCGTGCTGCATGACTGTGCCAAATGTTTTTCTGATGATGAACTTGTAAGGAAATGCCTTAAAAATAACCTTGAGTGTACAGAAACTGAGCTTAGGAACGGTTTTTTATTACATGCCAAGCTTGGCGCATGTTATGCCAGAAAGAAATATGGCATTGAAAATGAAGATATAATTTCTGCAATAAGATACCATACTACTGGCAATGCAGGGATGAAGCCGCTTGAAGCAGTAATTTTTACAGCAGATTATATTGAGCCTGGCAGAAAGCCGCTGCCACATATTGAGGCAGTACGCAGGATGGCGTTTGTTGACCTTGACGAAGCAGTATACCAGATACTTGACAGGACACTTGGGTATCTCGGGGAAAAGGCAAAGACGGACAATAATGGGCGTGAAATAGATATACATACAGTTGAAGCCTTTAAATATTACAGGCAGATACATGTTGAAAAAAATATAGTATTTTAGAAATGAGGCGGGTTTATGAAAGAACAGGCCAGAATGGCACAGACTGCATACAATGCACTGGATGAGAAAAAGGGAGAGGATATTAAAATTATTGATATCTCAGGAATATCTGTAATGGCAGATTATTTTATTATTGCCAATGGAAATAATATCTCACAGGTGCAGGCACTTGTTGACAATGTTGAAGAAAAAATGGATAAGGCAGGCTTTGCAATGAAACGCAAAGAGGGCAACAGAAGCAGTACATGGGTACTCCTTGACTTTGGGGATATAGTTGTCCATATATTTGACAATGAGGACAGGCTGTTTTATGATTTAGAAAGAATATGGTCAGATGGCAGGACAATAGATGTATCTGCTTTAAATTAGAAAATAGGATATTTCAGAACATATGTTTGACAAATGCAGAATAAAGTGGTATTATAATTTTATAATATCACTTTATCTATATTAGGAGGACACTTTATGCCAAAAGGAAGGATTACAGCCAAGCAGCAGGAGATACTTGGATATATTAAATCGGAAATTATAAATAAGGGTTATCCGCCAGCTGTAAGGGAGATATGTGAAGCCGTACATTTAAAATCAACATCTTCCGTACATTCACATCTTGAAACACTTGAGAAGAATGGTTTTATACGCAGGGACCCGACAAAGCCACGTGCCATTGAAATAATAGATGATGACTTTAACCTTTCACGCAGGGAGATTGTAAGTGTGCCGGTAATCGGTTCAGTTGCAGCAGGCGAGCCGGTATTTGCAGACCAGAACATTGAAAGCTATATGCCGGTGCTTCCTGAGGACATGCCAGACGGGCCTGCATTTATGCTGCGGGTAAAGGGTGAAAGCATGGTTAATGCGGGCATATTTGATGGTGACAGGGTATTAGTAAAGAAGCAGGAATCTGCGGAAAACGGCGAGATAATAGTGGCGCTTGTAGAAGATGCTGCCACAGTCAAGACATTTTATAAGGAAAACGGGCATTTCAGGCTCCAGCCGGAGAATGATACAATGGAACCCATTATACTTGATGATGTAGTAGTGCTTGGCAAAGTAACAGGGCTTTTCAGGGTTTATAAATAATTGAAGCAGGAGGTTATATGGACAGATTAGACAGGCAGTTTGATTTTATACGTGAAACAGACGGTTTAAAACAGGTTGTGCGCCAGTCCTATTTAGCAGATGCCAGCCGCCGGGAAAATGACGCTGAACATTCATGGCATCTGGCTTTAATGGCAATCCTTTTAGGTGAATACGCAGATAAGGATATAGATGTGCTGCGTGTTGTGGCAATGGTGTTAATACATGATATAGTTGAACTTGATGCGGGCGACACATACGCCTATGACAGTGAAGGCAATGCTACAAAGCGTGAACGTGAATTGAAAGCAGCAGACAGGATATTTAATATCCTTCCAGAAGACCAGGCAGCATATCTAAGAAGCCTGTGGGATGAATTTGAAGGGCAGGAAACAAAGGAGTCCCTGTTTGCCAATACACTTGACAAGCTCCAGCCCTTAGTGTTAAATGATGCGTCAGGCGGCAAAGCATGGAAGGAACATGGAATAAAGCTTTCACAGGTACTGGAACGTAATAAAAATACAGCAAAAGGTTCAAAAGAACTATGGGAGTATGCGGGGAAGAATTTTATAGAGCCAAGTGTAGAAAAAGGAATGTTAAAAAGATAAAAACAGGGGGAAAAGAAAAATGGAAAAGACACTGTATGTTACAGATTTAGACGGGACACTTATAAGGGATGATAAGTCGTTTTCCAGCAAAACTGCCAGCATTGTAAACAGCCTTATAGGGAAAGGTGTATTAATTACATATGCGACAGCAAGGTCAATAAACAGTGCTGCTGTAATTACAAAAGGCATCAATTTCCAGTTGCCAGTTATAACCCTTAATGGCACAATTATTGTAAACCCACAGACCGGGGAACAGGATATAGCCATGTTTTCTAAGGAGGATTTAAAAGAGCTGCGCCAGCGCATAAAAAAGTCCCGTATTCCTGTGTCTGTTACATCATATACTGGCGGGAAAGAGAAGAAACTCTATCTTAAAGGAAGGACGAACGAAGGGTTTGATGATTATTTAAAAAGCCATGCTGGCGATAAAAGATTCCAGCCTGCAGATACAGAGGATATTTTTTACAGCGGAAAAATCTGTTATTTTAGCTTTATCGCAGACAGGGAGGAATTAGAACCATTATACATGCAGGTAAAGGATAGCAGCAGGTGGACCTGTAATTACCAGCAGGACAACTACCGTAAGGAATACTGGCTGGAAATCTCCCCTGTAAATGCAACAAAGGCAAAAGCAATACAAAAAATCCAGAAACAGTATAACTGTACACGCCTGGTAGTATTCGGGGATTCACTAAATGATATTTCAATGTTTAATATTGCAGATGAAGCCTATGCAGCAGCAAATGCAGATAAAAGGCTTAAAGCTGCCGCCACGGGCATTATTGGAAGCAATAATTCAGATGGCGTAGCGGAGTGGCTTTATATAAATGCAAAATAACGGGGGCAGGCATAATGCAGCGTTTAAAAGAGGACATTAAGAACAGGGCATTCCACCAGTTATACCTTCTCTACGGGGAAGAAGACTATTTAAAGAAAATGTATAAAAACAGCCTGAAGCAGGCAGTCCTTGAAGGCAGTGATGATATAAATTATTCTTATTTTGAAGGTAAAGATACTGATGTGCTCCAGATAAAGGAAACTGTGGAAACACTGCCTTTTTTTAATGACTACAGGCTGGTAATAGTAGAGGACAGCGGTTTTTTTAAATCGGCAAATACACTTGCAGACTATCTGGAAGACATGCCGGAATCTTCTATTGTTGTTTTTGTGGAAAAAGAAACCGATAAAAGGAATAAGCTCTATAAATATGTTAATAAAAACGGCCTTGCAGTTGAAATGAAGCAGATGGGCGTTAATGATATCAAACGTTTTGCAGCGCTTATGCTTAAAGAAAACGGAAAGAAAATGAGGGAATCCACGGCAGATTATTTTCTGGGGCAGGTAGATAATTCAATGGTTAATATAACCAATGAACTGGACAAACTTGTTTCATACACATATGGCAGGGAGGAAATAACGCCAGAAGATATAGACGCCATATGCTGTGTACAGGTTACAGGGCATATATTCCAGATGATTGATTATGCTATGGAAGGAAAGGCAAGGGAAGTATTAAAGCTTTATAAAGACCTGTTAGAGCTAAGGGAAAGCCCTATGTCAATATTATATCTTATTACAAGGCAGTTTAACCTGCTGTTACAGGCTAAAACAGCAGGAAATATTACAAAGAATGAACTGGCATCAAGAATACAGGTGCCGCCATTTGCAGCTGGCAAATATATAAACCAGGCAAGAGGTTTTAAAGCCAGCCAGCTTAAAGAACTTCTTGATGTATGTGTGGAGACAGAATATAGGTTCAAGCGTGGCCTGCTTGATGCACAGACGGGTGTTGAAATGCTTTTATTAAAGATGTCACAGGGACATGGTGTATAAAATTATATTCTGGGGAGATATTAGGGAAAATGGATAATTACAGTTTTAATAAAGAAGTCATGGATAAATATTCCTTGCGTGGCAAGGTTTTTAATAAAATACGCGAGGATATACTTGCAGGTAATTACCCTGAGAAGTCTGAACTCAGGGAAGCAGCAATAAGCAAAGAAATGGGTGTTTCACGTACACCTGTAAGGGAAGCGCTCAGGCAGCTTGAATTAGAGGGGCTTGTTTCTATTATTCCTAATAAGGGTGCATATGTAAACGGCATTACCCCGGAGGATATTTATGATATTTATATTATACGTTCATATCTTGAAGGGCTTTGTGCCAAATGGGCATGTGTGAATATTACTAACAGCCAGCTGGAGAATCTTGAAGAGATAATTTATTTAAGTGAGTTCCATATTGGCAAAGAGCACTGGGACCAGATTTTTGAACTGGATAACAGGTTCCATCTTGGGATGTATGAAGCCTGTGGAAGCAGGATACTTGAACATATACTTTCAGATTACCACCATTATGTTGAACGTGTGAGAAAGAACACACTGTCATCTTATGAACGTGCAAGCATGGCAAGTGCAGAACATAAGGCAATACTGCAGTCGGTTAAAGATAAAGATGAAGCAAGGGCAGAACGCCTTGCAAATGAGCATATTTTTAAATCAATAGATAATATAAAGAGCCAGGGGCTTGACAAACTTATGCGTAAAAGCGGGAATTAGTGAAAATAACAGATAAGGGGTACTGGTTAAGTGAAGAAACTCCAGATATTAATGTCATCATACAATGGAAAAAAGTATTTAAAAGAACAGATAGATTCTATAATGGCACAGGACTGTGAAAAAAAGGGGCTTGCAAGCATAAACCTTCTTGTGCGTGATGATGGTTCTACAGACGGCACACAGGATATACTTAAAGAATATTCAGATAAATACCCTGGCAGGGCCAGATGGTACCAGGGCAGTAACAAAGGCGTTATACAAAGTTTTTTTGAATTAATGGCAGAAGCAGGCCCGGCAGATTATTATGCACTTGCAGACCAGGATGACTACTGGATGCCACAGAAGATGTCAGCAGGCATAATAAAGTTACAGCAGATGGAAGAGCGCCATAGTGGCGGGTGTGGTATCCCGCTTCTTTACTGCTGCCGCCCGTTACTGGCAGATATGGATTTAAAACCACTCAAGCTGCATGTCAGTAACCCGGAGATGAGGCCGGGCTTTGGAAATGCACTTATTGAAAATATTGTAACAGGGTGTACCACAGTATTTAATAACAGGCTAAGGCAGATGGCTGTACTAAAGATACCTGTGCATGCAGCAATGCACGACAGATGGCTGTACTTAATTGCCACATGCTTTGGCAGGATATACTATGATGAAACACCATATATTTATTACCGGCAGCACGGGGACAATGCAGTCGGGAAGAATACTGGCAGGATTCCCGAATTAAAATACAGGATTAAGAAGTTTAAAAGTGATTCACTAAAGCCAGGCAGGCAGGCAGCAGAGTTCTGGCATATATTCCGCAGGGAATTTAAAGATGCCAGCAATAACAGCAAAGATTTACATGGGAAGGAAGAACTGCTAAAACTCTTTATAAAAGGCAAAAAAGACGGCAGGGCAAGGAAAAAACTTGTGTGCCAGGGCAGGTTATACAGGCAGCGCAGCCTTGATGACAGGATATTTAAATTACTTATAAGGATAAATTTATATTAAGTGAGGTTAATTATGGAAAATTATGACCCATATAAAAAGCTGGTTCTTTTTATAGTATCTTTAATAAACATTCTGCTTATGACAGCGGTATTTGCATTTGTATGGTATGGTTATTACTTTGATACAATGTATTCGGTTAAATTTTACCGTAACGGCAACTATCTGCTTATTGCATTTTATGCCATTGTACTGCTGTTTTTTTCAAATATGTATGGAGGGTTAAAGATTGGGCAGTTAAGAAAGGCCGAGGTGATGCTTTCACAGTATTTAAGCCTTTTTCTTACTAATATTATAATATATTTTGTAATATCACTTCTTGCATTCAGGCTTGTAAACCCTGTAATGCTTTTATTAATGATGATAGTCCAGATGATGGTATCATCACTTGTCAATTATATAATAATAAATATTTACAACAGGGTTTTCCCGCCATGGCGCATACTCCTTATATATGGCAACAGGCCTGCCGGCAGCCTTATAAATAAAGTAGAAACAAGACGTGACAAATATGCAATATATGACGCAGTAAATATTTATGAAGGCATTGATACAGTTGCCAGTAAGATAAAGGACTTCCAGGCAGTAATTATTGGTGATATTTCTGCAGTAGAGAGGAATGATATCCTTAAATACTGCTATGCCAATAAAGTAAGGGCATATGTAGTGCCTAAGATTTCAGATATTATACTTATGGGGACGGACAGAATCCATATTTTTGATACACCGTTTATGCTTTCCAAAGGATATACATTAAGTGTAGACCAGGTATTTGCCAAAAGGGTTTTAGACCTTGTGCTTGCAGTGCCTGCATTAGTAATTGCATCACCTGTTATGCTTATTGCTGCCGCCGCTATATGGTTTTATGATAAAGGGCCTGTATTTTATAAACAGACACGTGTTACAAAGCATAATAAGGAATTTAAAATATATAAGTTCAGAAGCATGGTAGTAGATGCAGAAGGTGACGGGATTGCAAAGCTTGCCAGGGAAAATGATGACAGGATTACACCTGTAGGGCGTTTTATAAGGGCAACACGCATAGATGAACTGCCACAGCTGTTTAATATACTAAAAGGCGAGATGTCATTTGTAGGCCCAAGGCCTGAACGGCCTGAAATAATGGAAGAATACTGCAAGGAAATTCCTGAGTTCCGGTTCCGTACAAGGGTAAAGGCAGGGCTTACAGGTTATGCACAGGTATATGGGAAATACAATACAACACCTTATGACAAGCTTAAACTTGATTTATTATACATATCAAGTTACTCTATGTGGACAGATATAAAGCTTATACTTATGACTGTGAAGATAGTGCTGAAAAAAGAAGCAACAGAAGGTGTTGATGATGCGTGGATAACTGCTTTTAAAGAAGATGGCAGTGAAAAAAAAGATATGGAGAAACCGGACCGTAAATAAGCGTTAAAGGGGATGGAACTTTTAATAAAGTATGCTAGAATAAAACAAAATGTTAAAATAATTTACTATAAACTAAAATATGAAAAGGAGAGTAGTATGTCAGTTGTTAATGATATGGCTGTGTGGTACCGTTTTGATGATGTGGACAATATTGGCAAAGACAGTTCACAGAATAAAAGGGATGCCTCCGTATGTGGTTCAACCCCTCCGGTTATAGAAGAAGTTGGCGGGCGCAATGCAGTCCGTATTAAGAGTGATGGGTCTTACGGTTCTTCATTTTTAAAGCTTCCGGAAGGTATTTTTAATGAAGCCAGTGGTGATGATGATGGTATATGTATTACATTCTGGATGAACCTTGGCAAAGAAATAGGTGCATGGGAGCGTATATTTGATTTTGGAAGGTCAGATATGGGGCCTTATATATTTTTAACAAGAAACCTGCGTGCAAGCTGTTTCTCCGGTTCTGACCTCCCGGCAGACCCGGGCAGGACATTTCCTGTAAATACATGGACCCATGTGGCAGTTGTTGTACATGGCACAAAGAACGGGACATTAAGCAGTGCAGGCCCTGTTTTATATGTAAACGGGAATATAATTGCAGACGGCTCAATAAGCCAGACCTCAAGCGGTAATTACAAGCGCCTGCGTGAGTGGTTTGCAGGACTTAAGAAAGAGGACAATTATGAAAATAACTACATAGGGCATTCACAGTTTAAGGCAGACCCTGACGCCAATATTGCACTGTCAGATTTCCGTGTGTATAACAGGGTACTGTCAGAGAGTGAAATAGTTGATATAGTATGTGAAACTATATCTGAAGAAGAAGTCCTGGAAATAGTGGAGGAGAATTTCCTTTTTAAACCAGATAAAATCATTACAGAAGATGTGGAGCTTCCATCAAGCTATATGGGAGGCAAAGTGAAGGTACGCTGGGAGTCAGAGAAAGAGGAAGTGCTTTCTTCTGATGGAAAGCTTGGTGAATTTACTGAGCCTGGATATATCAGGATTACAGCAGTTTTATCACTGGGAAGCCATGAATTAAGAACCAGTACCTATGTAAACGCAATTCCCAGGATTATAGCACCGTATACAATGACTATACATGCAGACAGGGAAACTGTTGATATAAGCAAGACACTTTACGGGCTTTTCTATGAAGATATTAACAATGCAGCAGATGGCGGGCTTTATGCGGAACTGGTATGTAACCGTTCATTTGAAGCATTTGAGTATAATACATATAATACTTCATCAGGTGCTGATGCCAAATCCACAGGCAGGAACTATACCCCGTTAAAATACTGGTTTGGTGACCTGGACAAAGTAACAGTAGAGGACAAACATGGTTTAAATGAATACCTTGGCATTACAAAGCCTGATACCAATGGACATTATATTACAGCACCAGACGGGACAGTAATATATAACCGTGGTTTCTGCGATATGGGCGCAACACTTTCAATATACCTGAAAGATGAGGAAGAGTATGGATTTTCAGTATGGGCAAGGTCTGTGCCAAAAGATGGCAGCAAGCAGAAAGGTGCCGGTTTAAAGGTCAGCCTTGTAGATGAAAATGATATGCCAGTAACTAATTCCGTAGTTATACCTGTAAGCAAAGCCGACTGGAAGAAGTATGGCAGAAAAGAAAAGTATACATTTATTGCATCTAAGACAGGCTATGCACAGCTTAAAATAGAATTTATAGGAAAAGTTTCCATTGCAATGGTTTCACTTATGCCTTCAAAGGTCTGGGGTTCAACAGATGAAAGAAGGTCAAAGACAGCACATAAAAACTTCCTTAAAAACCCTAACTACAGGCTGCGCCGTGACCTTGTAAAAGTTATGGCTGACCTGCACCCGTCATTTTTACGTTTCCCGGGAGGCTGTATTTCAGAAGGCTCATATATATGGGAGAATGTATATGACTGGAAAGACTCGGTTGGCGATATTGAATACCGCAAGGAGAATTACAATGTCTGGGGCTATATGATGACCATGGGGCTTGGCTATATGGAATATTTCCAGCTGGCAGAAGACCTTGGCGCACTTCCGCTCCCGGTTATGGCGTGCGGTGTGCTGTGCCAGGCACGTTCTGATTATGCAAACCCTGCAGGTGGCAGCTTACAGGAAAAATACATAAAGAATTTTACAGATTTAATAGATTTTGCCATAAATACAGACTTTGAGAACAATGAATGGGCAGCGCTCCGTAAACAGATGGGACATACAGAGCCATTTAAACTCCATCTTTTAGGTGTTGGCAATGAAAACTGGGGCGAAGAATTTTTTGCAAGCTTTGAAGCATTTAAATATGCCATTGATAATTATATGGAAGCAAATTACCCTGGTTATGACCTGGCAATTATATCAACTGTAGGTGCACAGGCAGATGATGATGCTTATAAATATGGCTGGAGGTTTTTAAGCGGCAACCTTAAAACAGGCGGTGCAACAGTTTCATTTACTGATGGTGAAAAAAGCTTTGACAAAGAAGTAAAATGGTATGGGCATGAAGACAACTATATGGAAACCATTGCTGATGAACATTATTACCGTTCAAACCAGTACCTGCTTGAAAATGCAGACCGCTATAATTATTATTACCGTGCATACAATGCAGACGGTACATTGAATGAAGCAGAAACTTCCAAAGTATTTGTAGGGGAATATGCCTCAACTGATAAAAATACACTTGCAGGCGCAGTTGCAGAAGCAGCAGTTATGACAGGGTTTGAAAACAATGCCGATGTTGTAAGGCTTGCCGCAACAGCACCATTATTTAATAAAGTGCTTTTGGATGGTACTTACCGCTGGACACCTGATGCCATATGGTTTGACAATGATTCCGTATGGCGCACGCCAAACTACTATGTACAGAAGATGTTTGCAGAAAACCTTGGCAATAAAGCAGTCGAAACAACATTTACACTTTATGAAAAAGGCATTAAAACAAGCCTCCAGCCACATGGCGGCATTGAAATTGCAGCAGGCAATGCAGAAGTGCTTGTAAAGGAAGTAAAAGTGGTGTCCAATAAAGACGGCTCTGTAATGTTTTCACAGGATTTTACAGGTGAAATATCAGAAGAATGGAAAGTTATCCCAAAAGCAGACGGTTATGTAAGAAGCGGCAGGGGAATTATAATAACGCCTTCTGCCAAAGGCTTAAACGGGATTTATATATCCAATGAATCATGGAAAGACTACTCTGTCATTGTGAAAGCAGAACGCATAAGCGGGAATGGCGGCATTTTCATTGGTGCAGGGCTTACAGAGATGGAAGATTTATCTAAGAAAGATGTTATTGAATATGCAGTAAACCTGTATGGCTCAGTAACAGGCATAAGGGTATTTAAACAGGGAGTTGAAGGATACAGGCTTGGTGATTACTCTTCAAGTGTAACAGCCGGGAACTTACGTGAATGTAACTATGAAGAACTGGAAAACGGCACAGAATATACATTTACAGTAAACTATGGCGGGGATGACGGCAAGCACCTTATCTGTTCATATACTGACGGCAGGGGCTTTAACAGTGCAAAGCTTGAATACAAGCTTGAAGCATACAACAGGGCAGTATACCATTCTGTTACCAAAGACGGGAGCCATCTCTATGCAAAGCTTGTAAACCCTTCTGATGTATCTAAAAAAGTGGCAATCTGCATAGAAGGCTATAAGCAGGTATATGATGCAAGGGCACTGCTGCTTACAACCGGCAGGGAGTATGCGTATGATGCCAATGTAAATACAAAGAAGCGTGAATACGTACAGCCACGTGAATATAAACTTGCAGTATGCGGGCAGAAAACAGAGGTACTGCTGCCAGCTTACTCAGTTACAGTAATAGAGTTCTAAACAATACCACAATGGACTGGATACAGCGCCAGAATACGGCGCTGTATTTTTTAGTGTTAAATAGCGGCATTATGCCTCCCCTGCCATATAATATACTAATAAATAAAGGAATTATCCTGCATTTTAAGGCAGGGGACGGGTATTTTATATGGAAAAAGAAAACCAGAGGCTGGATGCCGCTTTTGGATTTGCACGCAACACACCTGTTACAGAAGGCACTGGCAGCCAGAACATGGCAGGTTATGATGAAACAGAAAACAGGTGGCGTGTAATAGTTAAATATTACGGGGATTTAGATGGTATTTTAAGTGGAATAAGGGGTACAGTATACACAGGGCTTTTTAATAATTATGCCATTGTAAGCGTGCCTGCCACAGAGCTTAACGCCCTTGCGGATGCGCCAGGCATAATATATGTGGAGAAGCCCCGGGAAGTTTATTATAACGTAAATAATGGCAGGGCAGCATCCTGTATTAACACTGTACAGGAAGGAAGTGGTGCAGGCAGCAGCGGGCTTATGGGTGCAGGTGTGCTTGTTGCCATAATTGATTCAGGCATAGATTACCTGCACCCGGCTTTCCAGAACAGTGACGGGACTACAAGGATTTTATATTTATGGGACCAGACGGCAGATGCAGCTGCTTCTTATGGGCGTGTTCCAGCCGGGTATGCACAGGGTGCAGAATATAACAGTGATGATATAAATGAGGCACTTGCACAGCCAGACAGGGCAGCAAGCCTTAAAATAGTGCCAGTTTCTGACAGGGGCAGCGGGCATGGAACAGCAGTTGCAGGTGTTGCAGCAGGCAATGGCGCAGCTTCCCCGGGCAGGAGGTACAAAGGGGCTGCACCAGAAAGCAGCCTGTTAGTAGTCAAGCTTGGCAAACAGGGAAGTTCATTTGCGCTTACAACAGAGATTATTGAAGCCATTGATTATGTAGTAAGGAAGGCAATTTCATTAAATATGCCAGTGGCAATTAACCTTAGTTTTGGCAATAATGACGGGCCGCATGATGGCAGTTCGCTTTTTGAAAATTATATAGCAGACATTAAGGGCATATGGAAAAATGTTGTGGTAGTGGCGTCGGGAAATGAGGGGGATGCAAGACACCATTCTTTTTTAAAGCTTGAAAACGGGCGCAGCCAGACAGTGGCTGTTGCCATTGCTGAAAATGAAAGAAATGTGCTGTTACAGATATGGAAACATTACCAGGACAGATTCAGGGTAAGCATAACAGCACCAGATGGCAGCAGGCTTAATTTAAACTGCCAGGCTGGCAGGGCAGGTACTTATATATTTGGCAGAAGCAGGGTTTATGTATTCTGCGGTGAACCATCACCATATACAATATCACAGGGGATATTTATACAATGGCTTTCCGCAAACGGGGCACAGTATATAATGCCTGGCGTATGGTATATAAACTTTGACCCTGTAGATATAAAGTACGGGGATGTAAATATGTGGCTTCCTACAATAGAAGTTGTGGGGCTTTCAACAGGCTTTCTCTCCCCGTCGCCTGATACTACACTTACAATACCTGCTGCAGCAAGGAATGTAATAACCGTAGGTGCATACAATGCTGCTTCAAACAGCATGGCGTCTTTTTCAGGAAGGGGGAATACAACAGATGGAAGGTATATGCCGGCAATAGTTGCACCCGGGGTTGATATAATAAGCGCTTCACCTGGCGGCGGCTATTCTTCTAATACAGGAACATCAATAGCAGCACCATTTGTAACAGGGAGCGCAGCACTTATGATGGAATGGGGGTATGGTGTTATAATAAGGTTACATGCAAACAAGCAATATGTGAAAAGAAGATAGCAAGATTTAAGATGTTATACAGCCTGTGCCCAGGTATAATTATTATTATAATCTATAAAAACAGAGAGGAACGCATTGGTATGAAAAATACAGATACACATAAAGGGGCATTTTATACAGGCATTTACCGCAATATGTTTGCGGAAACAGGTTTTAATAAAAAAGATATTGAACACAGGAAACAGGAGATATTCCAGACATTGTTTTATGGAAGCAAAGAGGACAGGATATACCATACAGCAGGTGCAGATATGGGGTATATAGAGGATACCGGCAACCATGATGTACGTACAGAGGGCATGTCCTATGGCATGATGATGTGTGTACAGATGGACAGGAAAGAGGAATTTGACCGTATATGGAAATGGGCACGGACTTATATGTATATGGAAGAAGGCAGCAACAAGGGTTATTTTGCATGGTCATGCCAGACAGATGGTACAAAAAATGCGTCTGTTGCTGCACCTGATGGTGAAGAATTTTTTGCCATGTCACTGTTTTTTGCATCACACAGATGGGGTGACGGTGAAGGAATATTTAATTATGCAAAAGAAGCAAAGGAACTCCTGCATACATGTATACATAAAGACGGGGACAACAGCGGCGGCAGGGCAATGTGGGACAGGGACAATAAGCTGGTGCGTTTTGTTGCTGAAGTGGATTTTTCTGACCCGTCATACCATTTGCCACATTTTTATGAACTGTTTGCATTGTGGGCTTATGAGGAAGACAGGGAGTTTTTTAAAGAGGCGGCGGCAGCAAGCAGGGAATACCTTAAAAAATCATGCCATCCTGGAACCGGGCTGTGTGCTGAGTATGCGGAATTTGACGGTACTCCATGTAAACCGGTGCCAGGGGTTTCTGAAGGGCGGCATGACTGGTATTATAGTGATTCATACAGGACTATTGCCAATATAGGGCTTGATTACAGCTGGTTTGCGGCAGATATATGGGAACAGGAAATAGTGGCTAAACTGCACAGGTTTTATTATGAAACGCTGCCAGAAAAAGACAGGGACGGCATTTTTGCCATAGACGGCACAGTGCTTGAAGGAAAGGCACTGCACCCTCTGGCTGTTACTGCCACTAACGCACAGGCAAGCCTTGCAGTTAATAATGAAACTGCCCTTGGGCTGGTGCGGGACTTTTTCCATACCCCGTTAAGGAAAGGGGAAAGAAGGTATTATGATAACTGCCTTTATTTTTTTGCATTCCTTGCATTAAGTGGAAATTACAGGATATACTGGCCAGTGCTGCAGATATAAAAGGAATAGCAATTTTTACAATATATATAGCAATATTTATATAGAATTTACAATATAAAAATTTATAATAATTAATAATATACAAATTATACAAATAAAAAGGAGAATGCCATAATGAATAGTAATGGTTTTTTTAGTATAGAAAGCCCATTTTATAAACTGATGGTGAAACTTCTGGATATTATCAAGCTTAATTTTATGTGGATGTTGTTCAGTATTCCCATTGTAACAATAGGGGCGGCAACAACAGCAGCATTTTATACAGGTTTCAGGATTGATAAAGATGAAGATGCGTATATTGCAGCACCATTTATACGTGAATTTAAGGCTAATTTTAAACAGGGCTGCATTATTGGCATTATACAGTTAGTAATAATATATATAATTTATATTGATTTCCAATTATCGGCAGCAGCAGGCGAAAGACGGTTAGTATATATGGCAGCAGGCATAGTGGCAGTTTTTTTGGCATTTCTTCATTTTATCTATGTATATGCACTGCTTGCAAGATATGATAATACTATTATAAATACTTTCCGCAATTCTTTCTCTGTTTGTATAAAATTTTTCCCTAAAACTATCGGCCTGCTGCTGCTTGTTTTAGCAGAGAGTGCAATATTTTTATGGAATATTACAACTATGTTCGTAGGGTTTTTTATCGGGCCGGCATGTATTATATTAACTATATGCAAAGTTGTAATGCCTATGTTTAAAAAAATAGAAGAAGAAAATGCAGCAAATAAAGACAAGGATAAGTAAATACAGATATATCCAGTAAGGAGGAGGCAAAAGGGTATGGCAGAAAATGAAGCTTTTAACCCGTATCTGCCATCATGGGAATATATACCAGATGGCGAGCCATATGTTTTTAATGGCAGGGTTTATGTATTTGGTTCACATGACCAGTTTAACGGTTATGTCTTCTGTATGGGGGATTATGTGTGCTGGTCTGCACCTGTAGATGAATTATGGAACTGGCGTTATGAAGGGGTGATATATAAAAAGACAGATGACCCTTTAAACCGGGATGGCACTATGTGCCTGTATGCACCTGATGTTACAGTGGGTGCAGATGGCAGGTATTATTTATATTATGTACTGGATAAACTGAAAATTGTTTCAGTAGCCGTATGTGACAAGCCAGCCGGGAAGTATAGTTTTTATGGATATGTGCATTACCCGGACGGGACGCTGCTTGGTGAAGGTGAAAAAGACCAGCCGCAGTTTGACCCGGGCGTGCTGTCAGAAGGCGGGATTACATATCTTTATACTGGTTTTTGCGGAAAAGGTGATAAATCCAGAAGCGGTGCAATGGCAACTGTCTTAGGAAAAGATATGCTTACAGTTACACAAGCGCCATCTGTTATTGTACCTGGATGCGAATATAGTAAAGGCACAGGATTTGAAGGGCATTCATTTTTTGAAGCGCCATCAATAAGAAAAATTGGCAGCATGTATTATTTTATATATTCTTCAGAAGTAATGCACGAGCTATGTTATGCAGTTAGTAAAAGCCCTGTATCAGGTTTTAGTTATGCAGGTGTACTGGTTAGTAATTGTGATTTGCATATCAGTTCCTATAAACCTGCGGATAAAATTATGGCATATGGCGGCAATAACCATGGCAGCATCTGCCAGATTAATAATGAATGGTATATTTTTTACCACCGCCATACAAATGGCACATGGTACAGCAGGCAGGGATGCGCCGAACGCCTGGAGTTTAAAGATGGCATATTTAAACAGGCAGAGATTACATCATGCGGCTTAAATAACGGCCCGCTGGACGGCATTGGGATACATCCGGCATATATTGCATGCCATTTATATACAGACAAGCCGGAAATGTATTCCGGGGACAGCACATTTCCTAAAATTACCCAGGACGGAAGGGACGGGGATGAAGAAACAGGCTATGTTGCCAATATACAGGATACAACAACAATAGGATTTAAATATTTCCAGTGTAAAAACATTAAAAATATAAAAATCTGGACACGCGGCTATATTGAAGGCGTATTTGAAGTACGGCTTGCATGGGATGGTGAAATACTTGCAAAGCTTCCGGTGGAATCTTCTAATATATGGGCAGAATCTGGAGCCGCGGCTGCAATTCCAGATGGTGTATGGCCTGTATATCTGACATTTAAAGGACATGGCAACGGGAGCCTGAAAGCATTTGGACTATATTAGAGTGTTTATGGAGGCTGGAATGAAAGGTTCAAAATTAGGAAAAAGGATTTCTATATGTATAGTATTAGTCCTGCTTATTGTTATGGTACCATTTTCGGTTTTTATTATCGGCATTACCAGTAAAAATACTAAAACAAATTCCATTAATAACATGGAAACTGTAGCCATTGAAAGAAGCCAGATTATTGCAAATTATATTGAAGATATGGAAAAAATACTGGTAGCATTCAGTAAAGCAGGTGAAGTAACAGATTTGCTGCTAAATACAAATGATGCAGAGGCTTTAAAAGCTGCACAGGCTTATACAGAATATTTTTCCAAAGACATTTCTAACCTGGACGGGATTTATATAAGTGACTGGGAAACAAAAGTTTTGTCCCATACAAACCCTGATGTGCATGGAATAGTAATGAGGGAAGGGGATTCTTTAAAACAGCTGCAGGATTCTATTTTAGCCGCAGGAGAGGTATATAATACAGGCATTGTTGTATCACCGGCAAGCGGCAGGCAGGTAATTTCTATGTACAGGGGCATTTATAACAGTACAGGAGAACCAGTTGGAATTGCAGGCCTTGCGGTTTATACAGAAGGCCTTGTAAGTATACTTGACAGCCTTGTAATGCAGGGAATGGATAGTATTTCATATTCTATGGTTAATGTAAAAGATAATACATATATTTTTAACGCTGATTCCAGTAAAGTATCAACAGAAACTGATAATAAAGAGATTATTAATGTATGTACAGCAGTTAAAGAAAAGGACGGGGATGGTACAGGATATATAGAATATACAGAAAATAACAAAAAAATTATTTCCACATATTATTATATCCAGGAAAGAGGATGGCTTTTCCTGGTAAGCGCTAATGAATCAGAAATGCTTTCCCTGGTTGTGAAAATAAAGTTTTCCCTTATTATTTTCTGTATATCTGTAATGGTTATACTGATGGCGGCATCATATTTGTTAATCTGTTATATGACTTCCCCATTAAAACTGATTGAAAAAGATATAACTAATATCCATGATTATGATATACGTGAAAATAAATTATTAAACAAGTACCAGGACAGGAAAGACGAAGTTGGCAATATATGCAGCGGGTTAATTGCATTAAAGCGCAATTTATCTGCACTTATTAAAATCATACAGGATGTTTCAAAGGAAATTAATGATGCTACAGGGGTTTTTAACAGCCAGTTTGCTTTTATTTCAGAAAGGACAAGTGAAACAAATAACGCTATTGGGGAAGTAGCAGAGAGTGCTACAGGGCAGGCACATGAAACAGCAGGTTCTAAAAACATGGTGGACAGCATTGTACAGAATTTATCAGCACAGCATGATAATACAGAGAACTTTATGGTTATGGTAGAAAACCTTAATAAGTCATCAGAAAATACAAAAAATGTACTTGGCAACCTTGCCAGCGCATTTACGGAAAATGCCCAGGCAGTTAATCTTGTGGCAGAAAGAACAGAACAGGTAAAAATTTCAGTAAACCAGATTACAGCCACAACTGATGCAATATCCGATATTGCCGGACAGACAAATTTATTATCACTGAATGCTTCGATTGAAGCAGCAAGGGCAGGGGAAGACGGTAAGGGTTTTGCAGTAGTTGCAGATGAAATCAGGAAGCTTGCAGAGGAATCAGGTGATTCAGCAAAACAGATAAATGACATTATAAAAGTGCTTATAAATAATTCAGAAGAGAGCGTCAGGTCAATGTCGGTTATGACAGTAAATAATTCAGGCCAGATTGAACAATTAAACAGCCTGGAAGATAGTTTTTCCAATATGATGGAAGAGTTATCAGAACTTCTGGACAGCATTGAAGAAATGAACACTTATATTAATGATATAGGAAATTCAGTAGATTCTTTATCTGCAAGCATATCAACACTTGCAGATGTTTCAGAAGAAAATGCTGCATCCTGTGAACAGACAAGTGCTAATATGGCAGTTCTTGATAATTCAATTACATCATGTGCGGGACAGACAGAAAAACTGGCAAATCTGGGGAAGAAGCTTGGAGAGGCAGCAGGCAGGTTTCATATATAAAAGAAACAGCAGGCAGCAGTTTTATTTAAAGATTCAGGAGAAGGGCCAGATATGGGGAAAAGGAGCAAAGAAAAGAAAAAACCAAAAAAGTATTCAGTACCATTTTACAGAAGCATTTCACTACGGCTTATATTCTGCTTTTTTGTACCAGTAGCTGGTATAATTATTTTAGGAATAGTTTCTTATAAGAACGCCTCTGATGCGATTATTAACAGTTATAAGAAATCTGTAAGCCAGACAGCAGATATGCAGCAGCAGTTTATCCATCTTGCTGTTACAAGCGAGATAGACGAATTTAAGAATTACTTTACAGACAGTGATTTAAAGATTTTCTTTGGCGGCCATATGGAGATGCTGGAAGCAAGTAATATACAGAAGCAGTATAACAGAAAGCTGTATAATAAACTTGCTGTAGATGAAAAAGTAACAGGCGCATATTTTGTAGCTGACGGGGGAAGAAGCATAAAAGGAGGCACGGCATCACTGCCAGAAGACGCTTACAGCCAGTATATATCAACAGCACAAGGGGAAAAAGCGGATAAAAACCCTAGTGACTGGCTTATATCCGGGCAGGATGCAGAAGCAGATGCCGTACTTGGAATTGATACATCTTCCTATAGTATAAGAATATCACGTAAATTCAGCGGTATGCCAGTTATTATGGTAATTGACATGGATACGGAATTTGTGCGCAATGCCTTAAAATCAATAGATACAGGCAAGGACGGGCATGTTGCATTAATTACAAGTGATGGCATGGAATTTTACTGTGAGCCGGATGAAAACAGGGAAGGCAGCCTTATTTACGGGACAGGGTTTTATGAGCAGGCTGTTTCATCAGAAGGCGTAACAGGCAACCAGATAGTGGAATTAGAAGGCAGAAGCAATTTATTTGTATATGGCAGGATGGCAACAGGAAACGTGTTAATAGCGGCAGTTATACCAGCAGAGCGCCTGCTTGCAGAAACATCTAATATTAAAAATGTATCTGTTATATTAACAGTAATCTGTGCACTGGCTGCACTAATGCTCGGGCTTGCAATTTCAAAAAGGATTTCTGGAATTATAAATTATATACTGGGACAGCTCCGCAAAGTTGCAGACGGAAACCTGGCAGTACAGTTCCACAGTAAAGCAAAAGATGAATTTGGGCTTTTATGCGAAGGCGTTAATACAACAGTTGGCCAGATGAAAGCAATATTAGAAGATGTAAATGGCATAAGCAATGAATTAAACGATACAACATCTTATGTTGCAAATGCAGCAGGATTATTTATGGACACTTCAGAGGATATTAAAAATGCAGTATCCGAAATAGAAACTGGCGTCAATAAACTGGATGCAGGTTCTGCAGAATGCCTTGGACAGATGGAAGCGCTGTCTGGCATTATCACAAATGTAAGCGTAAATACAGAAGAAATAGGAAAGCTTGCCCAGGAAACAGGACAGACAATTAACCTTGGCATAGAGCTGGTACATGGATTAAAAGACAGTGCAAAAGAAACTACAGATATTACACGCACTGTTATAGATTCCATACAGGAGCTGGAAAAGAAATCAAAGTCCATTAATACAATAATATCTGCAATCAACTCAATTTCTGAACAGACAAACCTTTTGTCCATAAACGCATCTATTGAAGCAGCAAGGGCAGGGGAAGCTGGCAGGGGGTTTGCAGTTGTAGCAGAAGAAATAAGGAAACTTTCTGACCAGTGCATGGAGTCCGCAGGGCAGATTTCCGAAATTGTACAGGAAATAATAAACCAGACAAGTGATGTAGTTTCTACAGCAGTTATAGCAGAACAGGCAGTAGCTTCACAGACAGAAGCAGTATCAGAAACAGCGGAATATTTCAGGCAGATTGATGTAAAGGTAACGAAGTTATTAGAAGCCCTTGATATCATTGCAATTAACGTCCAGAATATGGATAATTCCAGAAATAAAACACTGGGCACTATTGAAGATATATCTGCAGTTTCAGCAGAAACATCTGCATGTTCTGATAATGTAAATTCAACAGTTGGAAAACAGATACCAGCAATTAAGAACCTGGATGTTTCAGCTAAACAGCTCTATGAAAAAGCAGATTTCCTGATTGAAATATTAAGTTCATTCCAGTTAAAAGACTAAAGGAGGATAAGAGTAAAAAATAAATTTTTCACTCAGCAAGTTTGTGTCTGCGCTGCGGCACAAACATTGCATTATGCGCAAAAGGCAGCGCAGAAATGAGGTAAAATTATGAATGGTCCGGCAGCACCAAAAGACCCGGAAAAAAGAAGGGATTCATTTTATATTATAAAAAATAAAGATATATTTGGTTCACAGATGGAAGATGGAAAAGGCATACAGTATTTATACCAGAATGATGGACGGCTTGTGAACAGTGCACAGATTACAGGCGGCATTACAGATGAAACAGAACTCGGTCTGTTAAGGACTGTAGATGGATTTAAAAAATTAGTGCACAGCATAGGTGTTTCAGCAGAAACTAAAAACCCTGCGGACAATGTAGAATTTATATTCCAGATGTATGGCAAAAATGATATTTATGGCGGGGGTACTAATTTAAAAACATACGTTAATGGTGACGGCGCAGAAAAAAGGATATATTTACAAGATGCCAGCTGGACAGATGATGATTTTGAACCAGGCCAGATTAAAGTAATTATGGAAGAAGCAGGCAGGACGGCCAAATTAAATGTCAGGCTTTATTTAAATGACGGTTTTACCGCACCAGAGGTTAATGAAGAAGAAGGTATTAACTTTGGTTCAGAAGACTATAAAAATATAATTAAAAATTCCCTTGTATCCAAAGGCGATTTAACAAAATTAAAAAATGTGATAGACAGGGCAAAAAACGGGGAAGATGTAACACTGGCATATATAGGCGGCTCTATTACACAGGGGGCAGGGGCAGCACCTTTAAACACAGAATGTTATGCTTATAAGTCATACCAGCTGTTTAAAGAAAAGTTTGGAAAAGGCAATAATGTACATTTAATTAAAGCAGGTGTGGGCGGCACGCCTTCAGAGCTTGGAATGATACGTTTTGAACGTGATGTGCTAAGGGATTATACTGTAAAGCCAGATATCATTATAATTGAATTTGCTGTTAATGATGAAGGTGATGAAACCAAAGGTGACTGTTACGAAAGCCTGGTAAGGAAAGCATTAAACCTTCCTTATAAGCCTGCCGTAATATTGTTATTCTCAGTATTTGCCAATGATGAAAACTTACAGGAACGCATGATTCCTATAGGCAATAACTATAACCTTCCAATGTCCAGCATAAAAAACGCTGTAACACCACAGTTTTACAAAGAATATGGCGCAGGGAAGGTATTAACCAAAAACCAGTTTTTTTATGATATTTACCACCCGTCCAATGCAGGGCATACAATTATGTCGGATTGTATAATGTACCTTATGGAGCAGGCGGCAAATATAGAAAATACCAGCACAGCAAATACAGATATGCCTGCACCAGTAACAGGCAATACTTTTGAAAATGTAAAACTTCTGGACAGAAAAGATACATATGCTGGTGCAGAAATTACCCCGGGAGGGTTTACAGATACAGATACAGTTTTACAATGTGTGGAAATGGACGGCAGCCTGGACCCGGTCCCTGAATTTCCTTATAACTGGCATTACAATGGAAAAGAAACAGACAAGCCATATTTTGAAATGAAAATCCAGTGCAGGGCACTCGTACTGGTATTTAAAGATTCAGGGGAAACAGACGCTGCAAGGGCAGATATCTATGCAGACGGCAAGTTTGTAAGGACTGCAGACCCGTATATTAATGGATGGGTACATTGTAATCCTGTAATTATAATTAACGAAAATTCCAGCAGTACACATCTGGTACGTATTGAAATCCACAAAGCAGACCAGGACAAGAAATTTACAATACTTGGGTTTGGATATGTCCAGTAACTACAGAAAGGATTAGCATGAGAGAGAATTATATTATGCCAGATGGCTATAACCAGAAATATATTAAGGGAAAAGGAGTGAAATGGTGCAGCCTTTCCTACCATTCTTCCATAACATTATCAGAAAGAAAGTTAAATGTAATTCTTCCATATGGATATAATGATGCAAAAGAATATCCTGTATTATATCTTCTTCATGGAATCGGCGGTGATGAAAATGAATGGAAGGACGCAGGCCCGGGATATATTATTTCAAACCTTCTGTCAGAGCATAAAATAAAAGAATTTATAACTGTACTGCCAAATGTGCGTACAAGGGCTGATGACCAAAGCAATCCGGAAGATATATTTACACTGGGGCATTTCAAGGCATTTGACATGTTCAGGGAGGAATTAACAGAGAATACCATGCCTTTTATAGAAGAAAAATTTAGTATAAAAAAAGGCAGGGAACATACTGCAATAGCAGGGCTTTCCATGGGCGGAAGGGAATCACTGTATATAGGGCTTACAAGGCCGGATATTTTTGGGTATATAGGTGCTTTCAGCCCTGCATATGGAATATTTCCTTATACCAATAATGGTGTAACAGAAAAGGGGCTTTTTAAAAAAGAAGATTTCGGTCTTCCAGATGAATATAAAGACAATACATTTTTAATGCTTGCAAACGGTGATAATGACATGGTTACTAAAGAACAGGCATATATGTACCATAATGTGCTTATGAAAAATAATACAAAACATTTATATAAAATATATATGGGCGGCCACGACTTTTCAGTATGGGGCAGTAGCCTGTATGAATTTGTACAGCATATATTTAATATATAATAGAAATTAAAAACAGGAGGAAAATAAAAATGGTTACAGCAGTAAACCCGGTTCTATGTGGGTTTTATCCTGACCCGTCCATATGCAGGGTGGATAAAGACTTTTATCTTGTAACTTCCAGTTTCGCATATTTTCCAGGTGTACCAGTTTTCCACAGCAGGGACTTAGCACACTGGGAACAGATTGGAAATATACTTGACAGGGAAGAACAGCTTCCTTTGGCTGGGAGTGAAATATCACGGGGGATTTATGCACCAACTATACGTTACTATAATGGTACATATTATATGATTACCACTAATATAGACTCTGGCGGGAATTTTATCGTTACAGCAGAAAAACCGGAAGGCCCATGGTCTGCACCGTATTACCTGGGGGATGAAGCCAAAGGCATTGACCCGAGTCTTTTCTTTGATACAGATGGCAGGTGTTATTACACAGGTACAAGGCCAAACCCTGAAGGTGTGCGTTATAATGGCGACTGGGAGATATGGATACAGGAACTTGATTTGGAACAGATGAAACTTACAGGTGAAAGCATGGCAATATGGAAAGGGGCTTTAAAAGATGTTATATGGCCAGAAGGCCCGCACCTGTATAAAATAGGCGGATATTATTACCTTATACATGCAGAGGGAGGTACCGGGTCGGAACACAGCATAAGCGTTGCAAGAAGCAAAAACCTGTTCCAGTGGTTTGAAGGCTGCCCGAGAAACCCTGTTTTTACACATAGAAACCTTGGACTGGATTATCCTGTAATTAATGCAGGGCACGGGGACCTGTTTGATGACGGGAACGGCAACTGGTATATTATAATGCTTGCGTCACGGGCATGTAAACGCCATAGCAGCATGGGCAGGGAATCATTTCTTGCCAAAGTGGTATGGGAAGATGGATGGCCTGTAATAAGTGCTGGCACTGGCAGGCTTGAAGAAAGCCTGGAACTGCCATTTAGTGAAGAATACCGTTTTGCAAATGAAATTTCCCATCACGACCACCTGCACTTTTATGGCAGTAAATTAGATGACAGGCTGGCAGGAATACAGACAAGAAATGAAGAGCAGTATTCATTAAAAGCCAGGGAAGGTTTTTTAAGGTTATACACAAGAAAAGAGAAAATTGAAGACAAAGAAAACCCTTCTTACTTAGGCATACGGCAGAAAGACTACTGTTTTGAAGTGCAGGCTGGCATGGAATTTGTACCACAGGGAGATGAAAGTGCAGGCCTGGTTTATTACCAGAACCATGACAACCACCTGCGCATGGAAATAAAAAACTATAACAATGAAACATTCTTTGTAGTAACTGCACATATACATGGAAAAGACAACGTTATTACCAGGACACAGATAAATAACAGCGGGCTGGCAGAAATAACAATGAGGGCAGAAAACCAGACAGCATATATCTATATAAAAACTGGCGGTGTACAGCAGCTGGCAGCTGGAAATATAAACCTGCTTTCTTATACAACAGAAGAAGCAGGAGGATTTGTAGGCTGTACTATAGGCATGTATGCTTCTTCCAATGGCAGTATAAGCAATAATTATGCAGACTTCGCCTGGCTTTCTTATGACGCAATATAATACAAGTGCATTCGCTTAGTCCACTGTAAAGTGCGTAAACATATTACGGTATTCAGTTGGTGTACACTGGTTAATCAGCTTAAACATACGTATAAATGCAGAAAGGCTCTGGAAACCTGAACTTAATGCAACTTCAGTTACCGGTATTCCAGGGTCAGCAAGCATATTTTGTGCATGTTCAATCCTTTTCTGGTTAAGATACCTGTAAAATGTAGTAGTTGTAAACTGTTTAAACAGCCGGGTAAAATGGTATTTACTAAACCCGGCTATACTGGATATCTCCTCCAGGCTTAAATCTTCTGTACAATGCTCATTTATATAATTACAGATAGATACAAACTTTTCTGTATATTCCTTGTGTTTCTGGTATCCGGCATCATTATGCCGGAGGTTATGGGTATAATTGCGCCCTACCAGTATAAATATATTAAGAAGTTTTTCATATATAACAGTTTCCATTAAAACATTATTAGCACGGTTATATTCCTCATTAATCTGTAAAACCAGGTTATGTATTTTCTGGTAAATTGCAGGCGTGTCATTTTTTGAAATCTTAAAAACCGGGGACATAATGCTTAAAATAGCTTCAAACTCATGTATTGAATGGAACATGGAAATTTCAGCCTGGAATATTATACGGCTGCCACTGGCGGGGGCTTTTAACGCATGTATAACCCCGGGGCATATAAATATTATATCATCTGGCTCAATAATAATAGTACGGCTGCCAGCTATAACAGAATATACATTTTCAACCGGCATAATTATTTCAATAGGCGTATGCCAGTGCATAGGGTAGTCCTCTGCCTGTTCATTGTTATAAAGGCGTAAATTGGTATCTTTTTTATAATTTACAGTTTCGTGCATTCCTTTAAGATTTTCTATCATTTATAAAATCCTGCGCTTTCTGTATAGTGTATTTTCTGAATCTGTTGTCTGGATTATACCATTTAAAAAAAATTATGGCAAGTATACCCCCTTTACAAACCATTTGCTTTACAAAAAAAGCACCATGTAAAATTTACATAATGCTTTAAAGTAATTATACCGTTAATAAATCTTGGTATACAGACATTGGCATGGCAATTTCAAAGTTCTTACAACGGCCAGCCCGCTTCCGCTTGAATTAATCACGCAATGGTGCATAAAGCCCTGTATTCAATGCTTCAAAGAAAAACGTCTTTGAAGCATTGAATACAGGGCTTAAACACCAGCGGATTCATACAGCTGCCTTTTGTAAGAACATTTGAAAAATTGCCATGCAATATACATTCTGGCTGCTTTTAAATAAAGCTTTGGATATAAACAAAAATTCACGTCTGTTTCATAAATTTTTAAGTACTTCCAAAAGCCTGTTGTTTTAACAAACAGTCAAACATACTGGTTTTATAAACTTTTTTTCTTGGCTGTGATAAAACATATTTTTTATGTGCCATTATTTTTATTAATAGTTGTGTATATTTTCATTTCTTTTTCACTGGTGCTTTCTTCCATATAAAGTTTTACATCTTCATATAACATTCTTTGGCCAGGACATAATCCCTGTTATTATTTCTGCAATCTTTTCAGCATCCACCATATTTAAAATACGGCTTAATGTTGCCTTGGATGGTATTTTTGTAATACCAGATTTATTTTCAAGGAACTCTTTTTTATTTTCTGCATAACAGGTTATTCCGCCTGAACTGTCTATACCACATAAAATAGCATACATGGTTATGACAAGTATGCCACTTAATTTATGTTCCACATAACTCTGGTGTTTTTTGTCCTGTACTGCTAAAAATTTTTCTTTGATTTTATCCATTGTTTATACTACCTGCCGTTTTTTATTTATTATATAATATTGGAACATATTTGAAAATATTTTTATAAAACGGACATGACAAAAATTTAGTTTGAAATCCAGAAAATTAGCGGTATGCCAGGATTTTACCTGAAATAATACAAAGAGTGGATTCTCTGGCAGGTTTCAAAGATTTTTCCAAAAGGCAGTATATGAAGCCGCTGGTGCTTAAATCTGGTTCTGCCAGATTTTATGCACCACTGCGTGCTTCATCTAAGCGGGAGCGGCTGCCGGCTGGAAAAACTTTGAAACTGCCAGAGCCATACAGAGTAATATCCAGATAAACCGGATTAGCAATAATTGATAATTTATAGGCAATAATTTAGAAGATTAAAAAAGCCGCTTTTATTACAATAATATTGTAATCTGTATATATGTATTTCGGAAAATATATTTTAAAGGTGGAGAAGAAATGAGTGAAAAGACAAGGGAATATGCGCATGAGCTTGTAGCAAAAATGACACTGGAAGAAAAAATGAAACAGATGCTGTATGAATCCCCAGCCATTGAAAGGCTTGGAATACCTGCATATAACTGGTGGAATGAAGCACTGCATGGCGTGGCAAGGGCAGGGGTGGCAACTGTTTTTCCACAGGCAATAGGTATGGCAGCATCTTTTGATGCAGGTCTTTTATACAGGATTGCTGATGCTGTATCAACTGAGGGACGTGCAAAGTTTAATGAATTTTCAAAACGTGGTGACCATGGAATTTATAAGGGGCTTACATTCTGGGCACCTAATATAAACATATTCCGTGACCCGAGATGGGGGCGCGGGCATGAAACATACGGGGAAGACCCTTACCTTTCATCAGAACTGGGCATGGCATATATAAAAGGGCTGCAGGGAGAGGACAGGGAACATCTTAAATCAGCTGCATGTGCAAAACATTTTGCAGTACATAGCGGGCCGGAAGCAATCCGCCATGAATTTGATGCAAAAGTATCAGTACATGATTTATACGATACTTATCTTTACGCATTTAGCAGATGTGTAAAAGAAGCAAAAGTTGAAGCCGTAATGGGAGCTTACAACAGGGTAAATGGTGAACCGGCATGTGGAAGCCGTAAACTGCTTAAAGATATATTAAGGGACGAATGGGGATTTGAAGGACATGTGGTATCTGACTGCTGGGCAATAAATGATTTCCATGAGAACCACCATGTAACAGATACAGTTGAAGAATCTGCTGCAATGGCAGTTAATAATGGCTGTGATTTGAACTGTGGCACAGCATATTTACACCTTATGCCTGCTTATAAGAAAGGGTTAATTAGTGAAGAAGCAATAACAGAAGCTGTAGAACGCCTGGTTGAAGTAAGGATACGTCTGGGAATGATGGAGGATTACCCGTCACCGTACAAGGATATACCATATAGCAAAGTTGAGTGCAGGGAACATATAGAACTTTCACTTGAAGCAGCAAAGAGAAGCATTGTCCTGCTGAAAAATAAAGATAATATCCTGCCGCTGGATAAAAATAAGATAAATACAGTTGCAGTAATAGGGCCAAATGCTGATTCAAGGGATGCACTTGTGGGCAATTATACAGGGACATCTTCAAGTTATATTACACCACTTGAGGGCATACAGCAGTATCTTGGATATGAGAAAGAGGTATTGTATGCTGAGGGCTGCCACTTATATAAAGATAAAGTAGAATTTCTTGCAGAAAAGAAAGACCGTTTTGAAGAAGCTGTTATAGCAGCGGAAAGGGCTGATGTTGTAATTTTATGCCTCGGGCTTGATGCCACCATAGAAGGTGAAGAAGGGGACGCAGGCAATGAGTATGCCAGCGGGGACAAACCAGGGCTTATGCTTCCAGGGCTGCAGCAGGAACTCCTTGAGAGGGTAACAGCTGTTGGAAAACCCGTAATACTTGTATTGCTTGCAGGAAGTGCAATAGATATTTCATGGGCAGGCCAGAATGTGGATGCCATTATTGATGCCTGGTATCCAGGGGCACGCGGCGGAAAGGCAGTTGCAGAAATATTGTTTGGTGAAGATTCACCATCAGGCAAGCTTCCAGTTACATTTTATGGTAATACAGACGGCCTCCCGGATTTCTGTGACTACAGCATGGCAAACAGGACATACCGTTATACAGACTGTGAAATATTATATCCTTTTGGATATGGCCTGTCATACACAGATATATGTTATTCCTGTCAAGTAACGGATACTACAGAATGTACAGTTAGTGATAATGTCACCGTAAAGACAAAAGTTGCTAATAAAGGTTCTTATAAAGTGGATGAAATTGTACAGGTCTATATAAAACATAAAGACCCTGAAGCTTATGAACCAGGATACCAGTTAAAGAAGGTACAATGTGTAAGTTTAGCCCCAGGTGAGGAAAAGGAAGCAGAATTTACATTAACCCCAAGGGATTTTGCAATTATTACAGAAGACGGGCAGTGTGTTTTAAGGCCCGGGGAGTATATTATAAGCATTGGCGGCCAGCAGCCAGGTGAAAGAAGCGAGGAGCTTACAGGAAAGAAAACAGCTGCTTTTACAATAAAGAGGACTGGCAGTGAATGTGTAACAGAGTATTAGGAGCAAAGTAAAAATTTTATTATAAATTATAATATAAGGCCTTTTGAAAGATTTCAGAAGGTCTTTATTATAATTATAAAAAAATACCAGCAGGAGGTTTAAATGGATAATAAAAAACAGATAGTTTCAGATATAAATAAATGTGTTCCAATTATTGTTGAAAGCACAGCATATGAAGGTGTTAAAAAAATTGCTTCTAAGGCAGCAGGGGACATGGAACTTGTAATAGGCAGGAAGCCTTGTATAACAGATTGCTGCCCGGAAGGTGTTAAGGAAGTGGTACTGTTTGCAACGGCAGGAAGAAGCAGCATTTTAGACAAAATGGAACAGGACGGGAAAATTGATTTAAGCAGGATAAAGAATTTAAGGGAAGTATATGGGATATTTTTTATAGAAAACCCTTATGGGGATATCAGGAAAATGCTTGTGGTAGCAGGAAGCGATAAACGGGGTACTATTTATGGAATATTCAGGCTGTCAGAAAAATTTGGCGTAAGCCCTCTTGTATACTGGGGTGATGTATATGTGGAATGTACAGGCAGCATTGTTTTTAACAAAGATATGGAAGAAATATCAAAAGAGCCTTCAGTAAAGTACAGGGGGTTTTTTATAAATGATGAGTGGCCTTGTTTTGGAAACTGGGCAATGGAACATTTTGGCGGGTTCTGTGCAGAAATGTATGACAAAGTATTTGAACTGCTTTTAAGGCTGAAAGGAAATTACCTCTGGCCTGCAATGTGGTCTTCTTCCTTTGCACTTGACGGGCCGGGCAGCAGGAATGAGGAATTAGCAGATGAGTACGGGGTCATTATTGGCAATTCCCACCATGAGCCATGTTTAAGGGCAGGCGAGGAGTGGGATATATATAAAGGCATTAACCAGGAATATGGGACAGAGTGGAATTATGCCACCAATAAAGACGGGCTGTTAAAATTCTGGCGTGACGGGCTTATACGCAGCGGGAAATATGAAAATATAATTACTGTCGGGATGAGGGGTGAACGTGACAGCATAATGCAGGGAAGCAGTTCCCTTGAAGAAAGCATAAATTTATGGAAAGATATCATTACCATGCAGGACAGTTTAATATCCAGGTATGCTGATACAAAAGATTATACACATCCAAGGCTGGTGGCAATTTATAAAGAGGTAGAAGAATATTTTTATGGCACAGATAAAGTAAAGGGACTAAAAGACTGGGACGGCCTGGATTCTGCAATATTAATGTTTTGTGAGGATAATTATGGATATATGCGTAAACTTCCAGACCAGTCCATCAGGAAACATACTGGCGGATTTGGCATATATTACCATCTGGATTACCATGGTTCGCCTGTTTCTTATGAGTGGATAAACACAACACAGTTATCAAAAATATGGGAACAGATGACACAGGCATATGAATATGGCATACGTGATATATGGATAGTTAATGCAGGTGATATAAAGGGCAATGAATTTCCGCTTTCTTATTTTATGGACATGGCATATGATTTTGATAAATGGGGCACAAAAAACCTGGACAGTTATAATATTTATACAATGGAATGGGTTAAAACACAGTTTAATAAAGAAGAATGCAGGGATATTATTAAACCGGTTAGTGATATATTAAATGAATGTATAAACCTGGCATCAATGCGCAAGCCTGAGTCACTGGATGGAAGTGTATTCCACGCATATAATTATGATGAGGCGGACAGGATGGTTAACCGGGTTATAAAATTAAAAAAGAAGTCAGATAATATTAAAAGAAAAATGCCGGCAGAATACCTGGATACATATTACAGCATTATAGAATACCAGGTTCTTATGTGTACAAACACACTTCTTATGAATTTATATGCCGGAAAGAACAGGCATTATGCAGAGCAGGGCAAAATAATAGCAAATAAATACAGGGATAAAGTAAAGTGTGCAATCTATAAAAATAAAAAATACAAAGAAGAATTTGCATCATTCAAAAATGGCAAATGGAAGGGCATGGAGATGGGACACCATACCGGCTTTGTAAAATGGAATGAAGACGGGTGCAGGTGGCCGGTGCGCTATACAGTTGAACCATTAGACAAACCGCAGATGATAGTATCACTGGCAAATAAAAAAGATATTGCAGTAAAAAATTATGGAAAGCCGGAAATTATAGAAATCAAGGATTTTTTATATCCAGGAACAAGTATTGCCAGGATTGAAATTGATAATGGCGGCAAAGAGGGGTTTGAATGTACCATAGATTCCCCCGCATGTGCATGGCTTAAACTGGAACAGCCCAAAAACTATATATCCAGCCATGGTATCCTGTATATTTCATGTATAGAAAGCCAGCTGCCCGACATACCAAAGGAACATATAATTTATATAGAAGGTGCCGGTGCCAGAATAGCTGCCAGTATATGGGGCTGCCGCCTTAATACACAAGGTTTCCCGGCAGGCACATATTTTGAAAAAGACGGGGTTGTATCAATACATGCAGGGCATTGTTCATATAAAAGGGATGGCAGCATCAGGAAATGGGAAGTTCTAAGTAATTATGGCAAGCTGGGCTGTGCATATAAAGCGCTTCCAGCCAGAAACTATTCTGAGGGTGAAGTTTTGCCGGTACTTGGGTATAACATTGTGGTAAGGGAAGAAGGGCCATATTACCTGGAAATATGGCAGGCCCCGTCAAACCCGTTAAAAGAAGGGGGCAGGATATATTTTGGCCTGTGTGTTAATAATAAAGATTTAGGGAAAATCCCGTCAGTTTCCAAAGACTACAAAGCCGGGGAAGACTGTAATGCAGAATGGAGCCAGGGAGTAATGGAGCAGGTACATAGAACCAGGTTACATATAAATTTAAACCAAGGCCTGAATAAGATAGAAATATATGCTATAGACCCGGAATTTGTACTAGAGGGAATATTTATTTCAAAAGATATTTTAAAGAAATCGTATTTAGGACCTTCTGTAAGTTATCATGGAGGCTGGGATGAAAAATATCTTACATAAGCTTGAGGAGCGTCTTGATAATTATAAAATAAAGAAAAAATTTTATTTATTATATATAATATGTGTGCTGTTTCCATTAATAATTACAGACAGTATAATAGTTTATATTATTTTCCGTTCAGAAAGAATATCAATGTATAATGAAATGGACAATATGGCAAATGCTGTCAAGTACAGTCTGGGAAACCAGATTGAGCAGGCGGCAAAGCTTGGCAAAAGCATATATATGGACAGGGAAACCAATGATTTTATGGACAGGGAATATAAAGATTCTTATGAATATGTAACAAGTTACCAGGAGTTTATAAAACATAGGTGGTCTGGCAATATTGCTATACTGGACAATATAAAATTTACCATGTACGTTGATAATAATACCATTATTAATGGTGGCAGGTTTTCAAGAATTGAAAAAGAAATGGATTCCCAGTGGTACACATTTTTTAAAAAGACAGGGATGCCACAGCTTTTGTATTTTGATTATGATGCAACAAAATGGCCGGCTGTAGAGCCAAAGCGCAGAATGATGTTTATCCAGAATTTAGATTTTTATGATAAACAACGTGAAAAAATTCTTTTAATAGAGCTTGATTACGCTGGCATAAACAGGTATCTTAAACAGATGAGTTACCCAATGGATATTTTTATATGCTATAATGGGAAAATTGTTTTATCAAACGGGAAATATACAAGCATAGGCAGGGAATTTGAGGAATTTAGCGGTTACAGCAAAACCGGCTATAAAACTGTAATGGACGTTTATGGTGCATATATGGAGATATGCGTTATTAATTCCCAGGCAAATACCCTGGCAGAAGTACGCAAAAACCTTCCTGCCATATTATTTCTTGTGTTACTGAATGCTGTATTTCCCGCAATTATGCTGCGCTTTCTGAATAAATCATTTACAGTAAGGCTTGGAATATTAAGTGATACATTTAAAAATATAAATGATGAAAGCCTTATTGGAATTGAAAATGTGCGTGGTGAAGATGAAATAGGAAACCTTATGCGCAGCTATAATAAAATGGCAACAAGAATAAATTCACTTATACAGATAGTCTATAAAAATAAAATAAAAGAACAGGAAATGACAGTTGCAAGGCAGGAAGCTGAACTGCTTGCACTTCACAGCCAGATTAACCCGCATTTTCTCTTTAATACACTGGAAAGCATAAGGATGCACAGTGTTTTGAAAAAAGAAACCGAAACCGCTGATATGATAGAGAAATTAGCTGTATTACAGAGGCAGTATGTAGACTGGGGGGATGATTTAATTGAAATAGAAAAAGAAACAGAATTTGCCAGGGCATATTTAAGTATACAAAAATACAGGTTTGGAAGCAAACTGTCATATGCAGTAAATGTAGATAATGAATGTAAAAAATATATAATACCGAAACTTACAGTAGTAACTTTTGTGGAAAATGCCTGTGTACATGGCATTGAAAGCAAAGCATCGCCAGGATGGGTATTTGTACGTATTTATAAAAAGGATTCGTATCTGTGCCTGGAAATTGAGGATACAGGAAAAGGAATGGATGAAGCCCTTATGGAGAAACTTTTATGGAAAATGCGTAATGCAAGTATCGGGCTTTTGCATGAAAAAGGGCGGGTTGGCGTAGTTAATGCCTGCCTGCGCCTGAAAATGGAAACTGGCGGTGAAGCAGTATTTGAACTTGACGGTGAAGAGGGAATGGGGCTTATTGTACAAATTAAAATTCCATGCAGATGTTTAAAATGCGCAGATTAAACAAGGAGGTACTGGTATGTTAAAAGTTTTGCTTGTAGATGATGAACCATTTATATTACAGGGACTGGAAATATTAATAAATTGGAAAAAGGAAGGTTTTGAAATTGCAGGGACAGCACATGATGGCAGGGAAGCGCTTATGTTCCTGAAAAACAACCACGTTGATTTAATTCTTGCAGATATAAATATGCCAATAGTTTCAGGGCTGGAGCTTTTAAAAAAGATAAGGGAAGAAGAAATATCAAACGCTTTTTTTGTGATATTAAGCGGTTATGCTGATTTTTCTTATGCACAGAAAGCAATAAAATATAAATGTACGGATTATATTTTAAAACCTGTTGAAAAGGAACAGCTTTTAGAAACATTAAAAAAGGTAGCTGAATTAAATGCAGACAAGGAAGAAGAAACTAAAGAAATCCGCAAGCGGGAAAGGGCATACCTTGCCAGGAACCTTATAGCTGTTATTGGCGGGAAATATGACAATGTTAATTTAATGTGTGTAAAGGAACAGATGCGTTTTTCGGAAGTCCTGCGTTACGTGGAGATTGAGCTGGATGAAGAGCAGCTTGGCGAAGATATATCTGATGAAGATAAAAGGGTATACCAGAGGAAACTGGCAGAGGTATGTATGGAATTTTTAGGCGTGAATGCAGACCACTGTGTTTTTGATGTTTCTGGCAAAGAGAGGGTATATGACATCGGGTTTGTATATTGTGATTATATGGCAAAGGACAGCATGAGGGATGAAAGGGGATATCTTGGGTATTTTATGTCATATTTAAAACGTAATGCCGGAGTCCCTGTAGTGATGCTTGTGGGCAAGAAAATTGATGATATAAAAAATATTGCCAAATCTTACAGTACAGTCTGCATACTCAGGTCATGCAAAGGGTTCAGGAGCAGCAAGGATATATACTATTATGACGAGGAAATACAGGTATCAAATGATGGTGCTGTATTATGCAAGGATGAAATTGACGCACTTTTATCTGCTATTGAACAGAACCAGCAGGTACAGATACACAAAGCAGTAGACTGTTTTTTTGAAACAATGCAGCAGACGTGGGGAGGGGTAACCGGTGGTTTTAAGAATTTAAATATAAACTATCTTATATTCCAGCTTATACATCTTGCAGCAAAGCAGGATGATAATATAAACCAGGAAGAGGTAATAAGGCTTATAAGTGAACACTCATTCCATGAAGGGCTTATAAGGGGCAGCAAGGCACATGTATTAGGATTTGTATATGAGTATGCAGAGTACCTTGCACAATTACGCAGGAATGTTTCAAGAGGTGTTCTTGGTGAGATTGAAAGAGAAGTTAAGGAAAATTATTCATCTAACCTCACCTTAAAGGAACTTAGTGAGAAATACTATGTAAACAGTGCATATTTAGGGCAGCTTTTCCGCAAAAAATACGGCTGTTCATTTAAAGATTACTTAAACCAGGTAAGGCTTGATGAAGCAGCATCATTATTAATACATACGGATAAAAAAATACTGCAGATTGCAGAAGAAGTAGGATACCATAACCTTGATTACTTTGTAAACCGTTTTATAAGCGCTAAAGGCTGTACACCAGCTAAATACAGGCGCCAGTCCCGGTCTTAATATTTTATGTAATAATATACCAGCTATACTTTACCATGGTTTTTCCTATAGTTTGCCAGATTGAAGAAACCCTGTTTTATTTATAAAATATTTATAAAAAAAAGAGGAGGTTTTCATATGAGAAAGAAAGCAATAGTAAACCTGATGCTCACAGTAGCAGCGTCAGCATTATTTATAACCGGCTGTGGAGGAGATGGCGGCGGTGACAAAAAGACCGGCGGCGGCGGTTCATCTTCAGAAAAAGGCAGTGTAAAAGAATTTACAGCGTTCTTTGCAGTTCCTGGTTCAGAAATTAATGATGACAATGAAGTCCAGAAAATTATTGCAGAGAAGACAGGTGTAAAGGTAAAAGAAACCTGGCTTACAGGGCAGACAGCAGAGGAAGCAATTGGAACAATTATTGCGGGAGGCGAGTACCCGGACTTTATCGAAGGCGCAAGCGGCCAGCAGCAGTTATATGACGCAGGTGCACTTGTAGCCCTTGATGATTATCTTGACAAGTATCCAAATATTAAAGAGTTCTTTACTGAACAGGAATGGGATTCACTGCGCCAGGATGACGGGCATATCTACTGGATTCCACAGTTCAGCAATATATATGGCGAAGAAAAAGTCTGTGAACATAATGATGAAGCTTTCTGGATACAGACAAGGGTGCTTAAATGGGCAGGTTATCCAGAGATAACAACAATGGATGAATATTTTGACCTGATTGAAAGGTACAACAAGGAAAACCCTACAATGGAAGATGGCACAAAGAATATCCCTTATACAATCCTTTGTGATGACTGGAGGTATTTCTGCCTGGAAAATGCACCACAGTTCCTTGACGGGTATCCAAATGACGGTTCATGTATTGTAGACCCTGACACATTAAAGGTAATTGATTATAACACTACAGACACAGCAGTAAGGTATTTCAAGAAGTTAAATGAAGAATACCACAAAGGCATTGTTGATACAGAATCATTTACACAGACATATGATGAGTATATATCCAAATTATCAACTGGCCGTGTGCTCGGGATGATAGACCAGTGGTGGGATTTTGCATTTACAGCAGGTGATGCAATTAAATCAGCAGGGCTTGACAAACAGGGCTGTAACTATGTACCACTTCCAATTACAATCGACAAGGGCATAAAGAACCAGTGGCATAACTCAGGCGGTGTTGTAAATACTGGTACAGGCCTTGCAGTTACTGTAAGCTGTGACGATGTAGAAGGTGCATTACAGTTTGTAAATGACCTGCTTGGGCAGGAAATACATGACCTGCGTTTCTGGGGTGTAAAAGACGTTGACTACAAGGTAGATGACAAAGGGGAATTTAGCCGTACTCCTGAAATGAGGACAAAAGTTTCCGAAACTGCATATAAAGCTTCACATTTATGTACATATTCATATTTCCCACAGTGGAACGGCACAAGCCGTGATGGCATAAATGCAATGACCCCGGCTGGCCAGGCAAGTGAATTTTATGATGGCCTTGATTCAGGAAAGGAAGATGTTAAAGAGTGTTTTAAGGCATATAATGCTGAAACATATGTAGACATGATAGGGACAAGTGAAGCACCTGGTGCATGGTATCCAATGTGGAGCTATTCAAATAACCTTACTACTGATACAGACGGCGGCATGGCATGGACAAAGATAGGCGAAATAAAGCACGAATACCTTCCAAAAGTAGTAATGGCAAAAGATTTTGATAAAGCATGGTATGATTATATGGCAGCATATAAGAAATGCAAACCAGAAGACTTCCTTAGTGAAATGCAGACTGAGCTGGACCGCAGGATGGAAGAGGCAGCAAAATATAAGTAGAATCTGTAGTTGGCTATAATAATATTGGGAATATAGTTTATGGGCAGGCATATGGACCAGAGCCATATGCCTGTTTTTAAGGAGGTGTACATATGGCTGGTAAAGCAGGAAAAAAAGCTGCAAACAAAGAAGCAGAAATGAAAGTCAAATTTACATGGAAAGAAGTTAAACAGCAGAAAGTCCTTTTATTATGGGCACTGGTTATAGTTATATATGGTTTTATTTTCTATTACCTGCCTTTAGGCGGATGGCTTATGGCATTCCAGAATTACAAGCCTGCAAAGGGTTTATTACACTCGGAATTTGTAGGGCTGGAAAAATTTAAAAGGCTGTTTGAAGATGAAACTTTTATAAGGGTAATCAGAAACACACTGGCAATGGGTGTAATAAACCTTGTTGTTACATTTGTAATGGCAATTTTATTTGCAATCCTGTTAAATGAAATTATGCAGAGGCGTACCAAGAAGGTAATACAGACAATATCTTACCTTCCGCATTTCCTTTCATGGATTATCGTTACAGGTATACTCCATGATATGTTAAGTGGTACAGGTGTAGTAAATGAAGTACTCCAGAACCTGCATATTATTGACAAACCTATTGACTTCTTCGCACACCCGTCTTATTTCTGGCCTATAGTGGCATTTGCCAATGTATGGAAAGAAACAGGCTGGAATGCTATTATCTATCTTTCAGCAATAACATCTATTGACCCGTCACTGTATGAAGCAGCATCAATCGACGGGGCTGGCAGGCTTGCTAAAATTATGCACGTAACACTGCCTGGCATAAAGCCTACTATCATTATACTGCTGCTTATGAATGTTGGTAATGTACTTAATGCAGGATTTGAAATACAGTACCTGTTAGGTAACGGACTTGTACAAAGCGTATCACAGACGATTGATATTTACGTACTGAAATGGGGCATAAGCCAGGGTGATTATGCAATAGGTACAGCCGCCGGCATATTTAAGAGCATTGTCAGCATCGTGTTAATTGTAATAGCTAACCAGATTGCAAAACGCAATGGTGAAGAGCAGCTGTATTAGAAGGAGGTTTTGATATGGGGAATACAGATACAAATACACAACGTAAGAAAAAACCATCTGCTGCAGATACAGCTTTTATAGTATTTAATTCAGTATTTATGGTTATCTTTGTAATTATTACTTTATATCCTGTCCTTAACACACTTGCAATTTCATTAAATGACGGGATTGACGCATTAAGGGGAGGAATATATCTCTGGCCAAGGAAATTTACATTTAAGAACTATACAACGGTACTGGAAAAAGACAGCCTGGTTACAGGTGCAATTATAACAGTGGCACGTACAATAATTGGAACTTTGCTTGCACTGGTTACAAATGCAATTTTAGCTTTTATTGTAAGCAGGAAACGTTTCTTATTCCGCAAACAGTTATCCCTTTTCTGGGTTATCACAATGTATGTAAATGGCGGGCTTATCCCTACATTTATATTATATAAGGGCCTTGGCCTTACTAATACATTCTGGGTATATGTAATACCAGGCATGATAAGTGCATTTAATATGCTGGTAATACGTACATATATGAACGGGCTTCCAGAAAGCCTTGTAGAATCAGCACAGCTTGACGGGGCAGGTTATACAACAATATTTGTAAAAATCATATCACCGTTATGTAAGCCTGTGTATGCTACAGTTGCATTATTCGTAGCTGTAGGGCAGTGGAACTCATGGTTTGATGCAATGTTATATAACCGTATGAGCGGCGAATATACAACATTACAGTACGAACTTATGAAACTCCTTTCATCAGTAACAAACCAGGGCGCTTCAGCAGAGGCAATGAAAAATGCAGCAGGCGCAGTTACACCAACATCCGTAAGGGCAGCAGCAACCATTGTTACAATGCTTCCGATTATATGTATTTATCCATTTTTACAGAAGTATTTCGTTACAGGGCTTACCCTTGGCGGTGTAAAAGAATAATGTAATTCTTTAAAAAACTTGCACATAAAAAAAACAGATAGTATAATAACTTCATAATTCTATATAGCTTGTGGTTTGCTGCCCGGGTTCCGGGCAGTAAAAACGAAAAGGAGACCAGATATTATGTTGAAGAATATTAAATACTATCTGCTTTTACTATTTGCAGCAGTTGTTACTTTATGTTTATGCTCCATGTTTATAAAAAGGAGCACGCCTTCTGGCGGAAGCATAAGGTTATATACTGCTTTTTTTGATACTAAAGGATTTCTGCTTGATACCAATAATGAAATTAAACAGCGCATTGCAGACATCACAGGTGCAGAGTGTGATGAAACATGGCTTGATGACGGCATTTCAAGGGAAAGTGCAATAAATGACTATATAGCTGGCGGGCATTACCCTGACTTTGTACAGGGCGGCCAGGAATTTCTTGAGGCAGGGGCATTAATCCCGGTTGACCAGTACTGGGAGGAATACCCCAATATATATAATTACCTGCCACAAGACGAATGGGACAAATTCAGGCAGGAAGACGGCCATATTTACTGGATACCACAATTCGGGGTAACAAATGGAAAAAGCTGTGAAATCATGCACCAGGGTGAAGCCTTCTGGATACAGACACGTGTGCTTAAATGGGCAGGCTATCCAGAGATACGCACCGTCAGGGAGTATTTTTCACTTCTGGAGGACTATATAAAAGAAAACCCTGAAATGGATGATGGCACAAAGAATATTGCATTTACCATATTATGTGATGACTGGCGGTATTTCTGCCTGGAAAACGTGCCACAGTTCCTTGACGGCTACCCCAATGACGGGTGCTGCATAGTTGACCCGTCCAGTAAAAAAGTAATAGATTACAACATTACGCCGACAGCAAAAAAATATTTTAGCATATTAAATGAAGAATTTAAAAAAGGCATTATAGATTCTGAATCCTTTACAAGCACATATGACGAATACCTGGAAAAACTTTCCACAGGCGCTGTACTGGGCATGGTGGACCAGTGGTGGGACTTTGCATATGATATCACAGCTTCTTATGAAAGGCTTGGTTTAAGAAGCAAAGGGTGTGATTATGTGCCATTGCCAATTACAATTTCCAGGGGCATAAAAAACCAATGGCATGTAGACAGGTCAGAGGAATTAGATATTTCGGGAGGCTTATCAGTAACAACCAGCTGTAAAGATATAGACGGGGCATTCCAGTTTGTAAATGATTTGCTGGACCAGGAAGTGCAAAATTTAAGGTTCTGGGGGATTAAAGGGGAGGATTATGAAATTGGCAGTGACGGCATGTTTTATAAAACCCAGGAACAGAAAATGAGGACAGATGATGTTAAACTGCAGACAGGGCATTTTTGCACTTATTCATACTTTCCAAGAAAAGAAGGAATGACCGGAGACGGAATTAATGCTTTTTCCCCGGAAAACCAGGCAGGTATTTTCTTTGATTCGCTTCCAGAAGATGTCAGGGAGTGTTTTAAGGCATATGGCTGTAAAAATTATGTTGAAATGCTTGGGAACAATGAAGCTCCCGGGGTATGGTACCCAATGTATTCTTATTCTTCAAAGCTTACTTATTCATCAAGGGAAGGCTATGTATGGAAAAGGATGAATGATATAAAACGCCAGTGGCTGCCAAGAGTTATAATGGCAGATGGCTTTGAAGAAATATGGGACAGTTATATGGAAGCATATAACAGATGCAATCCAGAAGTTTTCTTTGAAAGTGTACAACAGGAACTAGACAGAAGGATTAAACAGGGGAAAGACTAAAAACTTCCCTGTTGCTGGAAATAGTACAATATCAGTAGTTGCCATAAAGCAAACTCTCTGTTATAATATATTTAGTATATGTAGTATATGGACATTGCTGGCTGTATAGACGGTTGTGCCAGGTATAAATGCACATAGAGCTTTCCGGTGATGTGGTTAAAGAGATTGCACAGAAATATGGGAATGTGCAGAAAGGTACAGGTGGTATGGTGAGAGGGGCATTGATTGAAACGGGTGCAAGAAAAATTTTAAACCAGGGTATAAGCCAGGGCATAAACCAGGGTATAAGCCAGAACCAGAGGGAAACGGCACTCCGCCTGCTGGAAAGGGGGAAACAGACTATTGTGGAAATAGCAGAAGATACGGGGCTTAGCGTAAAGGATGTGGAACAGCTCGCAGGGCTTTAGGCAGTGGAGGAAGCGTGATATGGCAAATATATATGATGGTGCATTCCGGACAATCCTGAATGATTGCCGGAAACTGGTTATCCCTGTAATTAATGAAATTTTCGGGGAAACATATACAGGGGAGGAAGAAATCCGTTTTTTCCCTAATGAACATTTTTTAGACCAGCAGGACAGGGCAGACAAAGAACGGATTACAGACTCAAATTTTACAGTATTTGGAAAGATACAGAAGAAATACCATATAGAATGTGAAAGCAGCCTGCCGGATGGGAAAATCACAATAAGGCTTTTTGAATATGATGCACAGATAGCACTTGATGAAGGTGAGGTTACAGAGGAAACGCTGACAGTGACATTTCCAAATACGGCAGTTTTGTACTTACGTACTTATAATAATACGCCGGATAAGATGAAATACGTGGTTGTTACACCAGGCGGGACAGTCCGGTATGATGTGCCAGTTATGAAAGTACAGGCATATACACTGGATGATATATTTGAAAAGGGCCTGCTGATGCTGCTTCCGTTCTATATTTTTTCCTATGAGAAAGATTTTCCAAAATATAATAGTGATATACAGAAACTGGCAGGATTGAAAGCAGAGTACCAGAAAATTTTAAAAAGGCTTGATATGCTGGAACAGCAGGGAGTAATCGGGGCGTTTGACAAGCGTACAATTATAGAGCTTTCCGGTGATGTGGTTAAAGAGATTGCACAGAAATATGAAAATGTGCAGAAAGGTGTAGGTGATATGATGAGAGGGGCATTGATTGAAACGGGTGCAAGAAAAATTTTAAACCAGGGCATAAGCCAGGGTATAAGCCAGGGTATAAGCCAAGGCATAAGCCAGAACCAGAGGGAAACGGCACTCCGCCTGCTGGAAAGAGGAAAACAGACTATTGTGGAAATAGCAGAAGATACGGGGCTTAGCGTAAAGGATGTGGAACAGCTCGCAGGGCTTTAGGCGGTGCAGGGCAGCAGGGAAATAAGTTTAAAGTTGTTTCCCTGTTTTTTTATGGTATTTTTTAGGGATTTATGCGGAACAAATAGTCATAATGCACACACATATAATGCAAATAATGCTTCCTGTTTTTTTCCTTGCAGACATGCCAGTGCCTTTGAATAGCCCTGCAATAAAAAGTATAAGAAGCTGCAGGGGCTGTATAAGTGCATAAAAGTACAGGTTGGCTGTGGCGGCAAATGCTTCTGTAAGTAAACCTGTGGCGTTGGGGATTCTTGTGGCACATGCCGGCAGGAATCCTTTTTTGGATATAAGGCTTTTGATGTTTAGCCGGGGCAGCTGTATAATGGATGTTACTGACAGTACAATTATTAAGATTGTTACAGAATTGCCATGTTCTGTTGCTTCTCTCATATGTATGCCATACATAAGTTTGGAAAGTATATAAAAGATACATACTGGTATGGTTTTTAGTATGCTTTTTTTGCTGGCACTGGTATCTGTAACTATAATATAAATGCCTGATAGTAAGAATATACCAAGTATAACCATATCTGCCCTTAAAGTATTTTTACCATTATATACATTGTAGAAATAAGATAAAATTATATTTATGCCAAGCCATACTTTAAGTTCGTAAGGTTCCATGAATTTAAGCAGTATGGATGTTGTGAAGAGTTCCATTAGTTTCCATATTATAAGGAAAGATAACAGTATAAGGCTTGTGCTGCATATATTGAATTTCCAGCCGGTAAAGGGCAGCAGGAATAAAAGCCATAATACTGTGGCGGCGGAAACAATTAATATATATTCTGCTGGGCGGCATTTGAGTTTTGCTGCTATGTATTTGTCGCCAAATGCTGTAATGGTGTATGAAGCCACTGTGAGGAATGACCATATCATTTTAATGCCTCCGTTTTTTTGCAAATGGGCTGGCAATTCCAAAGTGTTCCGCAGACAGCACACTTCCGTTTGGACGTCACACGCAACGGCGCATAAAGCCCCACAGTACGGGGCTTAAACGCCGGCGGTTCCGTACAGCTGTCTGCTGGAACAACATTTGGAATTTGCCAGCTAATCTGCTCTTTGGCTGTTTTTAAAAATTTTTCACAAAATTCTTAATTGCTACATGACATTAATATCTATATATTACTCGTAAATAATTTTATTTTCAATACTTTTTAGTCCATAATTTATTTTACTATAATTTGTACCTGTTTTTTCTATAATTGTAATGGATAAAGACAAAAAAATAATTATAATAAAAATACAATTAAAATTATTAAGAAAGCGGAGGGGTTTTTTATGTTCAAAAATAAGCAGACATTAAAAAAGGCACTTTGTGTAACACTAAGTACTGTAATGGCTTTAACAGGCGGAAGCTTTATCCGCCAGGCACAACAAAAGATGTAAAAGTATCAGCAGAGGAAAATGCACTGGGAGGGAATAACAAAAACCTTATACATAATGGAAACACCCAATAATGGCATTGCCCGTTATTTTTATATCATAAGACAAAACACATGTCACAAAATATAACCCTGTAATTATATTATTTTTAGCACATATATCCATTTTACTATAATTTGTACCTGTTTTTTCTATAATTAATCAGGGAAAAGCCGAAAAAAAAATAATTATAATAAAAATGTAACTAAAATTATAATAAAAGTAAAATTATGAGAAATGGAGGGGCTTTATGTTAAAAAAGAAGCAAACATTAAAAAGAGCACTTTGTATAACATTAAGTGCTGCAATGGCATTAACAGGCGGAAGCTTTATGCCGCCAGGCATAACAACAGTTGTTAAAGCAGCAGAAGAAGCGGCAGAAGCAGAAAATCCAAACCTTATAGACAATCCGTCTTTTGAAGATTCAGGCTCTAATGATGATGGCAGTCTTAATATGTTTTGGTGGAATAAAGAGAGTTCAACACTTACACATGAAGAAAGTGGAAGAAATGGCAAATGTGTAAAAGTTACGAGAACAGGTGAAGGTACAAGTGGTGAATTTGCACTTACCCAGACTTTGACAGATACAAATAAAGGAAAACTGGAAAATAATACAGAATATGAATTTAGTTTTTGGGTAAAACTTGGCAGTGATAATAATTCAAATGTTACTGTTAAGGCAGACCTGGCAACAGAAAAGACTGATGGTTCATATAGTGGTTCAGATGGATGGAATCTAAACAGTACCGAAGTTACAGCTTCTGGTGAATGGCAGGAAGTTAAAGGAAGTTTTACAACAAATATAGGTGAGGGAACAAATTTTAAGAATCTTCTTTTTAAAATTATAGGGACGGGTACAGGTTCATTTTATGTTGATGATGTTTCTCTTATAAAGAAGGGCACAGGAACAAACATTCCTGAAGAACCTGTAAAACCTGAAAAGGGTGAGAATATTTTAGATAACCCTTCTTTTAATGGTGATACAACTGGCTGGTTTGCAACAGGCGGAGAGATTGAATATGTTTCTGATGATGGTCAGGATGACATAGGTGGCTGTGCAAAACTTGTTGGAAAGACTGCGAATTGGAACTCACTTGCACAGCAAATTAAAGATAAACTTAAGAATAAGACAAAATATAATTTTAGCTGCTGGGTAAAGCTTGGTGAGGAGTATACAGCAGAATCAACAGTAAAAGCAGGTCTTACAATACAGTCAACAGAGGATAATGGTGGTAAACCTGATTATGATAAGTGGGGCATTGTGAATAATACTGTTATGGCTTCAAAAAATGAGTGGAAAGAAATTAAGGGAAGTTTTGTTACAAGCTGGAAGGGAGAACTTAAAGATGTCCAGTTTAAGGTTGCTGATGAAACAGTAGATACAGTAAATTCTTTCTATGTTGATAATCTTTCTATTACAGAAGATGATGCAGATTTATCAATAGAAGAAGATATAGTATCTTTAAAAGATTTCTTTATTGGAAAGAATCCTAGTTATGACTTTAAGGTTGGTGGTGTAGTAACAAAGGATATTGTTAATGGTGATGAAAACAAGATGAAGCTTGTACAGAAGCATTATAACAGTATAACAGCAAATAATGAGATGAAGCCTGATGCTATTTTCAAAGGGCTTAATGCTGATGGAAGTTTGATTCTTGATTTTACTGAGTCTGATAATATGCTGGATTATTTTAAAAATTATAATGAGGGCAAGGCTGAAAAAGACCAGATACATATACGTGGGCATGTACTTTGCTGGTATTCACAGACACCAGAAAAGTTCTTCCAGCATACGGATGGCAGTCTTCTTACTAAGGAAGAGATGAATGCAAGGCTTGAGGATTATATTAAGCAGGTAGTTGGACATGTACAGGAAAAATATCCAGGGCTTCTTTACTGCTGGGATGTTGTTAATGAAGCAATTATTCCAGGTGATGGTGTAAAAGGCGGCCTTAGGAGATATTTTAATGGCGGTAAGGAAGAAACTGGTTATTATAAGATTTATGGGGACAGTAATGAATATATTATAAATGCTTTTAAGTATGCAGATAAGTATGTAGATAAGGATGTTAAGCTTTTTTATAATGATTATGGTGAAACAGACCCTGTAAAGGTACAGTGTATTTGTGACCTTGCGGATGCGGTAATAGCAGGTGGCGGCAGGATTGATGGTATTGGTATGCAGTCACACCATTCAATGGAAGCGCCAAGTGCAGAGGAACTTTATAATGCAATTATGGCTTATGGTAAACATACAAAAGAAGTGCAGATTACAGAGCTTGATATGCTTGCAAGTAAAAGCTATGATGGAAGTGATGCGCAGAAGGAAGCAGAGCTTGTAAAGCAGGCATACCGTTATAAAGAGTTTATTGATGCAATACTTAAAGCTAAGGATGATGGCACTAATATTACAGCGCTGGTATTCTGGGGTGTTTCTGATAGTGATTCATGGCTGGTTACTGATGAATTTTCAGATGGAAGGCACAATATGCCTTTGCTGTTTGATGAAAATAATAAAGCTAAGCTGGCGTTCTATGCGATTACAGACCCTTCAAAGCTTCCTCCATGTATTAATGAGGAGAATGTAGTAGAAAGTGCTGATAAGGACTGGACGCTTGCAGCACCTGTAAAAATTGGCAATAATTCTTCTATGAAGTTTTTATGGAGCAATGAAAAACTTTATGTACAGGTAACTGTTAAGGATGCAACTTCTGATGAAGGTGACAGTGTAACAATTTATGTTGATAAGGATAATGTTAAGGCAGATAATGCAAATGGCATTGAAGCTGTAACTATAAAGAGAAGTGAAGCAAAGGCTACAGCAGATGGCTATGTGGCAGAGAAGGAAATTGCAATTCCTGGCAAAGCAGCAAATTCAAAGATTGGTGCTGATGCGGTTGTTTATGATGCTGCAACAGGTACTAAAGAATGCTGGAATGATACCCAGATGACACAGGCGGAGAAAAGCAAATATTATGGTACACTTACATTAAAGCCGTTTATGGTAATTAAAAAAGGTTCTGCGGCTATTGATGGTGAGATTGACAGTGCATGGAATGGTATAGCAGCGCATAAGCTTACAGTAAGTTCAAATAAATCTGTATCTACAACAGGTACTGTAAAGTCTATGTGGGATGAAGATTACCTTTATGTGCTTGCTGAGGTTAAGGATGCGCTTCTTAATAAAGACAGTGCAAATGCCTATGAACAGGATTCACTTGAAATATTTGTAGATGAGAATAACGGAAAGACTGGAAGTTATGAAGATGATGACTGCCAGTACAGGATTAATTATGAGAATGAATTAAGTTTTAACGGCAAGAATTGTAATGCTTCTAATATCCAGAGTGCAACAAAAAAGACGGCTGACGGGTATATTGTAGAAGCAAGGATTAAGTTTAATACGGTAAAGGGTGCGGAAAATAACCGTATAGGTATTGATTTCCAGATAAATGATGCAGATGCTTCGGGTACACGTGTGGCATCAATTAACTGGTATGATGCTTCGGGAATGGGTTATGCGCAGCCAGCAGTATTTGGTACAGCTAAGCTTGCCGCTGCTGATAAACTGCCAACAGAAAAACCGGCTGCAACAAACCCTCCATCTTCTGGAAACCAGTATATTCCAGGACCAGGCGGAAGCAGCCCGGGTGGAAGTACACCAGGCACTGGCAGCACAGGAGCACCAGGAGCAAGCAGTGCACCAGGTACAAGCAATACAGGTGCACCGGGAACAGGCAGTGCACCAGGCACAAGCAATACAGGTGCACCTGCAGCAAGCAGCACACCAGGCACTGGCAGCACAGGCGCGCCTGCAGCAAGCAGCACACCGGGTACTGGCAGTACAGGCGCACCGGGAGTTACAACTGAGATTAAAACAGATGAAACTACAGGTGCAGTTACAGAGATTACTACAAAGGTTGATAATAATAAGACAACAGTTACTGAAAAAGTAACTATGCCTGATGGTACAGGAAGCACTAAGGAAACTGTAACAGAAGATAATGGCAGTTCAACTGTTGTAACTGAAACTTTAACTAATACGGGCACATTTTCTGTTCTTGTAACAAAAGTAACATCAGATGCAGATGGTACAAAGGTAAGTGCAAGTGCATCGGTTTATACAGGGGCTTCTGATATCAGCAGCCAGTATTCTGCTAAGACAATAATACCTGAAGATTATCTTAAGAGTGTAAAGGATGCAGGCATTGACAGTGTAGATATTTATGTTGAGAAGGTTACAGTTGATATCGCTAAAGATAAGCTTTCCCCTAAGATACTTGTTAAGATTGAAGTGCCAAGTGTAGATGGTGTTGGCATAGGCAAGGTAGAGGTTACTAAAGAAAGTATAGATGTTGCAAGGGAAAGTGGTAAAAAGCTTGTTGTTAAAGTACAGGGAGAAACACCACAGGATTCATATACGGTAACTATACCACAAAGTGAATTAAAGAAGATGGATAGTAATATTAATGTACTTGTAAAGACTGGCAAGGTTTCTGGAATGGGAAGCAGCAGTGGAAAGGTAAATAAGATTTTAACTTCCAATAAAGCAGGGGAGAATAATTCCTATACTGTAACGATTGCCCCTAATAATACAAAGGGCGGCATAAAGGTAACAACACCAGTAATGCTTCCATCTGCCAAGACAGGTGACAAGGTATATGCTTACCGTTATAATGAAAAGACAGGCAAGCTTGAAGAAATTCCAAAAGGCCAGACTTCTGTTATTAAGAAAGGTGAAGCTGCCATTGAAGGTTTCAGTGGGAATACCTATGTTATTACAGATAAGGAATTAAGTGGCAAAAATGTTGTTACGCTTCTTAGCAAAACAAAAGTAAAGGCTGGCAAGACTTCCCTTAAAAAAGGTGGCAAAACAAAGATAAAGGCTGGCCTTGGCACAGGGCTTGTTTTAAAACCAAGTGTAAAGAGCAGTGCCCCTTATGGAAAGCAGGCAGCAGTTGTTACATATAAGTCTTCTGCACCAAAGAAAGTTAAAGTGTCAAAAGATGGTACAATTACTGCAAAGGGCAAAGGAAAGGCAAAGATTACTGTGAAGATAAAATTAGCTGGCGGAAAGGTTAAGAGCGTTAAAAAGACTATAGTTGTAAAGTAAACACAGCAGGATAATAAAGGATTTATTAACGGGAATGCCATAAAAAACACTGGCGTTCCCGTTATTTTTATGCTGGAATTTATTTTACTATAATTTGTACCTGTTTTTCCTATAATTAAGTGGGACAAAGATTTGAAGAAAGTATCTATAATAATAGTACAAATAAATACGAGCAAAATTAAGAAACGGAGGGGTCTTATGTTAAAAAAGAAGCGAACATTAAAAAAGGCATTTTGTACAACACTAAGTGCCACAATGGCTTTAACAGGCGGGGCTTTTATGCAGCCAGGCATAATAGAGCCTGTTAAAGTGTCAGCAGAGGAAGCAGGTGACGGGGCAAAGAATATCTTAAATAACCCGTCTTTTGAAAAGGATGCAGATGGCTGGTTTGCAACAACAGCTGATAATGCAAGCCTTGAATTTGTTTCTTCTGGCGGGCATGACAGCACAGGCGGTTATGTAAAGGTTAAAGATAGGACTGATACCTGGAATTCCCTTGCACAGGATATTAAAGACAAAGTAAAGAACCATACTAAGTATAATTTCAGCTGCTGGGTAAAACTGGGTGATGAATACACAGAAGAGTCCACAGTTAAGGCAGGGCTTACAATAAATGCCACAGGGGATAATGGCGGTGAAGACAGTTACGACGGATTCGGGCTTTCAGGCAATACCGTTAAGGCTTCTAAGGATGAATGGCGCCAGATTAAGGGGAGTTTTACAACAAACTGGAATGGTGAGCTTAAGACATTACAGTTTAAAATAGCAGATGAAACATGTAAAAATTCATTCTATGTTGATAATATTTCAATTACAGAGGATAAGACAGATTTATCAATAGAAAAGGATATCCCATCTTTAAAAGATTTCTTCTCAGGAAAGAACCCTAAGTATGATTTTAAAGTTGGCGGTGCATTAGAGGAAAGTGTACTTAATAATGCTAATAAGATGGAACTTGTACAGAAGCATTATAACAGTGTGACAGCTGGCAATGAAATGAAGCCTGATTATATTATTAAAGGCATTAATGATGATGGAAGTTTAAAACTTGATTTTACTACACCAGATAAAATATTACAGTATTTCTGGGATTATAACAAGGGAAAGGCTGAAAAAGACCAGATACATATACGCGGGCATGTGCTTTGCTGGCATTCACAGACACCAGACTTTTTCTTTAAAGATAAAGATGGCAAAGTCCTTAGCAAAGATGCTATGAATGCAAGGCTTGAGGAGTATATAAAAGCATTTACAGGGCATGTACAGGAGAAATACCCAGGGCTTGTTTACTGCTGGGATGTTGTAAATGAAGCAATTATTCCTGATGACGGTGAGAAAGGCGGTTTAAGGGTTAATAACGGCGGCAATGAAACATATTACCACCAGATTTATAAAGACAGCAATGAATACATTATAAATGCGTTTAAGTACGCAGGTAAATATGTAGATAAAAATGTTAAGCTTTTTTACAATGATTATGGTGAAACAGACCCTGTAAAGGTAAAGTGCATCAGTGACCTTGCAGATGCAATAAAAGCAGGCGGCGGAAGAATTGACGGTATAGGGATGCAGGCACATTATTCAATGGAATCACCGGGTGCAGAAGAACTTTACAATGCAATTATGGAGTATAGCAGACATACAGATGAAGTACAGATTACAGAGCTTGATATGCTTGCAAGCAAAAGCTATGATGGAAGCAATGCACAGAAAGAAGCAGAACTGGTAAAACAGGCATACCGTTATAAAGAATTTATTGATACAATGCTGAAAGCAAAAGATGATGGTGCTAATATTACAGCAATAGTATTCTGGGGTGTTGCAGATGATGATTCATGGTTAATTTCTGATGAATTTTCACAGGGAAGGCATAATATGCCACTTCTGTTTGATGAAAACCTTAAAGCAAAACCGGCATACTGGGGGCTTATTGACCCTTCAAGGCTCTCACCATATATTAAAGAAGAAAATGTAGTAGAAAGCAGTGATAAAGACTGGACACTTGCATCACCAGTGAAAATTGGCAATAATTCTTCAATGAAGCTTTTATGGAGCAATGAAAAACTTTATGTACAGGTAACTGTAAAGGATTCAACTTCTGATGCAGATGATAATGTAACAATATATCTTGACAAGAATAATGCCAAGGCAGATAATGCAGATGGTACAGAAGTTATAACTATAAAAAGGAGCGAAGCCACAGAGGCAGATGGCGGCTATGTGGCAGAAAAGGAAATTGCAGTTCCTGGCAAAGCAGCAAATGCACAGATTGGCATTGACGCCGTTGTGTCTGATGCCACAGCAGGTACTAAAGAATGCTGGAATGATACTGATATGAAGCAGGCAGAAAGAAGCAAATATTATGGCACATTGACATTAAAGCCATTTATGGTAATTAATAAAGGTTCTGCAAATATTGATGGTGAGATTGACAGTGCATGGAATGATATAACAGCACATAACCTTACAGTAAATTCCAATAAATCTTCATCTACAACAGGTACTGTAAAATCCATGTGGAGTGAAGACGCCCTCTATGTGCTTGCCGAGATTAAAGACCCAGTTCTCAACAAGGATAATGCAGACGCCTGGGAACAGGATTCATTTGAAATATTTGTAGATGAAAATAATGGAAAGACTGGAAGCTATGAAGCAGACGACTGCCAGTACAGGATTAATTATGAAAATGCGTTAAGCTTTAACGGGCAGAACTGCAATGATTCCAATATCCAGAGCGCAACAAAGAAGACAGCAGACGGCTATATTGTAGAAGCAAAGATTAATTTCAATACAGTAAAGGGTGCAGAGAATAACCTTATAGGTGTTGATTTCCAGATAAATGATGCAGATGCTTCTGGAAAACGTGTATCTACAATTAACTGGTATGATGCTTCAGGAATGGGCTATGCACAGCCAGCAGTATTTGGCACAGCCAAGCTTGCAGCAGGCACAGCAAGTACATCTAAAACAGATATCAGTGCTGCAAATGTTACTGGAATACAGAGCTACAGCTATACAGGAAAAGAAATCAAGCCAGCATTAACTGTAGAAGCATCTGGCAAAAAACTTGCAGAAGGCACAGACTATACATTAAGTTATAAAGACAATATTAATTCAGGAAATGCAACAGTTACAATTACTGGCTGTGGTGATTATACAGGAGAAATCTCAAAGCAGTTTGAAATTAAGAAAGCTAAACAGAAAATTACTGTTAAAAAATCTTCTTATAAGAAAACTACTGGCAGCAAGAGTTTTAAATTAACAGGAATAAGCGGATATGGAAAGTTAAGTTATAAGAGTTCTAAAACAAAGGTTGCAACTGTTAATAAGAGTGGAAAAGTAAAAATTAAAGGGGCTGGAACAGCAAAGATTACTGTTACAGCAGCAGGTGATAAAAACCATAAAAAAGCAACTACAGTTATAAAAGTCAAAGTAACAAAAAAGAAATAAAAAGTATAATACTGCATTAATGGTTTTTAAAAGCCCTTGATAAAAGGCAAAGGCCGGGACGGTAATGTTTCCCGGTCTTTTGTCTTAATTTATAAATACAATATAAATAACCGGGAGGATAGAAATATGGAAAATATAGTAACAGCCCACAATCCTGTTTTAAAACAGGATTATCCTGATGCAGATGTAATAAGGGTGGATGATACTTATTATATGGTTAGCACAACAATGTATTTTATGCCTGGCGGGGTTATTTTAAGGTCATACAACCTGGCAGACTGGGAAATTGCCAGTTATGTATTTGAAACTTTAGATAATACCCCGGGACAGCTGCTGGAAGGTGGTTCTAATATATATGGACAAGGAATGTGGGCAGCTTCATTAAGGTATTATAAAGGTACTTTCTATGTGTGCTTTGCAGCAAACGATACACATAAGACATATTTATACCAGGCAGATAATATTGAAGGCCCGTGGAGAAAACAGGAAGTCAAGGGGTTTTACCATGATGGTTCTTTATTTTTTGATGATGATGGCAGGGCATATATTATATATGGCAATACAAATATATACCTGGCAGAACTTACACCAGATTTAAAAGGGCCAAAAGAGGGCGGGCTGCACCGCCTGCTTGTGGAAGATAAAGATAATAACAGGCTGGGGTATGAAGGGGCACATTTTTATAAAATTAATGGAAGGTATTATGTTTTTCTGGTACACAGCCTTAAAAATGAATGGTTCAGGACAGAGGCATGTTTTTCTTCAGATTCTTTAGAGGGAGAGTTTACTGGAGGTGATGTAATATGTGATGATATGGGCTACCGCCATTCCGGCGTGGCACAGGGAGGGATTGTAGATACCCCGGATGGAAAATGGTATGGAATAATGTTCCAGGACAGAGGGGCGTCAGGAAGGATTCCCGTACTTGTTCCCATGCAATGGCATAATAAGCAGCCAGTATTCGGAACGGACGGGAAAATACCTGTCCTGGTAAAAACTGTGGATACAAGGCCGGGCTATATATATGAGCCGCTTTATACTTCAGATGATTTTAATTATACAGCAGATAAAGATGGAAAAGTACATCTGAAAAAAGCATGGCAATGGAACCATACCCCGCATAATAATTTATGGTCAGTAAGTGAGAGAAAAGGGGCATTGCGGCTTTATTCAGGGAAAATATGCAGCACACTGGACGAGGCTTATAATACACTTACACAAAGGACAACAGAACCGGAAAGTTTTGTAACAGCCATTATAGATGGTTCGCATATGAAAGACGGTGATTATGCCGGGATTACAGCACTCATTGGCTGTTATGGGGCGGTGGCACTGGCATACAGGAACGGGACTTATGAAATCGTAATGTCAGGAAAAGAACCACAGGATAATAGTTTAGACAGTGCATATGGGGCATTGCAGGAAGAAAAAGAATATGAAAGGGTAGTGGCTGGCGGGCCGGTAATCCGTTTAAAATGCCAGGTTAATTATACATATAATACAGATACCGCAGAATTTTTCTATGAGCAGGAAGGGAAGTGGGTTCCAATAGGCATCAGGCATAAACTTGTCTTTAAATTAGACCATTTTACCGGCTGCCGTTTCGGGCTCTTTTATTATTCATTAAAAGAAACAGGCGGCTATGCTGACTTTATGGATTTCAGGTATGGTTTAGGACAGGACAAATTGTTTTATTATGCGTAAATTACAGCAATACCACCTTCTGTAAAATTTATATGTCATAGGACAGCTAATGCCTGGAATATAATTTTTATAAATGGAGGTGGTTCTGGTGCAGGCAGAGTTATGGGATATTGGTAAAACCAGTATAGATAAATTTGATACTATAGAAAATAAAACATGTAAGTTTGCAGAGGATACAGGCGGCAATATGGATTCACATATAAATGGCGGATATATAGTAAGGAACTATTTTTCTGACGGGGGTTATAGTGCAACAGAAGCATTTATACATTATATAGAGAAAATGGCAGAGATTAATTATTAAATATATAAAAAGACCATATAAGCAGGAGTGAAGCATATGGGACATATGAATATGGAACATATTTATAAAGCTGCCCTTTATCTCAGGTTATCGAAAGATGATACAGATACTGATGGCAGCATTAAAAAGGAAAGCAACAGCATTGTAAGCCAGAAGGATTTACTGGAAGCATATGTAAAGAAACATAATGACATGGAAATATATGGGATTTATACTGATGACGGGTATTCCGGCGCATCTTTTGGTGACAGGCCAGGGTTACAGAATATGCTGTCAGATATATATGCCAGGAAAGCAGACTGTGTAATTGTAAAAGACCTTTCGAGGTTTGGACGGGATTATATTGAAGCTGGGCGGTTTATACAAAAAACCTTCCCGGCTTTTAATGTGCGCTTTATTGCAGTTACGGATAATTACGACAGCCTGTATGCAGACAGGGCAGATTCTTCTCTTGTCCTGCCAGTAAAAAACTTTATAAATGACAGCTACTGCCGGGATACCAGCATAAAAGTGCGTTCATGCCAGCAGGCAAGACGCCTTGAAGGAAAGTGTATTTCCGCATTTGCACCATATGGGTATATAAAAGACCCGGATAATAAAAACCATCTGGTGGCTGATAAATATGCGGCTGGCATTGTGAAAAGGATTTTTAAGTGGAAGATGGAAGGCATGAGCCTTCTAGCAGTTGCAAACAGGCTGGATTCATCTGGCATTCTTCCACCAGCAGAATATAAAAAGCTGGCAGGGCTTAAATACCAGTCAGGGTTTAAAACTGCAAAAACGGGCAAATGGTCTGCTGTATCAGTAAAACGTATACTGTCAGACAGGGTTTATACAGGTGATATGGTGCAGGGGAAACGTGAAAAAACCAGTTATAAAATAAAAAAACGCATTGTAAAACCAGAACATGAATGGGTCTGTGTAAAAAATACGCATGAAGCAATTATTTCTGAAATTGATTTTAATATTGTGCAGGAACTTTTAATGTATGACGGAAGGCAGTCTGCTGGTACAGATACAGCAAACTTTTTCTGCGGGGCGTTGTTTTGTGCAGACTGCGGCACACCAATGGTTAAAAGGGTAAATAAATATAAGGGCAGGCAGAAAGTTTTTTACATATGCCAGACCAAAAACCAGTCAAAAGGCTGTACCAGGCACAGTATACCAGAGGAAACATTAAAGGACATTATTTTGAAAGAAATTGTTTTTTTTATGGACTTAATGGCATATTATCCTGATGTACTGGACTTTGCAAAACGGGTGGATATAGATTACAAAGAAGCAGCAGGATATAATACACAGGCTGGTATACTCACAAGGGAATATAACAGGTATTACAGTTTAAAAAACGGGCTTATTTCTGACCTGGAGAACGGGCTGGCTGACAGTGAGGAATTTGAAGAATTTAAGCGTATATATGAAAATAAATGCGCAGAACTGGAAAATGCCATTAAAAACCAGAAAAGATTTGCGGAAAACATATTACATAATTATATACTTGCAAAAGCCAGGCTGGAAAAGTTCAGGGAAGCTGCGGAAATTGCAGAACTTACAAGAGAACTGCTTGTTACTATGGTAAAAAAGATATACGTGCATGAAGGAAAAAAGGTTGATATATTGTTCCGCTTTGCAAATCAAGGACAGGGGGGTGGTATAGATGGCAAGGACAAAGAAAAGATACCAGAAAGCAGAAACAGGCTGCAATAAAGACAGCCTTCCTGTATTTTCTGCCGGCATATACAGCAGGGTTTCAGTTGACCATAAAGAAGACAAAACAGAAACCATAGAGAACCAGATAGAAATTGCCAGGCAGTTTGTAATGGAAAATAACAGCAGCACAGAACGTAAGATGGATTTACAAATATATGATATTTATACAGACAGAGGGATTACAGGCACATCTTTTGAAAGAAAAGGATTTATGCGCCTGATGGAAGATGTAAAAGAACATAAAATCAACTGTATCATTGTAAAAGATTTATCACGTTTTGGCAGGGATTATATTGAAACTGGCAATTATATTGAGAAAATCCTGCCATTCCTTGGCTGCCGTTTTATTGCAGTTACCGACGGCTTTGATTCAATGTCCGGAGATGCAGCAGAAACCCAGTTTATTATGGATATTAAAAACCTTGTTAATGACATGTATGCAAAAGATATATCAAAAAGGGCAGCACTTGCAAAGAAAATGGCAGCAGAAGCAGGTTCTTATATTGGAAGCTTTGCACCTTATGGCTATAATGTTGCCAATATAAATGGTATACGGAAATTAGTTGTAGATAATAAATGTGCAGGCATTGTAAAGCTGGTATTTGAAAAATATGCAGGCGGCTGTTCCTGTAATAATATTATTTCTTACCTGTATACAAATAAAATCCACAGGATTAGCGATTATAAAAAATACCACCATGTATACTGTGAAAGCGGTGAAACCTTGCACCAGTGGGGACAGAATGTAATAAGAGGGTTATTAAGCAATCCTGTATATACAGGAAATCTTGTACAATGTAAAAAAAGTGCAGGGTTATACAAAGGGCAGAAGAAAGCCATGCCAGCCAGTAAAGATGAATGGATTACTGCAAAAGGGACACATAAAGCAATTATAAGCAGCGGGCTTTTTGAAAAAGTACAGCAGATGTTAAAAAAAACTGTAAAATGCACGCTAGAACAATACACAGATAAAGAAACAGACAATATTTACCGCAATATTTTATACTGTGGTGTATGTGGAAAACGCATGCACCCTGTTTTTTATGGGTGCAAGGGAAAAGATGAAAGGCATTTTTCCTATTATTGCAGGAACGCTTATATGATTGATGGAAGAAAATGCAGAAAAAACTATATAAGGGAAGAACATCTGGACATTTATGTTATGGAACAATTAAGACAAGTGTTAAAATCCCAGAAAATAAAAGCAAAAGACTGTATACAGGCGAATAATTCCCTGTGCAGCCAGAAAATAACCACATACATGGCAGAAGAGAAAAAACTTATTAAAACCTGTGAAGCACTTAAAGAAGAATGCGCTTTGGAATTTATGCAGTACAAAGAGGGGAAAGCCACAAAAGAAGAATACCTTAAATCCAGGCAGTATAGAAAAGAACAGGCAGGATTTTCAGAAAAAAGAAAGGCAGAATTAAGGAAAAAAATCCAGGACTGTAAATTACAGGCAGAAGAAAAAAAACAGTTTTTAAACCAGTTTTTAAAAGAAGGCAGCTGCCAGAAACTGGATATTTATCTGGCAGAGGCATTAATTGGCAAGATACTTTTATTTCCAGATGGCATTATTGAAATTTATTATAAATTTACAAACGGGGAATAGTTACAATAAAGGCAATAAAAAACTTCTTGCCTGCTTCCACTGTCTATGTTATATTAACATAGACAGGCTTATTTATTCCTGCTTATTCTTCCTCTTTTTTTGACTGGGAAAATCTTTTTTGGTCATTCGGGCATTGTAACAGTATTAAAAAAAGTTGTAAATATGATGCAGGGATTATAGATTGCTGTAAGCATGAACCAGAACAATATCTGGCCTTCCAATTAACAGGCAGCAGGGTGGTTATCAGTGAAAAACAAGAGGATGGAATACATAAAAGGATTGCGGCATTAATTACATAAACATTTACCTTGCAGAATACAGGGATGAGGACATACACTATTTGCAGCATTTAAAAGATGTTATGTGCGGGAACATGCAGATGAATCTCCACAGTTACAGAAATATTTACAAATCTTGTAACATATACTTGACACCACAGGGGATAGTGCGTGGAAATGACCCATACCTTTACGGGGATAAGTTAAAGGCATATTTAATAAAAGGGGCAAAGTGGCTTCCAGGACAGACAGGGGTGGACACACAGGCTGGCTGGGGTGCGTTATGCCTTAGGGACAGCCTGCCATTTTAGTACATCCGCAGACAGCTTAATAAATTAAATCCCCTGCCGCAGATATGCCGGCAGGGGATATTTAGCAGGGGGATTAATTAAAGATGCTATTATTTTTAGAAACGGTGGATGTTATAGCCATTTTTCTTATGCTTTTTATACTGGCAGTTATATTAAAGCAGCCCTCTTCCAAAGCTAAGACAGCATTTACTCTATATAATGTTTTTTCAATATTTTTTGTTGCGGGCATACATCTGGAACTGGTGCACTCAGACACTGTAGGCGAAGCGCTTGCCGGCCTGTGTGTACAGTATATTGGACAGGCAGGCATTCTTTTATCACTTCTGTGGTTTGTTTCTGAGTTTGCCAGGTTTTCAATACCAGTATTTATATATGTGCTGGATGCAGTATGTTATGCAGTTATAATTACAGGTATTTTTACTGCTGAAAGCCACCACTTCTTTTATACATCTATGGAGATTCTTACAGACGGTATGTATAACCGTATTAAGGTAGGGCATGGCATACTGTGGTATCTTCATTACATTATACTTGATTCTGTTGTATTTACAATTCTGGTTTTATGCGCTGTAAGATATAAAAAAAGCACACCTGTGCAGAAGAAAAGGATTTTATATATAGCAGCAGGAATAGGTGTACTGGCAGCAAACCTGGCGTTAAAGAGGGCTGGCCTGTTTGGAAGCTACAACCCTATTGTGGTTGCTATGGTATTCTGCATGTTCTGCATGATGATGGCAATGGTAAGGTACAGTTATTTTGGTTCACTCCATGCAGCAGTTGATAACGCATTTAACCATTGTAATGAAGGACTGGTTATCCTGGACAATGATGGTACAATTATTTTTGCGAATTACAGGATGGACGGGCTGCTGCCAGGTATCCATAAAGGCTGTAAAATCAGCAGCTATCCGGAAATCACGGAGGTTATGGAGAGCGGCAGACTGTTTAATAAAGACGGCACATTATATGAGGTGCGTATAGAGGATATTACTGAGCATGGTGAAAAAAACGGGCATATGCTATGGTTTGTTGACCAGACACAGACACTTCTGGACATGCAGAAGCTTAAGGAAGCAGATGAAGCAAAGACACAGTTTCTTATGAGGGCAAGCCACGAACTGCGTACACCGTTAAATACTATACTTGGCATGAATGAGATGGTTATAAGGGAAAGCAGTGAGGAAAAAATCAGGAATTATGCAAAAGAAGCAGCCCTGGCTGGTGAACATATGATATTGCTGGTTGATGAAATATTAAATGCGTCAAGGCTTGAAAGCGGGGAACAGGAAATTGTAAAAAAGCCTTATAAGATAAGCAGGGTATTAAGGAAAGTAGAAGGGCTTATTCGGCCACAGGCAGAGCAAAAGGGGCTTTTATTTATATCAAATGCAGAAAAAACCCTTATGGATGAAAACATGTTCCAAAATGGTGATTCTTCAAATCTGGTCATTGTACTGTCAAACCTTTTATCTAATGCAATTAAGTATACTGACAGGGGGTTTATTTCAATCGAGGCAAACACACAGGCAGGACAGGCCGGCCGGCTGGTTATATTTTCTGTAAGCGACAGTGGCATAGGAATACGGGAGGATGAGCTGGAACATATATTTAAGAACTTCGGGCGTGGGAGCAATACAGGAAACAGGGACGGAATGGGGCTCGGGCTTGCCATTGTTAAAAAAATAGTTGAAGCAATGGGAGGGAAACTCACTGTAGAAAGCACACAAGGAAAGGGAAGCAGGTTTGATGTTTCACTGGCATGGGAAGAAGTATCAGAAGAGGAGGCTGCTGTATGGGAGAAGGAACATGAAAATGAAGCAGAAGCAGAATATACAGAAAAAGAGGAATGGCCTGATTTCCATACAAAGACTATTCTTGCAGTAGACGATAACATCAATAATATTATGGTATTAAAACACCTTCTGAAACGGACAAAAGCCACAATAGAAACAGCCACAGATGGAAATAAAGCTGTAGAAGCCTGCATACGCCAGAAATATGACCTTGTTTTATTAGACCATATGATGCCCGGCATGGATGGAATTACCGCTTTCCATAAAATTAAAGAAGGAAAAGACAGCAAAAACCATGATACAAAAATTATTGCATTAACTGCAAATGCCGGTAAAGTAGCAGAGCAGATGTATTTATCAGAAGGGTTTGCAGGCTATTTGTCAAAGCCGGTTGTCCCAGTCAAATTAGAACAGATGCTTTTACACTGTCTGCCAGAAGAAGAAATGTTTCCAGAAGACAGTACAATTAATATACAGGAGGGGCTGCGCTATACAGATATGGATGCAGTATTTTACCAGAAGATGTTAAATCTGTTTGCCAGCCAGTATAAAAAACAGCAGCAGGAACTGGAACAGATTTACAATGATATAATATCAGGAACAGAGGACAGCAGGCTATGGAATAAGCTGGTTATTTTATGCCACAGGCTTAAAGGGGAAGCAAAAGGGATTGGAGCCCAGGTACTTGGAATTTACTTTTACAATTTAGAACTTGCTGGCAGTGCAAAGGATAAAGAAAAGATTAAAGAAATTTATCCTCCTGCCAGCAGGGAATGGCAGAAAATAGTGGACAGCATACCACAGATAGCAGACAGCATACAGCAGCAGCCCGTTTAAGGGCCGCTTGGCTATAAAGGCGGTTTCATAATCCAGCTTTCTACTATTGGCAGGATTTTTCCGCGTTTACGTAAGGGAACTTGTACAATAGAGCCATCAGACATAATAATATCACTTCCTGACTTCTTTGACACATAGTCAAGGTTAATTAAAAAACTGCGCCCTACTGGAAGAAAACAGTCTGTCCTGCTGAAAAAATCCGCTATCTGCGTGAGTGCGCCAGAGAAAGAAAAATTACCTGATATGGAATGAAGGATAATGGTGTGTGACTTGCCTGTTTCAAAAAATATAATATCCTCATATGGCAATGTAACTATCTTTTTGCGGCAGGCAAATGTAAAGTGCGGTTTTGCTTTTTTAAGCAGCGGGCCACAACGTGACATAGCATTTTCAAAATGGCTGCGGCTATATGGTTTCTGTAAATAATAAAGGGCATTTACTTCATAGCTGTCCATAGCATGTTCTTTAGAAGAAGTAGTAAATATAATGCCCCCGTTATATTGCAGGTTACGGAGTTTTCTTGCCGCCTCCATGCCATTTAATTCAGGCATGAAAATATCAAGAAATATAAGTTCCGGCTTATTGTCTGCCTGTTTGAAGGCAGTAACCATTTCCTGGCTTGAAGAAAAAGAGGCCAGCTGGAAATACATATTCATTTGTTCCGCATATATGTTAAGATAATGTTCCAGGCGCAAGGTATCAATTTCTGAATCATCACACAGGTATATTAACATAGAAAACTACTCCTTTTAATGTATTTTGTGTAAATGGAAAAAACAATTTTTTATAGATTAATGCCTTTTAACAAGTATAGCATACCTTGTCAAGAAATTACCATAAAATTATTTCATATTTACATTGAAAATTTTGTAATTTAATTGTATGATTATATTCAAGAGATAAAATTTACAGGAGGAGATTATTATGTTTAAAAATATGAAAGTAAAGGCCAGCCTGGTTCTGGGGTTTGGTATTACAATTATACTTTCCATTTCCATCATCGTTGTAATGCAGCTTATAATAGATTACCAGGGCAATACATATAACAGCATTATCAACAGGCAGGTCATGGCCAATGAGTTAATTTTACAATGCCGCATTTACACTAACAATGCTGCCAGGAACATAAGGGATATGGCATTAGACCCTGCAGATGTCTCTGGCAATGAAAAGCTCCAGGATGATATAAACGCAGCACTGGCAGGGCTTGAGGAAGCTACAACAGAGATTGTAAAGGTTTATCCTTTATCTGATGGCAAGGTGGATAACTATATTGAGGCAATGAGGGGATGGTATGATGAAGTGCCTGATATCATTGCCGCAATTAAAGCCAACAACCAGAAAGAAGCTATAAGGCTCATTAAAGGCAGCTGTACACCAAAGTTAAATAACATGATTGGCATTGTACAGGATATATCTTCCAGCCTTTTAAAGGAACAGGACAGGATTATTGCAAAGCAGCAGAGTGAAACCAGACATGCAAAGACTATAATGATTACAGTAACTATAATAGCTGCATGTTTAGTAATGTTTATGGCTGCATGTATTATTAAAAGCATTATACGGCCAGTAAAACAGGCCAGCGCTGCACTTAAAGGCTTTAGCAAAGGTGAACTGGATATCCCTGTGGAATACAGGAGCCGTAATGAACTTGGGAAGATGTGTGATGACCTTAGAAGAAGCCAGTATGTGCTGTCCGGGGTTATCAGCGATGAATGTAATATATTAGAAGAAATGGCAAATGGCAATTTTGATATTAAAACAGGGGATGAAAGCCTGTATGTAGGGGAATTAGACAAGATATTAAAATCACTGCGTATTATTAACGGCAATTTAAGCAGCACACTTGGCCAGATTATGCGCAGTGCAAACCAGGTTGCAAGTGAAGCATCACAGATGTCAAACGGTTCACAGTCACTGGCACAGGGGGCTACTGAACAGGCCAGCTCTGTAGAACAGCTTGCCTCCACAATATCAGAAATCTCCAATAATTCCAAAAACAATGCCAATAACAGTGAAAAGGCAAGCAACCAGTCGAAACTTGCAGGCAGGCAGGTGGAAGAGAGTGTCAGCCTTATGGGTGATATGGTTGTGGCAATGGAGAAGATATCAGATTCTTCCAATGAAATCAGTAAAATCATCTCTACAATCGAAAATATTGCATTCCAGACAAATATACTGGCATTAAATGCAGCTGTAGAGGCAAGCCGTGCCGGGGAAGCAGGCAAAGGTTTTGCTGTAGTGGCAGAAGAAGTACGTGGCCTTGCTGCCAAATCAGATGAAGCAGCCAAGGCAACCAAAAACCTTATTGAACATTCAATACTTACTGTTAATGAAGGAAGCAATATTGTAAAAAATGTATCAGATTCATTGTCAAAGACAGTTGAAATATCAAACTATGTACTTGAAGCTGTCCACCTGATTAAACAGGCAACTGCAGAAGAATTTGAATCAATAAAACAAGTAACAAAGGGAGTAAATGAGATTTCATGTGTAGTACAGACAAACTCTGCAACAAGTGAGCAGTTTGCAGCTTCAAGTGTAGAATTGTCAAACCAGGCAGCTTTTATGAAAGACCTTTTAAGCAGGTTCAGGCTGCGTCAGGAATAAAAGCTGTATACTACAAATAACAGCCAGTAAACCATGGAAGGTGTAAAGTTTTTACCAGAAGCTTTACACCTGTTTAATTACGTAAGATTGAAAAATCATTCTAAGGCTGCAAAAAACGCACCCAAGAATGATTACGGTTTCAATCTTGGAAAAATGCAAAACCAGCATTTTTCATTAATATTTGTGCCGCCTAAAGGCGGCATGGGGGATTTATGCACAAAATAGCAGTTATATCAGACACACATGGCAGGCTCAGGGAAGAAGTATCAGAACAGGCAGGCACTTGTGATGCAATACTCCATGCTGGTGATGCAGGCAGCATGGAAATAATACAGGCACTTAAAAAGATTGCGCCATTATACGTAGTAAGGGGCAATATTGACGGGGAATGGGCAGCAGGTATCCCGGAGGAACTATATTTTACATTATATGGATTTAACTTTTACATGGTACACAACAGGAAGCATATAAAAGCAGATATTTCAAAAACAGATATAATAATTTACGGGCATTCACATAAATACAAAGAAGAATATGCAGGAAATGTATTATACTTAAACCCTGGAAGCTGCGGGCCAGGACGTTTCCGGCATGAAGTTACAATGGCAGTAATTACACTTGATGAAGGGGCACATAAATTTTATGTGAAAAAAAAGGACTGCCTTCATATGCAGGATACAGGCACTCCAGAAGAAGGAGCACCATATAAAGACATGGACAGACTTGTCCGCACGGTAATAAAAGATATGGAATCGGGAAAGGGCATACCTGGAATAGCCAGGAAAAACGGCATACCAGAAGAACTGGCAGAGAAAATCTGCCGCATTTACAGTACACATAATGGCATAGATGTAGATGGCATATTAAACAGGCTGGATATATGGAACTTATAAATTACAAAAATATCTCCCCAAAAAGCATTATCTATGTTAAAATATACAATAATAACCCAGCCATTGGAATTTTCCGGGGAGATAAATATATGACAGAAGAAGAACAGATAAATAAGGCTTATAAACAGACTTTAAATATGCCACATTCAAAGGCACGAAATGAAATATTATACAGCCTGGTAAAGCGTGCAGATATTATTAAAAACCACCATCTGCAGAAATATTTAAGATGGATGTATGCCAGTGAGCTTATGAGGTGCGGTGACCAGGGCAAAGTATTTGCTGTAGTTGCAGAATATATTGCACTCCGCGGGGAAGAAGAAGAATGGTGTCCACCTGGCGGGATTGACGGAATTGAATATATGGCTGATTACTGCCTTGAGGTCTTATGCTACCTGCCGCAGATTACACTTAAACAGGCAGAAGGAATAATAAAAATACTAGAAAAGATGCTTACTTATAACAGGTTTGGCAGAAGGCTTTATTACCAGAGGCTGTTCCGTTTTTATTCAGTAATTGATGCAAATAAAGCACTGGAATATTTTTACCTGTTTAAAAATACAAGACGTGACATCTGTTCTGACTGCAAGGCATGCGAACAGGCGGATATGGTACGCTTCTTTCACAGGATTGGCGATATAACAAGGGCAGATGAACTTGCACGGCCTGTATTTGACGGCACATTAAAATGCCATGATGTCCCACGCAATGTATGGCAGGTTTATTTACAGCGGGCACTTGATTATAAAGACTTAAAAAAAGCTGTGCCGCTTGCAGAAGCTTTATACAGGGAAAGCGATATTAATGACCCTACGGATTTAGGATATTTTGGTGCAGTCATGCGCTGTTTTGCATTTACATCACAGCAAAAAGCAGTAAAGATTCTAAAAAGGCTTCTGGAAGGCTGGGAGGTACTATGGGACAAGGAAAGGTGGTTTTCATTCCTTACAGGTGCATGGACTGTATGCCATGAATATGCAAAGCATGACACTGCAATTTATATTCCAGAACTTACAGGCAAAGTGCCATTCTGGCAGGAAAATGGAATTTACAATACCAGAGAAATGGAGAAATGGTTTTATAACCAGGCTGTTTCTGTTGCAGAAAGCTTTGACAGGCGCAATGGCACAGATTATTATATAAAAGAGCTGGAACGTGTTGTGTACGGGGCAGGTTACAAAGAAGGACAGCACTTCTGGCTTATAGAAAAGAATTAGATTTAACGGGGGAAATTTATGGGATTATTTTTAGAAACTGCATTAATAAGGGGAAGGGGTTCATTTCCCGTAAAAAAATATCTTAAAAACCTTGCTGGCAGCAGCTGCAGTTACGGCATAGTGCCAGAAGAATGTATTATAAGCACAAGCCAGAAAGGTACAACAGTACAGTTTAACAGTGGCACACATGGATATGAAGAGCTTGCCTCTGCATTATCAGAAGAAGCAAAAGGGGAAGTGCTTCTTTGTTATATTTATGATGATGATTTCTGGGGGTATTTCCTTTATAGCAATGGCATGGAAAGGGACTGTTTCTGTCCTATACCTGATTATTTTGGTGATGTAACAGAAGAAGAAGTTATAAAAAGTGCAGGGAACGCCATGGTATTACAGGAAGTATTTGGCGTGCCTGCTGCAAGGTTAAACCGTTACCTGTGTTTCTGGGAAGACACAGAAGATACAAAGGCTTACCCTGAAGATAAGCATGGTTATGATGTATGGCAGTCAGAAGATTTCATAAAAGCACTTGGCTTTACAGTACCAGAAGAAGATAATGCACCATCTGGCAGCAGCGTACCAGTTAATATATTTGAAAGCATAAACAGTGAAGGAAACAGCCAGCAGGATAATACATATAAAAATACAGATGAAAACAGCCGCTACCACTTCCAGGTAAACCTCGGGGGAATGCTAGATATATTATCCAACCATTTATATAAAAGCCCTGATGTATTTATAAGGGAACTTCTGCAGAATGGTGTTGATGCCATTACAATGCGCCAGAAGAAACAGCCCGGGTGGAATGGCGGGGTCATTACAATTAGCGTTGTGCAGGGCAGAAGGATAGAATTTACTGATAACGGCTCAGGGCTTACTGAAGAGGAAATACACCGTTTCCTCGCCGTAATCGGGCAGTCTTCCAAAACACAGCTTGTAAACGGGCAGATTCCAGAAGATTATATAGGCAGGTTCGGCATAGGGCTTTTATCCTGCTTTATGGTATCTGATGCCATAGTAGTACGTACAGTACCAGCAGACGGAAGCCAGGCACATATATGGACAGGGTTTCCAGACGGCACATATACATTAGAGCCCCTTGACATGGATTCCCTTATATATAAAACAAACGGGTCAGCAGGCACAACTGTAATACTGGAGGCAAAAAAAGGTGAAGAAAATTATTTCCAGAGGGAAAAAGTCACAGAACTTGCCAGGTATTACGGGCTTGCACTTCCAGTTCCCATATATATGTCAGGAAACCCGGAAAAGCTTAACAACGTACCACACGACTTCTCAGGCATAGGGCGCAGCCAGCTTTTATCATTTGGGACATGGCTTTTTGATGAAGAATTTCTGGATGCAATACCAATACAGACACCACATCTTAGCGGGGTAGCATATATTTTATCCTACCGTACTGATTCATCAATTAAAAGCGGGCACCGTATCTATTTAAAACAGATGCTCCTTACAGAAGAAGTAAACACACTGCTTCCTTCCTGGGCATTTTTCCTGCGCTGTTTCCTAAATACAAGAAACCTGCGCCCTACAGCATCACGTGAAGATTTCTACGAAGACGCTGCACTTTTAGAAGCAAGGAATGAATTTGAAGAAGCTGTAAGAAACTACCTTGAAAGGCTGGCAGAGGACGGGCAGGAGCGTTTACAGCTTATTGTCAATACCCATGTACAGGCTATCAAGTCAATGGCTGTATGGGATGACAGGATGTTCAGCCTGTTTATAGACTACCTGCCATTTGAAACAAGCGAAGGGACACGTACAGGAATCTTTTTAAAACATGCAGGTGAGGCAGCATGGATTAGTTCTGTCCCAAGATTCCAGCAGCTAAGGCCGCTCTTTATGGCGCAGGGCAGTCTTTTAATATGTACAGGGTATACAAACGATGAAGAACTTGTAAGAAAACTCGCCAATATATTTTCACTTCCATTAGAGCCTTTCCAGGAAGACAGCATGGAACTTGTATTAGAAGAATTAAATTCATTTGAATACCAGCGTGCAGAATTTCTCACTGCCATTGCAAACCAGACATTAAAGGAATTTGACTGCAGCGCACAGGTAAGGCGTTTCCTGCCAATGGACTTGCCAGTTCTCTATTCAATGAGCGATGAAGTACAGTTTTTAAGGCAGCTGCAGTCTGCAAGAGAAAGCACCTCTAATATATTTTCAGATGCACTTTCTTCACTAATAAACAGTGTAGAAGAAAAACCACTTGCCACACTGTACCTGAACCTGAACAGCCCGCTGGTACAGCGCCTTGTACAGATAAATGACAAGGCATTGTTAAAAAGTGCTGCAGGCGTGCTTTATGTACAGGCACTTCTTGCAGGAGGCCATCCTTTAAGGGGAGGGGAATTAAAAGTTTTAAATAAAGAACTGTTAAATCTTGTTGAATACAGCTTACAAGGTGAGGAGTAAATAATGGGACAAAAATTTGATACAAAAGAGGCTTTCTGGAATATACATAATAATACAACGCCAGGCCCTGGACGTACTGCCGCATATATAAAAACAATAAAAGAAGCAGACGAATCAGGCGACCCTTATGCAAGGCTCCATATGCGTGCTGATATGGCAGTTTTTGTACCTTTTTATGATGATGCAGTCAAAGTCCTGCCTTACTGCGCAGAATTTATGCAGATAGCAGAAGAATACCCGGAAGCGGCAGAAGCAGACGATGTTTTTACAGTGGCAAGGGAAGCAGCAACACTTTCCATTATACTGCCACAGATAGAACTCCCAACATGTGAGAAAATGTTTGCACAGATGGAAAAGGCCGCCAATGCTTTAAAGCGCAGTGCAATAAGGCGGCTGCATATGATTGCCACAGAGTTTTATACATATATAGATTTAGAAAAGGCAGAAGAACATTATAACCTTTTCAGAAATGAAAAAATAGGAATGTATTCAGCATGTAATGCGTGTGAACAGCATATGAAAGTCTGGTATACATTAAAAAAAGGTGATATAAAACTGGCACGTGAAATGGCAAACAGGATATTTAACGGAGGGCTTACCTGCCATGACATACCATGGCAGACATATGCAGTATTCCTTGAACACTATATGGATGAAGGAAACATTAATAAAAATAAAGCATTTGTTACCAGATTAATACATGGAGGCTTACGTGATGTAAGCGACCTTGCGAATGCAGGCACTGTACTGCGCTGTATGCCAGTAATTAACCTGCAGGAAGGATTAAATATTTTACAACATTACTGGAAATGGACAGTTAATATGTGGAACCAGCAGGCACTGTATTTCTTCTATAAAGGGGCATGGTGCTGCTGCAGGGCAGCCAGTGCAAATGGCAAAGAAGAAATCTTATATCCGCCACAAGGATTAAATATAGACAATAACACAACAAAGTTTTTTGAAGAATGGTTTTATAACAAGGCAGAAGAAACAGCCAGAAAGTTTGACAAACGCAATGGCACAGACTTTTACATAAAAGATTTAGGCAGGGCATAGGGAAGGGAGCGGTATAATGGCAAAAAATACATTTGATGGCAAAGCCATGTCAATAATACTTGACATGCTTCCAGACGGGGCAGAAAAAATAACTGCCCTTAAAGAATATATAAAAGAGGCAGATGAAGCAGGCGGAGCATATTACCAGCTTATATGGCGTTACGATTATGCTTACCAGGCATATTTTTATGGTGACCCCGTAAGTGCAATGCCTGTAGCATCAGAATTTACAGAAATATATGAAGCAGACCCACATGCACTTGACAGCGTGCCTGAAAACGGAGGGGCTGAGGCTTACCTTATGATTACACAGATGGGACTTGACAATGTAGTGGCACTTCCACAAGTTCCAATGAAAGAATGGGAAGATATGATGGACAGGTTCCATGCCCTTGTCAAAAGGTTTAACCTCGGGCATAAAGTATACTGGTGGCAGCTTGCACGTTTCTGGCAGTATATCGACAAAGAAAAAGCATACGGGTATTTCCAGAGATTCTGGAAAACAGGCAGGGACGGGCTTTCTGACTGCCGGGCATGTGAACGCTGTTATGCAGTACATATGTCTTTACTTGCAGGTGACAGAAAAGCAGCAGACGAATATGCAAAACCACTAAAAGCAGGACGCACAAATTTCTGCAATGATGCACCTAAACTTTACAGATATTATTATCTTGAAGACGCCCTGGACAGAGGTGATTTAAAAGAAGCCACAATGTATGCAAACCAGCTTAATGTAAAACTTGAAAACCGTATACATGATTTAAGTTTCTTTGGCGCAGTAATACGCTGTTTTGCATATACTAATTTAGACAAAGCCGTTAAAAAATGCACATCCGCCATGAAACTGGCACTTGGGCTATGGGACCAGATTAAAGTCTATGATTACTATAAAGGGGCATATGTATGCTTCCACGAACTAGCAAAAACCAAAGAAGAAGTTACATTAAAACTTCCAGAGGCATTCCCGCTTTATGCCAAAGACGGGGTATATAACTGCAAAAACCTGTCACAATGGTTTTATGGACAGGCAGAAATAATTGGGGATAAATTCGACAAAAGAAACGGAAGCACTTATTTTAAAGAAAACCTGGCCAAAGCATTATTATAAAAATTATATCCATATACAGCCCAGATACCCTGTTATAATAGTTATACTGCAGGGTATCTGGCGGCATTTATATGTCCTTCTTTTGTAGTACATGGCAGGAAGCAGTCTGGAACAACTACTGCAAATTCCCACAGTTATTTTTCCTGGCAGAAATATTTTCCAGCATATAACCTAAAGCCAGCAGGTCAGACGTAAGCTTTTCAAATTCCTCTCCAGACATACATTCTGAAAGCTGGCAGGCAATAGCCGATAAAAAATATAAATTGGTACAATCAGGCATTGTATCACTCCATTTAAAACATTAAAGATATTTTTATAATATATTCATATTGTTTTTAAAATATGAAAAACAAGAAAAGCATTTGGAATATATTACCATAGATATTAAATGAAAGGGGTAATCTGTTATGGAACTAATTGAAAACAAAATATTTGATATGGAAAGGGCACTTTATGGAAGCAGCGGCCTGGCAATTAACAACTGTAAATTCGACGGGCCGGCAGATGGTGAAAGCGCATTAAAAGAATGCCGTGATATACAAGTATCAGGCAGTTACTTTAACCTGCGTTACCCATTCTGGCATGACCACCAGTTAAACATATCAGGTTCAGAAATGACAGAAAACTGCCGTGCAGCATTATGGTATTCAGAAGATATAAATATTAACAGTTCAAAACTCCATGGAATCAAAGCCCTCAGGGAATGCAATAATATAAATATGCAGGGATGCAGCATTATTTCACCTGAATTTGGCTGGTCAGTAAACAACATAACAATGAAAGACTGCACCGCACAAGGTGAATATTTTATGATGCGTTCAGCAAACTTAAACTTTAATAATGTATGCCTTGATGGCAAATATTCATTCCAGTATATAGAAAACTCAGTTTTTGACAGCTGTGAATTTCACACAAAAGACGCATTCTGGCATGCTAAAAATGTAACAATAAAAAACAGCATTATAACAGGAGAGTACCTCGCATGGTACTGCGAAAACGTTACATTTGAAAATTGTAAAATTACCGGCACACAGCCGCTCTGCTACTGCAAAGGATTAAAACTTATAAACTGTGAAATGCACGGGGCAGATTTATGCTTTGAAAAATCAGAAACAGAAGCTGTAATCACAACACCAGTTATAAGCATAAAAAACCCGCTCTCTGGCAATATTTACGTACCATCTGCAGGTGAAATCATACGTGACGACATAAATTCAAAAGGAAAAATAATAACCGGGGACAAAAACAGTGGAAAATGCCATTGTGCATAAATACTTTACAACTTGATTATATATAAAAAATCTCAATAAACTGTTATAACTATAATAACTTTAAAACTCTTATGAAAAATATAAGAGTTTTATTTTTTTGCACAAAAACCAATATCCAGAGAAGAATATAAAAAACTTGTAGACACAGCCGAAAAATCCTTATTCCAAAAGCATTACAAACCAGGCTTTTATACTATATACATAAAAACGGCACAAACCAGGTGGCAGTATTCTGCACAAGAAACGGAAATCCTGTAAACCGCAGCAACATATAAAGATATAGCCAAACTTGCAGACATATTAGAACATAGCAGCATTGAAACAACAAGAATTTACATAATGGCAACAAGCAAAGAATACCAGAAACAACTGGACAGCATAAATCTGGCCATTGGTAAATGGGGTATACAAAAAACTTACAACATAATAAAAATTATGTTGCAAACTGCACCAGCAAAGGATTATACAAGCATTTATAATGGATTGCTTTTTATGTCAAAAATAAATAATATTTATGAAATTTGCTTCTTTGGAAAGAAGAACCAGCAAAAATGTATAATTTTTTTCATAAAAGACCTTGAAAAACAAAAATAAATGTGCTATCATTCCATAGTGTCAGAGCTTACAACATAATTTTTATAATGTTGTAAACTGCAACAGACAGTATTTATTCTAATATAGTTCTGCCAGAAGAGGGGAGGGAAGCTGTATGGTACAAAAAACAGGAGATACCTATAATGCTCCAGGACAAAACAGTTTCTATAATTACATCCAGCATAAAGAAATTTATCTGGAATACCCATTTCTGCCAATAAAAACCATTGCTTATAAAAGAACTGGCAGAACAGTGGGCTGTAGATATCAAAAGTACCCTGCGCCCATCTTCATATTCATGTTATTAGAACAATATGGAAAAATACATACTTCCATATATAGGTGAAATACCAGCAAGCCTGTTTAATGCAGATATTTTATCAGAAATACTTGCATTTTTAAAACAGGAAAATGACATAAAAAAAACTGGCAAAGAAGAATCTTTTTCACAATACACACTTTACCTTATAGAGAATATAGTGCGTGCCATGTGCCGATACGGTGCAGAAAAAGGCATTATGCCAGAAATTTCTTTTGGACAGGCAGAATATAGAATAAAAAACAAAAAAGAAGCCCTGCCATTGTCAGAACTGGAAATGCACCAGCTGGCCTGTGTTATAGATAAGCAGGAAATGGATGTACAGTTACAAGTATTACTGCCGCTTTATACAGGCATAAGCCTGTCAGAACTATGTGGTTTAAAATGGAAAGACATAGACTTAAAAAACGGAAAAATCCATATCCATAGAAATCTGGTAAGAATACAACAAAAAACAGGGAATTTAAAAAGTAACAGTAAAAAGAATAAAATTTTTGAAGATAACAGCAGAAATACCACAAATGATAAAAAAAGTGGGAAAATCCAGCCAGCAACAATTATTGCGGAATGTGAACTTCCAGAAAAAGAATGCCATGAATTTATAATACCAGAAAAACTGCATAATTTGCTAAAAGTTATTTATGAAAACAAAAAACCACCAGAAGAAAGTTATGTAGTAGAAGTGGATAAGAAAATTGGAAATAAAAAAGAAGCTGTTGTTGAAAAGATAAAGTGTAAAGAAACATCTGTAATAAAAAAACAATAAATAAAAATTCATTACCAGAAATGGAAGAATATATAAACTATTCACCACCAGACAGCAGGACATTACAGTACCGTTTAAAAAATGTAGGTGAAACAGCATGGATTGAAGACCTGAATTACCAGCGGCTAAGAGATACATTTGCAGTAATGTGCTTACAGGCTGGAGGGGATGTGTACAGTGTGGCATATGTGATGGGAATAGGAACTGGGGCAATATGTGACAGGTATGGGCAGTGGATGGTGCTGAGAGATGCTTTTCTTAAAGGTATCAGGTAAGAGGGTTGCAAGAAGATCTTAATATATAGTTTTAATTAGAGGATATAAAAATGCAAGTACAAGCTATATAATTTTTATATGTTTCTATTAATAATTCTCTTGTTTCATTGTTCAGCATTTTTATCACTTCTATTTTTATTATACATTATTTGACAATATTATTAATATTTTATTGGATTACTATAAATGGAAATGACAGTAATATATTGTATAAATATATAAATTGTAGTAAATAAAGCATGTAAAATTATATAAATTTAAGTATAAATATCTAATTTATTAAAATATTATCTTTATAATGCTATAAATAAAAATATAATTATATAATATTTTTTTATTAAATGTATTTTTAAAATTTAAAAATTATTTAAAAATAAAACATATATAATAATTAATAAAACTGTATAAATTTATTATAAAGATTAAATAAAAATATATTAAAATAATTACAAAGATATTTAATAATTTAAATAGTAAAGTATAATTTTTAGGAGAATTTAACATGAAATTAGTAAAAAATAATAAAAATTATAAAATTTGCTTAGTTGGTTCTTCAGGCGGGCATTTGACACATTTATATATGCTAAAATCTATTTGGGAAAGTAAGGATAGATTTTGGGTTACATTTAATAAAGAAGATGCAAAAAGTATTTTGAATGGTGAAAAAGTGTATTTTTGTTATTATCCTACAAACCGTAATATAAAAAATTTAATAAAAAATACTGTTGTTGCATACAAAATATTAAAAAAAGAAAGACCTGATTTAATTATCTCTTCAGGAGCAGCAGTTGCTGTACCATTCTTTTATATTGGAAAGATTTATGGAGCTAAATTAATATATATAGAAGTTTTTGACCGTATCGATAAGCCAACAATAACAGGAAAGATAGTTTATCCAGTTGCTGATAAATTTATTGTACAATGGGAAGAACAAAGGAAAGTTTATAAAAAGTCAATTAATCTGGGAAGTATATTTTAATATTTAATATATAGAAATAAGTAATAGAATGTTGTATACACTATATATGTTTTTGGCATAACCAAAATAGGAGTGGAGATAAGATATATATGATTTTTGTAACAGTAGGAACACATGAACAACAATTTAACCGACTAATTAAATATATGGATAATCTTAAAGGGAATTACAAGATTGATGATGAGATAGTTATACAAATAGGATTTTGTACATATACACCTAAGTATTGCAGATGGAGCAGATTATTTTCTTATGATGAGATGCTTAAAAATATAAAAGAAGCTCGGATTGTGATTACACATGGAGGTCCGGCAAGTTTTATTATGCCTTTACAATATGGAAAAATTCCAATCGTAGTTCCTAGGCAAAAACAGTATGGTGAACATGTTAATAATCATCAGGTGGATTTTTGCTGTGAGGTAGAAAAAAGAAAAAAGAATATAATTGGAGTATTAAATATTAATCAATTAGAAGGATTAATTTTGAATTATGAAGACATAATCCAAAATATGAATAATAAAAATGATTCTAATAATTTTTTGTTTTGTAATAAGCTAGAAAAAATTATAGAAGAATTATTGTAAATATAAATATTTAACAGGATAGTTGTAAAGGAAAAATAATATGTTTAGTATGCATACAAGAATAATAAGTAAAGAATTTAGATACGGATTTTTTTAGAATAAGAGGATAATTATGATAAAAAATGTAATGATTAAAAAAATCCTAAAATCTACGGTATTTAAGGGGATTACTCTAATAAATAAAATTTATCCTAAAAAGGACAATATAATTTTATTATATATGGGTAATAAAGGGCTTGGTTTTAATTTAGAACCTTTGTATGATTATTTGGTCAGGGAAGGATTTAATGAGAAATATAATATTATTTGTTCAGTAGAATCGGATTATTATTTTGGCTGTAATGAAAAAAATGTACTTTTTGTAAACCATATAGGTGCAATAAAGTGGTATTTGAAGGCAAAACATGTTTTTTATACTGCAGGACAGCTTCCAATAAAACCAAGTAAAAAACAAATTGTTATACATATGAATCATGGTATTACAGATTATAAAACAATGGGGGCACTTACTAAGATTAATAATGGGGATGAGTTATTTTTTACTTATATGATTGCACCTTCTGAAATATATATTCCTATTTTTTCAAAAGAATATTTATGTCCAGAAAATTGTATAAAGGTATGTAGTGAACCTATGGTTGATAGAATTATATATCCGCTTACACAAAAAGATTATTCTGCTTATAATAAGGTTTTATTATGGGTACCTACATTCAGGCAATCTGATTATCTCGGATATAATGATTCAAGCCAGGAAGATTTAATTCCTTTATTTAATGAAGAAAAATATAAAATATTAAATGACCATTTGGCTATACATAATTGCCTGTTAATTGTTAAAATACATCCAAGCCAGACATTAGGAAAATATAAACAGGAAAATTACTCACATCTTAAAATATATTCAAATGAAAATTTTATTAATGAAGGTATGAATTTATATGATTTGATGGCACAAGCCGATGGATTGATAGGTGATTATAGTTCTGCTTCTTTGCAGTTCCTTTTAACAAATAAACCTGTTGCTTATGTAATTCCAGATTTTGAAGAATATCAACAAAAACGTGGATTTGTATTTAATAATGTAAAAGATTATATGCCAGGACATCTTATTTATACAGAAGAAGATTTTTGGAAATTTTTAGAAGACTTTTCTAAAGGTATAGATAATTATAAAAAGCAGAGATTATCTGTGAGAGATATTATACATAAATATGATGATGGGAAAAGTTGTGAAAGAATCCTGGAATTGAGTATGATATATAGATGATAACATTAGGGAAATATAATATATAACCCACCAAGATGAGAATATAAATGAAAAAAATATTAATTGTGATTACCACTGATTTTGTATCATATGGCGGACTAACTTCTGTAATGATGAATTATTACAATGCCATGGACAAGAAGGACATTCAAATAGATTTTGCTTCAACTAATGTTGTACCAAAAAATTTATTATCAAAATTATATGTTAATAATTCAAGATATTTTTGCCTTGGAAACAGAAAAAGAAGCTTATTAAAATATTTATTTAATTTGGTAAAATTACTTAAAAAAGAGAAATATGATATTATTCATGTTAATGGCAATAGTTCAACTATGGCTATAGAATTGCAAATAGCCAGATTTTGTGGCATTAAACAAAGATTGGCACATGGACATACAACAAGGACTAATTATCCTTTAATCCATAAAATCTTAACTTCTATATTTAGAAATAGTTATACTGTTGGAATAGCAGTATCTAATCAGGCTGGAGAATGGCTTTTTAAGAAGGGCTATAAAATTCTTAATAATGCTATTGATATTAACCATTATAAATTTGATAGACAGTTAAGAGAACAGTTTAGAAATAAATATAATCTTGAAAATAAATTTGTTGTGGGTAATGTTGGTAAACTTAATCCTCCTAAAAACCATAGTTATTTATTAAGAGTGTTTTCTGAAATAAAGAAAGTAAAGGATAATGCATTTCTTATAATTGCTGGTGGTGGTGAATTAGAAGGGCAATTAAAAAAGGAAGCATATGATTTAGGAATTTCTGATTTTGTTCTTTTTCTAGGTATGGTTGAAGATACTGCACCAATATTGCAAGCAATGGATGTTTTTGTGTTTACATCTGTATTTGAAGGATTGGGAATGGCTTTAATAGAAGCCCAGGCATCTGGTCTTAGGTGTGTATGTTCTGATGTAGTTCCAAAAGAAACGAAAGTAACAGGTCTTATTCAATATTTAAGTTTAAATGAATCTCCTGTTAAATGGGCAGAAATAATTTCACTTATAGATTTTGATAATCGTACAGATGTTTCTGAAGAAGCGTATAAGAGCATTACTGCAGCTGGATATAATATAAATATTGAAGCTTATAAATTAAGAAAAATATATTTAGATAATAAGTAAGATTTTGTTATGGTTTAATAAACCTTAAGTGGAATTGTGTATGGATTTAATAAGACCAACAATATTAATATATGCCAGGTTCACAAAAGTTATTAATAAACTGGCAAAAAATTAAAGTTTATAAGTAGGTGCAAACATGAAAGGCAGAATAAGAATTTTACAATCTGTAGGTTCACTTGGACTTGGTGGTAATGAAATTTTTGTAATGAATTTGTTCCGTAATATAGATAAGTCTGAGTTCCAAGTCGATTTTGTAGTTTTTGATGATAAACGGCTGGATTTTTATGAGGAAATATTAGCTTCAGGCAGTAAAGTATATTTTTGTACAAGTAGAAGTAATAACAAATTAATTTGTCTGTTGGAACAAATAAAAGCTGTAAAAAAAATATTATCAGAAAATGATTATGACATTATCCATTGCCATTCATGTTCTCTGGCAGGATTATTTAGAAGTGCAATTCCAGGATTTTTATATAGTAAAACCAAGGTTATTACACATTCACACAACCCAGGGCTTCCTAAAAATACATTTTTAGATAAGTGCAGCAGATTTGTTTTGAAGGTTATATTAAGTAAAATAATTGATTATGGTTTCAGCTGTTCTGATGTAGCTGGAGAAAGTAAGTATACAAAAAATTTCATAAAATCAAATAAGTATTATCTAATAAATAATGCTATTAATATTGATAACTATATCTTTGATAACAATATACGGGAGAGAACACGGCAATTGCTGGGAATAGAAGAACACGAGTTTGTGATTGGCCATATTGGTCGTTTTGAATATCAGAAAAATCATGGTTTTTTAGTTGACATTTTTGAGAAAATTGCTGGACTTAATCCTGATAGCAAATTACTTTTGGTTGGAGATGGGTCATTATTTAATAATATAAAGGAAAAAATAAGAAAATTAAGTCTGGATAAAAAGGTAATATTTACAGGACAACAAGAGAGTGCAGAAAATTATTACCAGGCTATGGATTGTTTTGTTCTTCCATCTTATTATGAGGGATTTCCATTTGTATTGGTTGAGGCCCAGATAAATGGACTTAGGGCTGTAATTTCTGATACTATTTCTAAATCTGTAAATATTGCTAATGGAATTAAGTTCTGTTCACTTAACCAAAATCCTAACGTATGGGCAAATATTGTTATAAAATTTGGAAACCAGCGCATGGGTGATGAACAGGTTAAAATTGTTTGTGATTTATATGATTTGAAAAAAGAAATACATAGGATAGAAGGACTTTATAAGAAATGTATTAGAAACTTATAGTTTTGTATTTCTTTTTTAGATATAAAATAATTTATTGGAGTGAAAGCATGAATATTATGTTAATATGCAAAGTTACATGTATTAAAAGTTTTATGGAAAAATAAAATAGATTAGATTTATTAATGGTTTATAATCATAAATTGGGGAAAGGAATATAAATGAGGTGTCCATAAAAATAAAAATGTATGAAATTCCATATATTATATCTATGTGTGTTGCTTTTCTTGGTAATAACTTAATCCAGGTAATAGTCGGGGGATTAGCAATAGTAATAGGTATTTTGGGAAGAAAAGGAAATTCGGGATTACCAAAGGATGATTGTAAAATTTTATTTTGTTGGTTTTTTTTGCCATGTTTAATTATCCATATATATACATGTATTTTAGTTCTTATAGGGGTAGCTGGCTACCAGGTTTTAAGTACAAATTTAATTACTTATTTGCCTGTCTTAATAGCGGTATGTGCAGTTTATGCATGGGGAATGAGGGGATGTATAGATACATTTGTGGCATTATTAATTGCCTGGATTGTTAAGATAATATTGATAATATGTAGCAGTGGTTTGCAGCCAGTAATTGATGGAATCAGACAGGTTTTTATAGTTAAAGATTTTTCTGGCAATGTGTTTGAAATGGATGATATTGTCCTGTCTAGCGGATATTTTTTAGTATTATTTCTTGCAATGAAAATTACAAACAAAAGAAATTCTATTTTCCTGGCCACTATGTTTTTACTTATTTTTGCTTTAGGTGTAAAAAGAATTGGTTTAGTTGCAGTAGCTGCAACACTGTTTTCTTATTTAGTTTTATTTAAAATGAATAAGAAAAATAGATTTAGGGCATGTATTGTGATGGGTATTTTTATTTTTATATTTGGTATTGGTATAATTTATTTACTGTCAGATGAAACATTTCTTGATTCATTTTTAGACAAATATAAAATCGATGTTATGTCCCGCAATTATTTTTGGAGTTATATTATGAGCCAGACAAATTTTTCCTATACTTTCTTTGGATTAGGAAGAGGAAGTGTAAAGGTTTTGATGTTAGATAAATTTGCTCCTTTTATGCATGTTCACTCAGATTATATTAAAATGTTTGTTGAAATTGGTTTTATACCATATTTAATCTGGCTTTGGTATTATTTTGTTGGAATTACAAGAAGAATAAAAAACAGATATGGATATGATTCTGCATATATATTTTTTTTAACAGCAGTTTACACATCAGTTTTATATATAACAGATAATACTGAATCATATTATATTTGTGGATTAATGAGATGTATTATTCCAGTAGCATATATAGCATATTATAAAAAGAACTTAACAACTTTAAAAAAAGCAGAATGAATTGGAGATAATTATGTGTTCCCATATTAATCAGAGCAAACCATTGTTTTCTATAATAATACCTGTTTTTAATACAGAAAAATATATATCTAGGTGTTTAGACAGTGTGCTTGTTGATAATGCTGATATTGAAATTATTTGTATAGATGACGGTTCTACAGATAACAGCCTTCAAATGTGTAAACAGTATGAACAGAAAGATGTAAGGGTAAAGGTGATAACCCAGGAAAATATGGGAGTGTCAGTTGCTAGAAATGTCGGGATATGTGCTGCTTCTGGGAAATGGTTGTTTTTTGTTGATTCAGATGATGTAGTTTCCTATGGTTATTATGATATTATTAAGAATTTAGAGGAAACAGTTGATATAGGGGTATTTGATTCAGATTGGGGTACAGCATATATAAATAAGCCAGAAATAAAGGAAAGATATTTTAATAAAGAAGATAAAGAATATTTATTATCTAGGATAATTTTATCTAAAGCAATAACAGATTCTGGTTGTGCCCCATTAAGGTCACCATGTTTTAAAGCATATAGAAGGGAATTTATTTTAAAACATAATATTAAATTTCCAAAAGATATAATAATTGGTGAAGACTTTTTATTTAATATCTTAGCTTTTTCATGTTCTGGAAAAGTGAAGTATATACCAGAGATAGTGTATATAGTTACCCATAGGTATGGTTCTGCAACTCATTCATATATTGATAATATGATTGAAAAGGAATTGGACTTTCAAAAAGAATTAAAAAGGATATTGTATGAAACTGGTATGTATACACATTTGGAGAAGTTATATTTAAGTGAAATTAAATCTGGCATTATGAGATGCATAAGGAAAAATATTTTTCATACAGAAAAAAATAATAATTATTTTGAAAAGAAAATATTATTAAATTCTATTATTGACGAGCCATTGTTCCAAGAGGGCATTTGTGCACGTGATTATAATAAAAAACGGGCTATAGTTATGTTTTTAGTTAAGCATAAAATGGTTTTAGCTTTAAATTTAATTATGAAATTTGATACTAATTAGATTGGCAGAAACTTTAATTAATTTATGAAGCGTGGAAAAGGAGCAAGGTAAACTTATGAACCAAAAAAAGACAGGGATTTTATTCTCATATTTAATAATGGTATTCAATATTGCTGCAGGTCTTTTATATACTCCTTTTATGCTTCAAAAGATAGGAGATAGCCAATATGGCATATATTCATTATCTGTTTCTTTGAGTTCATTTATTTCTTTGCTGGATTTAGGGCTTGGACAAACATTAGTCAGGTATATTTCAAAAGCAAGAGCATTGGATAATAAAGAGGAAGAAGCCAGATTAAATGGTTTTTTTCTTATGTTATATTCAATAATTGCAGTTGTTGCCATAATTATGGGCGCATTGATTTTATGGATTTATCCTGTGATAAGCAATAAATCCATGAATGGAGATGAAATTTTATTATTCAGGGTAGTATTTTTTATTCTGTTGATTAATACAGTATTTTCATTTCCTATGTGTATTTTTTCATCTACAATTAATGCATATGAAAATTTTGTATTTTTAAAAGCTGTCAATCTATTAATGATAATAATAAGATACATATGTTGCATATTATTACTGGCATTTGGATACCAGTTAGCTGCAATAACACTGGTTACTGCACTAGCCTCAGTTTTAACACAGATAATTTATGCCATATATTGTAAAGCAAGGCTTAATATAAAATTCTCTTTTAAAAATTATAATAAAGAATTGATAAATGAAATATTTTGGTTTTCATTTTTTATATTTTTAAATCTTATTATTGATTTTTTATATAGTAATACTGATAAGTTAATTCTTGGGGCAATTCATGGAACATTTGCGGTTACAGTTTATTCATTTGGTATATATTTCCAAAATTATTTTGTAGAGCTTTCAACTGCTATGAGTGGCGTTTTTTTGCCTAATATAGTTTATTTATATGAAAGAAAGAAAGATATGAAAGAAATTTCTGGTTTATTCTTGAGGGTAGGCCGGTTACAAATGGTAATCCTGGTTTTGGCATTAGGTGGATATATTGCTTTGGGAAATGAATTTATCAGTTTATGGGTAGGTGATGCTTATAAAGATGCTTATTATATTGGTTTAATTATTATGGTTCCAGCTTTAATTCCTCTTACCCAGAATATAGGGATATCTGTTTTGCGTGCAATGAATTTGCATAAATACAGGTCTTATATGTATCTGGTGATTGCAATACTTAATGTTGGTATAAGTATTCCTTTAGGAAATGAATTTGGGGGAATTGGTACTGCGGTTGGAACTTGCATTGCATGTATAGCTGGACAAATATTTTTTATAAATTGGTTTTATTCTAAAAAAATAGGTATTGATATTAAAATGTATTGGCATAATCTTGTAAAATTTGTATTTATTTGTGTGCCAGGCATAATATGTGTATTCTTTTTTAAACGATTTATTCCTGTTGACAAGTGGGTATTATTTGTTGTTTATGGAGTAATATTTACATTGGTTTATTTTATATTGTATTGGTTTTTAATTGCTAATATATATGAAAAGAATCTGATAAATAGTTTATTATGTAAGTTTTTTAGAAAGAAGAAATTATAATATTGTTTGATTGCATTAAATTAATATATTATACAATATTTTATAGTGTGTAAGGATGGGTCTGGAATAGTAGAGAAATATTATTGTTGAATTGCAAACTTTTGAGATTTGTTTTATCACAATATAAAAATGGAAAGGAAAGTATCAAAAAATGTCAAAGAAATTGCGTGTTGGTATTTTAACTGAATATTATAATAGTGTAAATTATGGTGGTAATTTACAAGCATATGCATTAGTTCATTACTTGGCTGAACATGGAGTATATGCAGAACAAATATCTTATGACAAATCTCAAAATTATAAATTTTCTTTGAAAGAACGTTTATGTAAATATAGTTTATTGGGATTTATGAAAAAATTAGGACAAAAAATTTTCTTGGAATCAATTAATAATATAGTTGTGAAGATTGGAACAAAATGTCATATGATTGAAATGCGTAAAATTGAAGAACGTAACAAAATCATTTCTGAATTTAATCAGAAAATTCCGCATAGCAAAAAAATTTTTAATGATACAACAATGCATGAATGTAATAAAATATATGATGTTTTTATAACAGGAAGTGACCAAGTATGGAATCTAATGACACAAAAATCTTATTTTTTAACATTTACAAAGAAACCTAAGTATTCATATGCTGCTAGTATTTCTAAAGATTCATTAGAGCATAATGAAATTAAGTTTTTTAAATATGTTCTAAAAAATTATAAAGGAATATCTGTACGTGAAAAAGAAACAGCAAAGATGTTAGCAACTTTAACTGGAAAAAATGTGGAATGGGTAGCGGACCCGGTTTTTCTGCTTTCGGTAGATAAATGGAAAAAATTATCAACACTACGAATTATTAAAGAGCCATATATATTTTGTTATTTTTTAGGTGATGCCAAATGGCATCGTAGGGTTGCAATGTCTTATGCAAAAAAGAAAAACACAAAAATAGTAACTCTTCCTTATCTCCTTGGTAAATATCGTTTGTGTGATGCAAATTTCGGAACAGAGCGTCTGTTCGAGATAAAACCAGAGGATTTTATTTCATTAGTAAGATATGCAGAAACAGTTATTACTGATAGTTTTCATGCTACTGCTTTTTCTGTGATTTTTGAAAGAAATTTTTTTGTATTTGAACGTCCAGCACAGTTTTCAATGGGTTCAAGAATAAGAAGTTTAATGGATATTACAGGAATAGAAAAAAGGTATTATATGACAGAAAAAGAAGCATCTTACTATATGTTGTATTCAGATATAGATGATAGAAAAATAGATAAAAAATCTTTGGAAGCATTTATAAAAAAATCAAAAATTTTTTTGGAAAACATAATATAAATTTATTTGTATGCCAGGAAAGAATTAAGACTTAATGGTTATTTATTAAAGTTTAGTGAAAAATATATTATTGCAATTTCAAAAAGGGATTTAGAAAAATTAAGAGAATAATAATTGGAATTAGTTAATTGTACAACAAAGGAGGATAAATATTAATATGTATAATAATATAATTGCAACATATGCAGCATATGCAAAAGATAAATCACTAAGAATGACCAGTTCTTCGGGAGCTATTTTCCCAGTTTTAGCAAGGCAAATTCTTTCTAAAGATGGTGTTGTTTATGGGGTAGCATTATCATTTGATTGTAGAATGGCAGAATTTATAAGGGTGGATAATTTATTTAACCTTTCACGGCTTTGTGGTTCTAAATATCTTCAGGCAAAAGTGGGTAATATATACCAACAAGTGAAAAAAGATTTGGAAATTGGTATTAAGGTACTGTTTTCTGGTGTTACTTGTCAAATTAATGGATTGAAGTCTTTTTTAAAAAAAGATTATGAAAATTTGTTTTGTGTTGATGTTGTTTGTTATGGAGTGCCATCTCCAGTATTATGGAGAAAATATGTTGAACAAGCAGAGAAACAGAATAAATCCAGATTAATTTCAGTAAATTTTCGTTGTAAAGATAAGAGCTGGATGAATTTTGGAGTTAAAAAATTATATGAGAATAAAAATGAATTATATATTTCAAAAGATAAAGATTCATTTATGCTGATGTTTCTTAGGAATTATTGTCTTAGACCATCTTGTTATAAGTGTGTAGCAAAAAATGTAAAAATGTCTGATTTAACTATTGCAGATTTTTGGGGAATAGAAGATATTGCTCCTAAAATGAATGATGATAAAGGTATTTCATTAGTTATTATAAGAACTAATAAAGGAACAAGATTGTTTAATAGTATAAAAAATAAACTAGAGTATAAAGAAGTTTCTTACGAAGAGGGGGTAAGGAATAATTCTGCAGAATATAAATCTGTAATACGTCCAAAAGAGAGGGATATTTTTTTCTATGATATGAATAAATTTGAGTTTGATATTTTGCAGAAAAAGTATGCTGTTCCAACTACTGGTTTATTTAGAGGTATAATTAAACAAAAAATTAAAAAGTACTTTTTATAAAATATCTTTATGACAAAATACAATATGGTAAAAATAAGAAAGGTGACACAAAGTAATGGAAAAAAATTACAATATAACAAAAAAAATTCCTGTTCTCTATGAACATAAAGAAGACTGTTGTGGCTGTGCAGCATGTTATGCTATTTGTCCATGTTGTGCTATTTCTATGGTTGAAGATGAAGAGGGGTTTGAGTATCCACAATTGGATAATGATAAGTGTGAACGATGTTATATATGTTTGAGTTCTTGTCCTATTAAAAGAGTATCTATGTATGAGTTTAATATCTGATTATTTTTGGTATTTAATTCATATGTTTTAATATTTTTTCTGCTAATTGCACTGGCATATCATTATGGTTTTATGGGTATTTTAATAAATTTTATCTTGTTATATTATAGAAGCATTTCTACTAATTATGTATTATCAGCATTAGTTAACCGAAGTATAGGATAAAAATGGAATCAGAAAAAGTATACTTGTTTTTGATATATTTTGAAAAGAGGTTAAAATATATGCTATTTAATTCGTTAAAATTTTTAATATTTTTGCCAGTTATTTTAATTTTATATTTTATTTTACCAGAAAAAATAAAAAATCTATGGCTTTTGGGGGCAAGTTATTATTTTTATATGTGCTGGAATGTAGAATATGCATTATTAATTCTTTTTTCGACAGTTATAACTTACATAAGCGGGCGGATTTTGGAAGGATTAAAAGATGATACTTGCTTTGGCAGCAGACGTAAAATATGGAATAAACGAAAATTAGTTGTTTTAGTTAGTTTTTCATTAAACCTGTTTGTGCTTTTTTATTTTAAGTATTTTAATTTTGCAATAGATATTTTACAGAATGTTGCAGGCAGTATGCATATACAACTTAACTTACCAGAATATGATATTTTGTTGCCAGTAGGTATTTCATTTTATACATTCCAGGCACTCGGTTATATACTAGATGTCTACCGTAATGATATATATGCAGAACGTAGTTTTATTAAATATGCATTATTTGTTTCTTTTTTTCCACAGTTAGTGGCAGGACCTATTGAAAGGTCAAAAAATTTGCTAAAACAGCTTGCCGGCTTTCATAAATTTGATTTTGACAGAGTAAAAGAGGGGTTACTGTTAATGCTCTGGGGGTATTTTTTAAAATTGGTCATATCTGACCGTATTGCTATATTTGTTGATACTATATATGGTGATTATATGACATATGGAGGGGCTTATCTTATTATAGCAACTGTCTTTTTTGCAGTGCAGATATATTGTGATTTTGCAGGGTATTCTGTTATTGCTATGGGTGTTGCTAAAATGCTTGGAATTAATCTTATGGATAATTTTGATGCACCATATTTGTCAATGTCTGTTGCGGAATTCTGGCGTAAATGGCACATTTCACTGACATCATGGTTTAAAGATTACTTATATATTCCTCTTGGTGGAAGCCATAAAGGAAAAGTAAGGAAGTACATAAATAAACTGGCTGTATTTTTAGTAAGTGGTTTATGGCATGGTGCAAGTTTCTCTTTTGTAGCGTGGGGGGGGGAGTAAATGGTTTGTACCAGGTTATAGGGGATGTATTAAAACCAGCCAGGGATAAGATTGTTGGCAAGTGCGGGTTAAACAGGGAGGCATTTACCCATAAGCTGTTAAATGTGGCAGGAACATTTATACTTGTAGATTTTTCATGGATTTTTTTCAGGGCAAGCCGTTTCAGGGAAGCTTTTATAATAATTAGGCAGATGTTTTCTGTATATAACCCCTGGGTTATGTTTGATGGTTCGATATATAACTGTGGTTTAAACAGCAAGAATTTCTGGCTGCTGTTAGTGTGTTTGCTAGTTTTGTTGTTTGCAGACTGCTGTAAATATAGAAAAATACAGGTAAGGGAAATAATAATGCATCAGGACAGCTGGTTCCAGGTGGTGTTTATTTCTTTTTTACACATGGTTTTAATCTGGTTGGCCTGGCTTGTATTATAATTGCTTTTGCAACATGTATTATATTTATTTATAATCCGCTCAGTGGAGAAATTAAAAGTCCTGTTTTCTTAGCTGTTACAGGCAGTGGATATACAGCAATTTGTGGTGGTCTGCTATATTGGATTGCAAGCATTACGCCCCTGCGTGGGTATATGTTACGTGATAGGAATGAACTAGATATTATTTAAAAAATCTATCTGAAATAAACATATAATAATGGAGGTATTATTGATGGCTGGTATGTTGAATTTTACAGTTGGTCCAGTGGTTTCATGCCCAGAGGTACTAAAAATAGCAAGTATGTCTGCTCCGTATTTCAGGACATCAGAATTTTCTGATATTATGTTTCAAAATGAAAAACTTATACTAAAATTTTTAAATGCACCAGATGATAGCAGGTGTGTTTTCCTGACTACGTCTGGAACAGGAGCAATGGAATCATGTGTAATGAATATTCTTAATAACCAAGATAAAGTGATTGTAATTAATGGGGGCAGTTTTGGACAACGTTTTGTTAAACTTTGTGAACTCTATGGATATAACATGGCTGAGGTTAAATGTAAATTTGGACACCAGGTCAGGAAAGAACAGCTATATGCACTTGCGGGTAAAGGTTACACAGCACTTCTTGTAAATATGAATGAAACATCTTCGGGAGTTCTTTATGATATGCCGCTTATCTCTAAATTTTGTAAAGAAAATAATATACTTCTTATTATTGATGCTATTAGTGCATTTATTACAGATGAAATTGATATGACAGAATTTAATGCTGCTGCAATTATTACAGGGTCACAAAAAGCATTGGCAGTACAGCCAGGTATTGCAGTTATTGCACTCGCTCCAGCAGCAATTAACCGTATACAAAAAAATAAAGAAAAATGTATGTATCTGAGTCTGAAGGATGCACTTAAAAATATGGAACGTGGCCAGACACCATTTACCCCAGCTGTTACAACACTCGTCCAGATTAATAAACGTTTAACTGTTATAGAAGAGAATGGTGGGATAAAAGCTGAACAGGAAAGAGTGGCATGGCTTGCAAGTTATTTTAGAAATAAAATCAGGAATTACCCTTTTGAATTAATTGCAGGGGATAAATCCAATGCGGTGACTGCATTATATCCAACTACTTGTGGGGCAAAAAAAATAGTCCATCTTTTGAAAGATGAATACAATATCTGGGCTTGTCCTAATGGTGGTGATTTAGCAGATGAGGTATTCCGCATTGGCCATATAGGAAATATAACAAAAGAAAATTATGATACACTATTTGCTGCTTTTGATGATATGAAAATACAGGGAGTGATTTGATGGGTCAGGAAAGACTGGTGAAAGTAATTACATATGGAACTTATGACATGCTTCATTATGGTCATATCCGGTTATTAGAAAGAGCAAGAAAACTAGGAAACTATCTTATTGTAGCAGTAACATCTGATGACTTTGACAAGGCACGGGGTAAAATTAATGTCCAGCAGTCTTTGCCAGAAAGAATTTCTGCACTTCAGGCAACGGGAATAGCTGATGAAATTATTATTGAAGAATATGAAGGCCAGAAAATTGATGATATTAAAAGATATGATGCAGATATTTTTGCTATTGGCTCTGACTGGACTGGCAAGTTTGATTATTTAAATGAATTTTGCAAGGTAGTTTACCTGGACAGGACAGAGGGTGTGTCAAGTTCACAAATCAGGTCCAATGACAGAAAGTTACGGATGGGGCTGGTTGGTGACACAAGCGAAATATTAAGTAAATTTGCAAGGGAATGTACATTTGTGAACGGTATTGATGTTATAGGTTATTTTGGCAGACTACAGGATTCCCAGAAAAAGTTTGAAAATATTAATGCCTATACAGATTATAAAGAATTGCTACAAGCAGTTGATGCTGTGTATATTGCTGTTAATCCAGATGAAAGGAAAGCTTATATAGAACAGGCTCTTGGATGTAAAAAGCATATTTTATGTGACCCTCCGATAGCGGTCAGAAAATCTGACTGTGAAGGTCTTTTTAACATGGCTAAAAAGAATGAATGTATTCTTATGGAGGGGAATAAAACCGCATATGCACTTGCATTTGAAAGACTCCTGTTACTTTTAAAGTCTGGAATTATTGGGGATATTATATCAGTAGAATCTACGTCTACAAGCCTTCGGAACTCATTTGGCGGAGTAGACAGCCATATGCAGAAATGGGGAAGCATAACAGAATGGGGACCTTTTGCTATGCTTTCAGTATTTATGATTCTTGGTTGTAATTACAAAGAAAAGATTACACAAAGCAGAATAAGCAGAAATGGCTATGATTCATTTACAAAGATTGAGTTTGTTTATGACCATGCCATTGCTTCAATCAAAGTAGGTACAGAAGTTAAGGCTGAAGGTGAACTTATAATTTCTGGTACAAAAGGATATATTTATGTTCCAGCACCATGGTGGAAGATGGATTATTTTGAAGCCAGATTTGAAAATCCAGCAGATAATAAAAGATATTTCTATCAGTTAGAGGGTGAAGGAATCAGGTATATGGTTTCAAGTTTCAGTAGGACTATAACTGGAGATAGAAACTTTAGCATGATTCCTGAAAAAGTGTCTATAGAAATTTGTAAGGTAATAGAAGACTGCCATAATGGTGTAAATATGAGATATATTTAGTGGTTAATTTGAAATAACATAAATATGTTAAAGCAGTGATATAAATATATACTAAAATAATGTTTCTGATAGAGTCATTTATATGTCACAAAATAAATAAATTAATTAATATAAATACTAAAAAGGATATTAAAATGAAAAAAACTAAAAATATACAAAAAATAAAATATAAAATATGGATTATTACTACTTTGTTTTTTTCAATTATAGCATTTATAATATTTGCTTCAGTTACAATTTATATTGACCCGTTATTCCATTACCACAAGCCATTAAATAAATATAAATACCCAATTAACAATGAAAGATACCAGAATGATGGGATTACAAGGAATTTTGAATATGAAAGCATTATTACAGGGACTTCAATGACAGAAAATTTTAAAAAATCTGAAGCAGATAAAATTTTTGAAAGTGATTTTATCAAGGTTCCATTTTCAGGAGGATATTATAAAGAGATAAATGATAATCTTAAAAGGGCTTACAGTTCAGGTAAAAATATCAAATATATTATAAGATGTCTTGATTATAGCCATCTGGTTGAATATAAAGATGCTTACAGGGAAGATATATCATATCCATTTTATTTGTATAATAATAACTTATTTGATGATATGAATTATGTGTTTAATAAATCCATATTATTTGAACAGACACGGAGTGTTATAAAACATACAAAAACAGAGATTAAAACTACAAATTTTGATGATTATGCAAACTGGAATAATTATTATACATTTGGGGCAGAAACAGTTTTAAGTACATATACTCTGGATGAAACAGCCAGTACTGCACAGGTATTTTCAGAGGATGAGCGAAGTATGGTTCTTGGGAATATCAGACAAAATGTAACAAGCTTGGCGGCCGCACATCCAGAAACAACTTTTTATTATTTTTTTCCTCCATACAGCATTTGTTACTGGGACATTTTAAAAAATGACGGACAAATAGACTGGCGTATTGATGCTGAACAGGCCGCTATTGAGGAAATTTTAAAATACCCTAACATTAAGCTTTATTCTTTTTGTAATAATTTTGAACTTGTATGCAACCTGGATAATTACAAAGACCAGGCACATTATGGTGAATGGGTAAATTCCTGGATACTGGAATGGATGCACAATGATGAATACCTTCTGACAAAAGACAATTACAAAAAGTATATAAAAACAATCAGGGAATTTTATAATTCTTATGATTATGCTTTACTTCATAAATAAACCAAGGAGAATCTGCCATGTTATTTAATTCATATATATTTATATTTCTTTTCCTGCCACTTGCACTGGCAGGATATTATTCATTAAATTACATTAAAAAATACAGGGCTGCTTGTGTGTTTTTAACTGGCATGTCATTATGGTTTTATGGATATTTTAATAAATCCTACCTGTTTATTATATGTGGAAGTATTGCTTCTAACTATTTATTGTCAGTATTAATTAACCGGGGGGGGGTATGGGGTAAAAAGGAAACCAGGAAAATTATGCTTGTATTTGGGATACTTGCAAATATAGCAGTTATATTTTATTTTAAATATTTCGATTTTTTTATAGAAAATGTAAACAATATATTTGGAAAAACGTTTGAGCTCACAAATATAGCCCTGCCGCTAGGGATAAGTTTTTTTACATTCCAGCAGGTTTCATATCTTGTGGATTCATACAAGGGAGAAACGAAGGGTTATACTTTTTATGAATACGCATTGTTTGTATCATTTTTCCCGCAGCTGGTTGCAGGTCCTATAGTACTGCATAATGAAGTGATTCCTCAATTCAGAAACCACGATAAGCGGTTTTTTATTCCAGAGAATTTTTCAAAAGGGATGTATATTTTTGCCACTGGCCTGTTTAAAAAAGTAATCATTGCGGATACATTTGGTATTGCAGTTACATATGGTTTTGGGATAATCCCCACATTAAGTTCGCTGGAAGCATTGTTGGTTTCACTTTCTTATACTTTCCAGCTTTATTTTGACTTCAGCGGGTATTGTGATATGGCATCTGGAATAGGGTATATGTTTAATATTGAACTGCCACAGAATTTTAATTCCCCTTATAAAGCAACATCCATAACAGATTTCTGGGGCAGGTGGCATATGTCCCTTACAAGGTTTTTAAGGACTTATATCTATATACCGCTTGGTGGAAACCGTAAAGGTAAAACCAGGACATATATTAATATAATGGCTGTTTACCTTGTTAGTGGGATATGGCATGGTGCAAACTGGACTTTTATATTATGGGGAATACTGCATGGTTTTTTTAATTGTCTGGACAGGCTCTTCAAGAACCAGTGGGGGAAGATTGGAAAAGTAACACAATGGTTTATTACATTTATGCTGGTTAATATGCTCTGGATTCTTTTCAGGGCAGAGGATATTCCATCAGCAAAACTTTTTATAAAAGAAATGTGCAGTTTATCAAGTTTTACCATTAATGGGGATTTATATAATTGTTTTAATCTTGTTGAGTTGTCTTACCTGGAAGAAAAATTACCATTTTTAAATTATCTGGCATCACATATTACAGGGGTTAATCTGTGGCTGTTTATCTTTGGTGCATTTTTTGTTGTGCTAAATACTAAAAACAGCAGAGAAAAAGAATTTAGGCCAACCATTTTAAATTCACTGGCTGTGGTAATGTTTTTAGTGTGGTCTGTAGTATCCTTTGCAGGAGTATCAACATTTCTGTATTTTGATTTTTGATGATATTAATATATAACAAAATAATACATGTTATGGATAATTTATATTTTAAATTAAGAAGTACCCCGTTTAAAATGAATTAATTTTTTTAATTATTGAACTGGATTTCATTTATAACCTTGCCAGTTTAACTGGCAAGGCTGGTTTTCATTTCTAAGATTATACAGTTTATTTATTGCTTTTGGTTTTACAAATGTATTTTCCTGTCAATATACCTTTGTCATTTCTTTTCATTTGGATAGGAATATGTATAAATGGAATTTTATTGCCAAAAGTGAACTACCCATTGTCTAAAGCCAATGGGCTTCCTGCTTCTATGACCTCGCAACCAAACTTGTTTGGTTTACCTACTATCTCCACAGGCGTAAATCCGGGCAGTCCCTGCCCTATAACGGTTTATACCGTACATTTATTCCTTTTAGGAGAAAAGTTTCTATTCCAAGATTTTCAATTCCCCACAGGAGTGAAAGCAAAAAGCTTTTTCCACTGTTATTATCACCTACAAAAAATGTCAGTGATGCCATTTCTATTTCTGCTGATTTTATCTTACCATAATTCTCTACAAACAATTTCCAAGATGCCATACTGTACTCTCCTTTAAAATATCTACATACCACATTATGATTATAGCAAAATAATCTTTACATGAAAAGATATACTTCTATAAATTATTTTTCTTTTATTTCTGGCAAATTATTCAGAAATCTATCATATAATTCTCTTTATAATAAGGTCTGCTTTTCTCCTTGAATTTTCCCCTTCCTTGTGTTAGTATGTAGTAGTTGTAAATTTTTTAATATTTTAATTGGAGGAATTATTTTGAGAAAGTATAACAAATTTCTAGCACTGGTATTGTGTGTTTCTATGGCTTTGCCGTTTACAGGGTGCAGTTCTGCTAAGGATGACGGCAAGGACAGCAGCCAGGGTACAAGTTCTGAAGCAACTGGCGGAAATAGCAAAGAAGATGATAAGGATAAGGAGTATGTCAGGGAAGCTGATGTATATGACAGCCTGGATTATAGCAGTATTCTTGAGTTGGGGGATTATTCATCAATACCCCTTGCCAAAAAGGATATTGAGAGTACTACAGATACAATGATTGAAACTAATATTGAGAGGACAGATGATTTTAAAAAGGTTAAAAAAAGTACTGTAAAGACGGGCAATACTGTTAATATTTATTATGTAGGCAAGATGGACGGGGAGGCATTTGCTGGCGGTTCATGCACTAAGGATACTAAGCCGGAGGGTTATGACCTGAAAATTGGTTCTGGCGGTTTTATTGATGGTTTTGAGGATGCGTTAATTGGTAAAAAGACTGGCAAGACTTATGATATAGATGTGACATTTCCTGAAAGTTACCCGCCGAACCCTGATTATGCAGGGAAGCCTGCTGTGTTTACAGTGACTATTAATTATATAAAGAAATGGCCGGGGCTTACGGATAAGTTTGTAAAAGATAATTTTAAGGATTTTGATAAAGATTATAAGAATACAGCTAAGGATTATACAAAGTTTATACGCAGTAATGTAGTACAGGACCTGGCATGGAATTATGTTTATACTAAATCAGATGTGAAAGAGTATCCTGAGGACCTTCTTGAAAGGGTTAAGACACAGTACAGGACCCCTATTGTTTATTATCTTGGCAAGAATAATACTACGCTTGATGATTATCTTGCTGCGCAGTCTATGTCATCAGAGGATTTTGAAAAGAATGTGGAAACGAGTGCTAAGAGTGACCTGGGCAAAAGGCTGGTTTTTAATGCAATAGCGCATAAAGAGGGCATAGGGCTTGATGCAGATGCTTATAAGGAGGTATTAAATGCTTACCTTAAAGAGTATTCTGTTGATGACCAGGATGCGCTGGATAAGTTGTTTGATGAGTATTTTGGTACTAAATCTGAGGATATTATTAATAATGAGATACTATATACAAGTGTTAATGAATTTCTTGTAGAAAGAGTGAAAGAAACGGCCTGAGAAACTGGTTTTACAGGCTGTAGGGAAAGGCATGGTGGATTAGATGGGTAAACCAGTTGTTGCAGTTGTGGGGCGTCCTAATGTTGGCAAATCGACGCTTTTTAATATGATTGCAGGTGAAAGGATATCTATTGTAAAGGATACGCCAGGGGTTACGAGAGACCGCATTTATGCTGATGTATCATGGCTTAATTATTCATTTACCATAATGGACACAGGCGGGATTGAGCCTGTAACGAAGAACCAGATGCTTAAGGATATGAGGGAACAGGCACTTATGGCAATAGAAATGGCAGATGTTGTAATGTTTGTTGTGGATGTGCGGCAGGGCGTTACAGATTCTGATTTCAGGGTTGCGGATATGCTCAGGAAGGCGGATAAGAAAGTTGTGCTTGTTGTTAATAAAGTAGATAATTTTAACAAGTATATGCCTGATGTGTATGAGTTTTATAATCTTGGCATTGGCGACCCTGTCCCTGTTTCTTCTATTGCAAAGCTTGGCATTGGTGACATGCTGGATGAGGTTATAGCGCTTTTTCCGGATGCGGCAGAGGAAGAAGAGGACGAAAGGCCGCGCATTGCTATTGTTGGCAAGCCGAATGTTGGCAAATCTTCTATTATTAATAAAATACTTGGCGAGAACAGGGTTATAGTGTCTGATATTGCAGGTACAACAAGGGATGCAGTGGATACTTCTGTTACATGGCAGGACAAGGAATATGTGTTTATAGACACAGCAGGGCTCAGGCGCAAGAACAAGATTAAAGAGGAAATTGAGAGATACAGTATACTCCGTACTGTTTCTGCGGTTGAGCGTGCAGATGTAGTGGTACTTGTTATAGATGCAGCTGAGGGGGTTACGGAACAGGATGCCAAGATTGCAGGGATTGCACATGACAGGGGACGTGGCATGGTTATAGCTGTAAATAAATGGGATGCCATAGTGAAGGATAATAATTCTGTTAAAAAATATACAGAAAAGATAAGGGACATATTATCCTTTATGCCATATGCGGAGATTATTTTTATATCTGCAAAGACAGGCCAGCGTATACCGAAGCTTTTTGACATGCTTGAAGTTGTTATACAGAACCATTCACTGCGTATAGCCACAGGTGTCCTTAATGAGATATTAACAGAGGCAGTTGCACTGCAGCAGCCGCCTTCTGATAAGGGGCGCAGGCTGAAAATTTTCTATATTACACAGGCTGGCGTAAAGCCTCCGGTGTTTGTTATATTTGTAAATGATAAAAAGCTTATGCACTTTTCTTATACAAGGTATATTGAAAATAAAATACGTGAAGCATTTGGCTTTACAGGCACGCCATTAAAGTTTATAATCAGGGAGAGGAAAGAAAAAAGTCAGGCTGGAGTGTAACAGAAGTTAGTCAGGGGGATGGAGGCTGCTTATGGCTTGGAATTTTATTTATTTGGTAATAGGGTACTTTTGCGGATGTATTTCAAGCGGGTATATTGTCGGGAAAATATACCATATAGATATAAGGGATAAGGGAAGTGGCAATGCTGGTACTACAAATGTACTGCGCACTCTTGGCAAACTCCCGGCCCTGCTTACATTTGCAGGGGATTTTTTAAAAGGGGTTATACCAGTGCTTATAGTGCGCCTGGCATTTGGTACGCCTGGGAACTGGTATCTTTTATGCCTGTATACAGGGCTTGGTGTTGTGCTTGGGCATAATTACCCGTTTTACCTTAAATTTAAGGGTGGCAAGGGAATAGCTGTTACTGCTGCCGTTGTAATGTCAACAGCGCATCCATTTGTAATTATTGGAGGGCTTTTAATATTTATTGCAGTGGTTGCGGTTACAAGATATGTTTCGCTTGGCTCGCTTTTTGTTGCATGGTACATTCCTGCCAATACGCTTGCCTTATACCGGGAGAACCCGTTATTTACCCATATGCTGGTAATAAGCCTGTTTTTTACTGTGCTTGCGTATTTCCAGCACAGGCAGAATATCGTAAGGCTTATACATGGTAATGAAAATAAACTATGGGGTAATAAAAATAAATAGTAACAATAAATATACAATACTTATGTTTGGAGGAACGGAATGAGCAGAGTAAGTTTTCTAGGTGCAGGAAGCTGGGGGACTGCACTTGCAATTATGCTTGCCAAAAACGGGCATAGTGTGGTTTTATGGTCAGCTGTAAATGATGAGGTAAAGATGCTTTCAGAACACAGGGAACACCGTGGCAGGCTTCCAGGTGTAAAGCTTCCAGAAACGGTTGTTGTTACTGGCAATCTGGAAGAAGCGTGCAAGGGATATGATTTAATAGTGTTTTCTGTAGCTTCTCCATATGTAAGGGATACTGCAAAAAAGGCAGCAGCATTTATTCCAGAGGGGCAGCGTATTGTAAATGTTGCAAAGGGCATTGAGGATAATACATTTAAGACGTTAAGGGATATAATATGCGAAGAGATACCATTCGCAGATGTAAGTGTGCTTTCAGGTCCAAGCCATGCGGAGGAAGTTTCAGTGGACATGCCTACTACTGTTGTAGTTGGTTCTGAAAATGAAAAATCTGCTGCATTAATACAGGAAATATTTATGAATGATACATTCCGTGTATATATAAGCCCTGATATTACAGGAATTGAACTGGGCGGCTCTATTAAGAATGTTATTGCACTTGCTGCTGGTGTATGTGACGGGCTTGGCTTTGGTGATAATACAAAGGCTGCGCTTATAACAAGGGGCATTGCAGAGATTGCACGCCTTGGTGTTGCTATGGGCGGGAAGCTTGAAACATTTGCAGGGCTTTCAGGCATTGGCGACCTGATTGTGACATGTACAAGCCGCCACAGCCGTAACCATAATGCAGGTTATCTTATCGGGCAGGGCAGGACTATGGAAGAGGCGATGGACGAAGTAAACCAGGTTGTTGAGGGTGTCTATTCAGCAAGGGCAGCATACGGGCTTGCAAAGAAATACAATGTGTCAATGCCTATTGTTGAACAGGTAAATAAAGTCCTTTTTGATAATGTCCCTGCAACAGAGGCAATTAAAAACCTGCTTACAAGGGATAAATGCAATGAATACCCAGACCTTGGATGGATTAAGAATTAAACTTATATATACTGCATATCCTATATCAGAAATAATAATGAAAGGGATTATACAAATATGTACAGTGAAGATTTAAGGAATGGATATGGCAGGGAAGATACATCCTCCCTGCCGCAACAGTCACGTTCAGAGAAGATTCTTGAGGCAAGGAGGGCATTTGCATCTGGCGGCAGCAGCCATAATTATGGCTGCCAGGGCAGTTATAAGGATGAATACCTTGTAACCAATGAGAAAAAGCATCCATTTGGTTTAATCAGGATTATGGCAGCAGGGATGCTTTTTTTAATACTGGGAATTGCATTTTATAATAATTTTTCTTACAATGGTTTTGACAAGGATTATGTTTTAGAGTGCCTGGAACGCAGTGGTTACTGGGATAAAATTGTAGAAGGTGCAGGGGATATAACAAATAAAGTTACAGGGTGGTATAATTCACTGGGCCACTGATTTTACTTTTAACAGCATGGAGGTTTTTAGTTTATATGAGAAAGCTTGCATTAAGCGATGAAATACTTTTATCAGTAGATAAACCAGCAAGATATATTGGCGGTGAAACCAATATGGCGGTTAAAGACCCGGCAGATGTGGATATACGTTTCTGCATGTGTTTTCCTGATGTATATGAAATAGGCATGTCACATCTTGGGATACAGATTATTTATGATATGCTTAACCTCCGTGAAGATATATACTGTGAAAGGGTTTATTCGCCATGGACTGACCTTGATAAGATACTAAGGCGTGAAAATATACCGCTTTTTGCACTGGAAAGCCAGCAGCCTGTTAAAGATTTTGATTTCCTGGGTATTACACTGCAGTATGAAATGTGTTATACCAATATACTCCAGGTTCTTGATTTGTCTGGAATTACACTTTTGGCGGCAGACAGGGAAGAAGGAGAGCCATTTGTTATAGGGGGTGGCCCGTGTGCCTATAATCCTGAACCAATAGCGGACTTTTTTGACATGTTTTATATAGGTGAAGGTGAAACTGTTTATTATGAACTGATGGACAAATATAAGGAATGGAAGGCGTCAGGACAGGACAGGGCAAGTTTCCTTAAAATGGCTGCAAAGCTTCCAGGAATATATGTTCCCCGGTTTTACCAGCCTGTTTATAATAATGACGGCACGCTGGCGGATTTTAAACCTTTAGTGCCAGAAGCGCCTGCCAGGGTAGTTAAACAGGTGGAATGTGATTTATCAGAAACATATTATCCTAAGAAGCCTTTAGTGCCTTATATTAAAGTTACCCAGGACAGGGTGGTGCTTGAGATTCAAAGGGGCTGTATAAGGGGATGCCGTTTCTGCCAGGCAGGAGTGCTTTACCGCCCTATAAGGCCAAGAAGCCTGTCTTTTCTTAAAAAATGTGCCAAAGAGATGCTTGAATCAACAGGTCATGAGGAAATAACTTTAAGTTCTTTAAGTTCCAGTGATTATAAAGAGCTTAAAGAACTTGTATACTGGCTTATAGATGAATTTAAAGACCAAGGCATAAATATTTCCCTGCCTTCACTCCGTATTGATGAATTTGCACTTGATGTAATGTCCAAAGTACAGGATGTAAGGAAAAGCAGTTTGACATTTGCGCCAGAAGCTGGCACGCAGCACCTGCGCAATGTAATTAATAAAGGCTTAACTGAAGATGATATATTAAACGGGGCAATGGAAGCGTTTAATGGCGGCTGGAACCGGGTTAAGCTTTATTTTATGCTTGGGCTGCCTGGCGAAACCTATAATGATATAGAAGGGATTGCCATTCTTTCAGACAAGATAGCAAGGCAGTATTATACAATCCCTAAAGAAGAAAGGAATGGGAGGGTTAATATTGTTACAAGCACATCAATTTTTGTACCTAAGCCTTTTACGCCATTCCAGTGGGCTGCAATGGATACAAAGGAACAGGCAGGGCAGAAAAGGGATTTCCTTCTTTCCAAAGTAAGGGAGCAGCTTAATGCCAAAAGTATAAAGTACAACTGCCATGATGCGGATGTTTCAGAACTGGAGGGCGTATTTGCAAGAGGCGACAGAAGGCTTTGTAATGTTATAAGACAGGCATATGAAAATGGCTGTATCTATGACGCATGGACAGAATATTTCCGCCCGGATGTGTGGGACATGGCATTTAAAGACAATAATCTTGATATGGAATTTTATCTAAGGCGTGAAAGGGCAGAAGATGAACTGTTCCCATGGGATTTTATAGATATAGGGGTTACTAAAGAGTTTTTACTGGAAGAATACCATAATTCAAAAGCAGGAATTGTAACACCAAACTGCCGCAGCCAGTGCCAGGGCTGTGGTGCGGCAAAATTCCAGTGTGGTGTATGTGTTGAAAAGAGGTAAATATGAAAGCAAGGATAAAATTTTCTAAAACAGGCTCTATGCGTTTTATTGGCCATCTTGATGTTATGAGGTATTTCCAGAAGGCAATGCGCAGGGCAGGCATAAAAGCCAGCTACAGCCAGGGGTTTTCACCACACCAGCTTATGTCGTTTACTTCACCACTTGGCATAGGTTTAAGCAGTGATGCAGAATATCTTGATATTGCACTTGAAGAAGGGGATACGCCACAGGCAATGGCAGACAGGATAAATGCTGTACTAAATGATGAAATAAGGGTTAAGGGCTTTACATATATAAAAGATAATGCAAAGCCTTCAATGGCAGCACTTACAGCCTGTGATTACCTTATTGCATTAAAGCCAGGAAAAAATAACAAATTTGCAGATAAGGAATTTACCAGAAAGCAGGCTGGAAGCTTTCTTTTACAGGATAAAATTGAGGTCCTTAAAAAAACTAAGAAATCAGAAAAACTTATAGATATAAGGCCAAATATTTATTATATAGCAGACAGCTTTAAGGATTATAAAAAATATGCCTGTAGCGGAGAAACAGAAAATGAAAGCTTCTGCATTAATAAGGAATGTACAGAAATACTATACTGCGGGCTGGCAGCAGGCAGTGTCCTGAATATAAAACCAGGGCTTGTAATGGAAGAATTATGTAAATATTCAGGCATAGCATACAATGAATTTGATTACCAGTTCCACAGGGCTGAAATGTATGCAGAAGCAGACGGGAAGTTAATTCCTATGTCTTTATATGATGCAATATAATTAGCTGGTTATATAAAAGGAGATTACTTTATGGGGGACTTATTTATAAAAGATTATGTAAAAGCTTTTAGTTCAGGTAATTATGCTGAGGTGTGTTTATATAATGAAGACAAGAAAGTATATGGAATTGGGGAGAAAATGAATGAGATTAATGAATACGCATATATGAATGGCTATAACTGGGAAGCTTTTTTAAACTGTTATCTTGCCAAAAAAGAACCTGCTTTATTAGAAGGGCTGAAAACAGACCCTGAGGCTGGAATGTATACTGCATATTATGGTTTAACCCCTGAAAATGAACAGAAAGCAAAAAAATTTGCAGAAATTATTTCTTCATTAATTGAAAATGAAGAAGAATTGTTCCAGTTTTTACGTGATAATGGTGATGAAATAGAATGGGATTAAGAATAAAAAGGAAGGTGTAACTTTGAAAGAAATGGATTTGTTCGCCGGGGAAGTACATAATGGAGATGAAGACCTGGATACCCTTCCGCCTTTAAGCAGCCAGGCATCAGAAACAGAAATGCTTGATTATATGGTTCTGGTTTTATCAAGGTTTATGTCATGCGATGTTGCTTTTAAGGGCGGTTATATGTTAAACAAGCTGTTACAGGGGTACAGCAGGATGACACATGATGTAGATTTTTCAATCGCCATGGAAGGGGAGTATGGAGCAGTTAAAGCAGTATTACAGAAAATTGCACTAAAATTTACAGAACAGGGATTAATATCTTCATTTAAAATTAAAGAAGACATAGCTGAAAAAATGTCAGGCGGCATTGATATGTATGCAAAAGACGGACACAAAGTTTTAGGTGTTGATGTTGGGCTTCATAATATTTCATATGGTGTAAAACATTATGATTTGGTTTTTACATCTATAGACGGGTTTACTGTTGAAAGAATGCTGGCAGATAAATTAATTGCTATTACTACAAGAAAACGCTTCAGACGGACAAAAGATTTATATGATTTCTATGCCATTACCAATTTTTTTGATGTGGATATGCAGAAACTTTCTAAATATATAGAACTACGTTCTGGAGCAGAATGGGATAATATTCCCTTTAATGATGATATTATTGTACAATATAAACGTGCATGGGATAAACTGGAACTTAGAAATTATAACGGCAATGGTATACTTGAAAAACCAGAATTTATGGATGCACTTAAGAGATTTTACCAGTTTGCACTGCCACTAAAATATGGAGAAATATTTGACAGATGGGAGCATAAAAATGGAAGGCTTGTATAAATATGACAAGGAATTTACTAAATGTTATGTTCTGACAGGAGCTTGTATGCTGGCAAGAAATGGAATGGTTTATGCCAGTGTTACACATCTGGATTTACAAACTGATATTAAAGAAATGGATTTATTTTATGCTGGAATAAGCAGTTTTTTTTATAACCCTGATATTGATTATGAATACTGTGTATCAAAGTCTGTTTCAAACCCTTTGCTGCTGCTTCCAAGTAAAGAAAGGGCAGTAGTTGAATGTATTAAACATCTGGACTGGATTGATGAGGGGCTGCTTATAGAGGGGATACAGAATTATATAAGTAATTTCTGGGATAAAAAACTATTGTATGAAGCAGCTGCCCATTTTAACCTGCCAGAAGATGAACTGGAATACTGGCTGGAAGAAGCAAGAAATGAGTATGATGATTAAATGGTTTAAAAACCCTTACTTCTGCACACAATACTAATAGTATTTTAGTATTGGTTACAGAAATAAGGGTTTTATTATTTAAATCATTATGTGCCCATAGCAGCACAGGAAAGAGGTTATTTATGGATAATGATGCGTTATTTAAGCTTACATGCGGGCTGTTTCTTCTTAGTGCAAAGACAGATGATGATGGTAAGGACAACGGATGTATTATAAATACTGTGCTACAGGTTACAATATCTCCTGTACGTATAATAATAGTTGTTAATAAAAATAATTATACACATGATATAGTAAAACAGACAGGTACTTTTAATGTATCGGTTCTTTCAGAAAATGCACCAATGGATTTATATAAAAGGTTTGGTTATGCAAGTGGGCGTGACAAGTTAAAGTTTGATGGTTTTGATAGTGTGTCACGTTCAAAAAACGGGATTTTATATCTTACAGAATACAGTAATTCATATTTATCAGGCAAGGTAAAGGAAAGAAAAGATTTAGGTACACATACACTTTTTATAGCAGATGTAACTGATGCGAAAGTGCTGGCAGAAGATACATCTGTAACTTATGACTATTACCAGAAGAATATTAAACCAGTACGCACTCCTGTAAATAAAACAGGTTTTATATGTACAGTCTGTGGTTATATATATGAAGGAAGTACGCTGCCACAAGATTTTATCTGTCCTGTATGCAAACACGGGGCAGAAGCATTTAAGCCATTATAATATGATGTTTTGTAATGCCGTTATGGTAAATCCATATGCGGCATTATTGTGCATGTAATGGCAATATAAATTCCACCATAAAACCGCCGCTGGCACTATGCCCGATATTTATTTTGCCGCCATGTGCAGCAGCTATCTGTTTTACTATCAGAAGCCCGAGGCCGTGCCGCTGTTCCTTTGTATTTTTGTCACAGACCATATAATGGGGTGCATTATTAAGCCTTTCTATTTCATCATCTTTTGCACCTGTGCCATTATCAGATACTTCTATGCTGCAGGTACTGCCTTCTGCTGTTACATTTACATAGATTGTACAGCCTTCTTCATTATGGTTTATACTGTTCTGGATAAGGTTGTTTATAGCACGTTTTAAAAGTTCTTTATCTACATTTACAAGGCAGGCTGTTAATTTTTCATCAGTTTGCCATTCCACAGGGTATTTGTCATTAATATCCATATTAATAAAATCGACAACTGCCTGCCTGGCAATGGCGACAAGGTTATGCTTTGCAAGGTTTAATGGCTGCATATTATATTCAAGCTTTGATGCAAGGTTTAAATCATTAACCAGGTTTTTAATACGTTTGCTTTGTTTTACAATAACAGCGGCTTTACTGTGTGCCAGGGGTGTAAGGCTTTTGTCTTCTTTTAACTGTCCCGCATATCCCATTACTATTGACAGCGGCGTCCTTATATCATGTGATACGCCTGCAATCCAGTTTGCCCTTGCCGTTTCTTTTTTGTGCAGCTGGTATTTTTGTGACTGCAGTATTTCAGATGTTTTATTAATATTTGCAGCAAGCTCAGAGAAAAGGCCTTTTTCCTTAATATAGACAGGCGTGCCTTCTGGAAGTTCCTGTATGCCATTTGTAATTGGCTTAACAGACTTCAGCAGTTTTATATTGGCAGTTATATAAATTACAAGCAGAAGCAGTATATTGGCAAGAACACCTTTCAGTATTGTTAATGGCAGGTTTGCAATGAAACTATAATCCCAGCAGTTGTACATATGTTTCCAGAAACTTTTCTTTGGAAAGCCAAGTACAACAAGCCCGTCTTTACATTCACCTGTAAATGCAGGGTATCCGTCTATATATCCACGTGTAAGGTTTGCTATATCTGATGCTGTATAAGATGAAGGGATTGTTTCCGGCAGGTTATCTGTATGCCAGGCAGCCTGCATTGTGGCATTATCAATATAAATTGCCCATATATTATATTTTTTTAACTTGCCAGCAGTTTTTTTGGGAAGGGTATAACCATTTTTTGTATGTTTTAATTTATTTGCGGTTTCGTCTGCCATAGCCCAGGGGTATATTCCTGGTTTCTGCCTGGAAAACAGTATTCCTAATAATAGTGTATTTAAAACTATAACAAGTACAGAACTGAAAATAAGTATATTGGCAAAATGCCGTATAAGTTTAGGTACACTTTTCATGCCGGGCCTCCATAAAATAATAATTTACTGGTTATTTAGTGTAATAAGTTTATAGCCAAGCCCTTTAACTGTAATTAAAGATACAGGGCGTGAAGGGTTTAGTTCGATTTTCTCACGTATACGCCTTATATGTGCCATCAGGGAATTTTCATATCCAAAAGGGTTTTCTCCCCATGCCGCCTCGCATAATGAATCTATTGTTACAATACGTCCTGCATTCCGGTATAATGCAGCAAGTATTTCATATTCCTTGGCAGTAAGCATAATATGCACGCCTTCTTTGATTACTTCAGCACAGTCAAAATTAATAGTGCATCCATTAAGCTTTACAAGCGGGTTTTCATCTTTATAGCTCCTGCGAAGTATTGCTATAATACGGAAAACAAGTTCTTCTGGAAGAAATGGTTTAACCATATAGTCATCAGCACCAATGCCAAACCCTTTTAACTTATCTTTGTCTTCACCACATGCAGTAAGGAAAAGCACAGGATAGCTGCCAGATTTTCTTAGCTGTTCCATAAGAAAAAATCCATCACCATCTGGAAGCATTATATCAAGAACAGCAAGTTCCGGATTAAAATCCGCAGCCAGGCGGAGCGCCTCTTTTACACTGGCAGCAGATGCTATATTGGTAAAACCTTCAGATTCCAGTATAGATGCAACCATATTTAAAATTTCCGGCTCATCATCAACGAGAAGTATACGCTTATTTTTTAAATATCCATAATCCATTAAAGCACCTTCTTTCTATGTCTGTTTGTTATTATGGTTAATAGCAGTATTTTCTATGTGGGGATTAATATTATTATACCACATAAAAAGAAGATTTTATTATTTATGTGCAAATGTAAGGCAGATGTAAGGCAGGCAGAATGTTATTGCAAGGAATTATGTGTATAATAAAACACAGTTACAAGGAAAGGAGCAGAGTATTATGAATATTATTGAAACCAGAAATTTAACTAAAACTTATGCAGGCTTTACTGCGGTATCAGGAATTAACCTCCATATTCCCAAAGGTGCTGTCTATGGTTTTCTGGGCCCGAACGGGGCGGGAAAGTCAACAACTATGAAGATGTTTTTAGGGCTTGTAAACCCGACAAGTGGTTCATTTGTAATTGACGGGATGTCATATCCTAAAAACAGGACAGAAATTTTAAAAGAAACAGGTTCATTTATTGAAGCACCTGCTTTTTATGGTAATCTTACAGGTGAGGAAAATTTAGATATTATACGTAAAATATTAGGGCTTCCTAAAGAAGCTGTTGATGAAGCACTGGAAATTGCAGGAATTGCACAATATAAAAAGAGGCTTGCAAAGAAGTATTCACTTGGCATGAAACAGAGGCTTGGGCTTGCAAGTGCATTAATTGGCAAACCGCCTATACTTATACTTGATGAGCCTACAAACGGGCTTGACCCTTCAGGAATACATGAAACCAGGGAGCTTATACGTTCATTGCCCAAAATGTTTAATTGTACAGTCCTGGTATCTTCACATATGCTTTCCGAAATAGAGCTTATGGCAGACAACATTGGAATTTTAAACCATGGACGTCTTTTATTTGAGGGGACACTTGATGGTTTAAGACAAAGCGCAGCATTACAGGGGTATCCTTCAGACCGCCTGGAAGACACTTTTCTTGCAATGGTTGATGAAGATAACAGCAGGCGCAGAAATGAGGTGTGATATGGGATTTATGCTTGAATCTAAAAAAGTAAAAAGAACAGGTTTTGTACCTGTATTTGTAGCTGGAGGCATTATATCGGCATTAATACCTGTACTTAATATGGCAGTACGCCATAAAATATATACAAATACCAATGCTTCTCCTGTAAACATACTTTTTGATGCAAACTGGAGCATAATGGCAATGCTTAATGTACTGCTTATTGTAATGTGCGCATGTATAATATACAATTCTGAATATACAGATAATGCAATACAGAAAATGCGTATGCTGCCTGTACATGAGAGTAATATGTATTTTGGCAAACTGGCTTTAATTATACTTATGTGCATAGCTGTATTTATAATAGAATCATGTGGCATAGTATTTTGTATAGATTACTGGTTTACAGGCAGTACTGGGACATGGCATTTATTATTTAAAAGTTTTGTATATGAAATGGTATTAATTATTCCAGCTGTACTATTTTCACTTTTTATAGCATCTGCATTTAAAAATATGTGGATTACGCTGGGAACAGGTGTTGTGTGCGTATTTATGGCAACAATGCTTCCAACAGACAATTTTGTATTATCGTTATTCCCATTTGCAATGCCTTTCCAGATATTTACAAATACAGCACCAGATACTATAAACAGATTTATTATTGCAGCTGTTATAGAAAGTGCGGTTATTATTGTTATGGAATTATTATTAATTAAAATAAGGAGGATATCTGAATGAATTTTATTTCTCTTATAGGCATTGAATTTAAGAAAATACGCCGCTCTAAAATACTGTTTATACTGCTTGCAGCATCAGTTATACTGTGGATTCCTTCTATACTAAATTCAGATATTAATTTTAAAATGCAGGCAGAAGGGATTTTGCCTGAATATAATTTTTTAATACAAGGATTTCTTGGCATATCATGGTTTATGTTCCCGGCAAGCATTATTGTAAGCACTGTGCTTATTAACCAGACTGAAAGAAGCAATAACGGGATTTTAAAAATGCTTGCAATGCCAGTAAGCACATCCATGCTATGCCTGGCAAAGTTTATTGTATTGTCTGTACTTGCAGCGGCACAAATATTTATGATGGTAGTTATCTACTATATAAGTGCTGCCATTGCCTCAAATATAGAGGATTATAATTTCATGCTTCCGCCGCTTTTTGTATTTAAAGAGGCAGGGATTTTACTTATATCAGCTATACCAATGGCAGCTTTATTCTGGCTTTTGTCTGTATGTATAAAAACCCCCGTTTTCTCTATAGGGACAGGGCTTGCAGCAGTTGTGCCATCTGTTTTAATAATAAATACAAAAATATGGTTTGCATATCCTGTATCATACCCTTTTTATATAATAACAGCGGAATACAGCAAGCTGTCTGAAAACATGGATACAGCAGAAATACAGCTTGTACCCTGGCTGCCTGTAGCAGTTTTAATTACTGTTTTCTGCCTGGCAGTTTCATGTATTTATTTTGGGCACTCTGAAAGGAAATAAAATCTTTATAATTTAATTATATTTTTATATTTTGCATAATTGTAGGATGTTTATTTGGAAACGTATAAAATCATTATACCTGCATATAATATATTTTATCATTTTAAATATATTATATAACAGGAGGATAATTATGGAAAGCAATGATACAATCCAGTTATTAAAAGAATGTGATTCAGGCACTAAAATGGCTGTTGAATCAATTGATGAAGTTCTTGATAAAGTAAAAGCAACTGAATTAAGGGATGTATTAAATGAAAGCAGGATGCACCATGAAAAGCTTGGCAATGAACTCCATTCACTGCTCCTTAAACATAACAGTGAAGAAAAAGAGCCTGCCCCTATGGCTAAAGGCATGTCATGGTTAAAAACTAATTTTAAAATGGCAATGGACGGAAGTGACAAATCTATTGCAAGCCTTATAACTGATGGCTGCAATATGGGTGTAAAATCACTCCATATGTATATGAACCAGTATACAGGGGCAGACAATGCTTCAAAAGATATATGCAGCCGTCTTATTTCTATTGAAGATAAGCTTTGCAAGGATATGCAGCCTTATCTTTAAAAAGCATTTCCCATTCCCGTTAACCATATTATGAAAATTTAAGAAAATTTTCAAAGAATAAAATCTGGCATATTGAATAATTTGTAATAAAGATGTATAATACCATATATACAAAATAGATAAAAATTTAATAAAAATTATTATGCCGTACTGTCAGGTTATTAAGCCATAATGTTACGGGAGAACGGGGGATATGCTATGGATAAGTTAAAAATGGAAGAAAAAGAGCTTAAAGAAAAAATCGAATTTTGTTCACTACTTATTAAGTATGGTAATCTGGTGGGGGCTTCTTCTGAACAAAGTATAAAAGCTTTCAGGCTTAAGGATAATTTAGAAGAAGAATTACGGGTCCTGAAACTGAAGATGGGTAAATAGTAATAGTGTATAATAGAACGGTGTATCCAGTAATAAAAGAATAACTAAAATAAGACACTGCATCCAGGGCGGCGTCTTATTTTAGTTATTATAACAGGATTGCCTGTGTTTTATTATTTTACTTCTGGTTCTCCTGACAGCGGTTCAAAACGTGGTATAACGCTGCCAGGGTTTTTCTTTCCTTCATTTGTTTTTTCTATGGCTTCTTTGCAAAAGTAATCCTGTGCACATATTTTATTTGTGCCAGGCTCTGGAACGGGTATTAAATAAGTCCCGTCAGGCTGCATTATACGGGCTTTTGTATTGTCTGTAAGCTGGATATCAAGTATATGGATTACTTCCTGTTTAAGCTCATCATCTTCTACAGGGAACAGTATTTCCACACGTTTATCAAGGTTGCGTGGCATCCAGTCGGCACTTCCCATAAATACTTCTTCAAAGCCATTGTTATGGAAGTAGAATATACGGCTGTGTTCAAGGAAATTGCCAACTATAGAACGCACTGTAATATTTTCACTTATGCCTTTAAGCCCTGTTTTAAGGCAGCATATGCCACGTACTACAAGGTCAATCCTGACTCCTGCGGCAGAAGCTTCATAAAGTGCAGCAATTATGCCCTGGTCACATAATGAATTCATTTTGGCTTTAATAAATGCTGTTTTGCCTGATTTTGCAAATTCTGTTTCGCGCTTTATAAGTGATATAAAACGGTCACGCAGCCAGATAGGGGCGATTGCAAGTTTATTCCATACAGCAGGTTCAGAATACCCGGAAAGCATGTTAAATACAGCAGTTGCATCTGCACCTATTGCCTTCTGGCATGTAAGAAGCCCCATGTCAGTGTAGATTTTGGCGGTGCTGTCATTATAATTGCCTGTTCCAAGATGTACATAACGCCTTATCCCGTCTTCTTCCTTGCGTACTACAAGTGTAATCTTGCTATGTGTCTTTAAGCCCACAAGCCCGTATATTACATGGCATCCTGCCTGTTCAAGCTTTCTCGCCCATATAATATTGTTTTTCTCATCAAACCTTGCCTTTAATTCCACAAGTACAGTTACCTGTTTGCCATTTTCAGCGGCAGCAGCAAGTGAAGCAATAATTGGCGAGTTGCTGCTTACACGGTAAAGGGTCTGCTTAATTGCAAGCACATCAGGGTCTTTTGAGGCCTGGCGCACAAAATTAACTACAGGCTCAAATGTTTCATAAGGGTGGTGCAGCAGTATATCATGTTCGCGTATCTGTTCAAAAAGATTATTATTTCCATTAAGGTATTTTGCAGGCTGCGGGGTATAGCTTTTTTTGCGCAGGCTGTCAAAACCATCAATTTTATCAAACTTTGACAGGAAAGTAAGGTCAAGCGGGCCATTAATCTTAAATATATCTTCTTCATTTACCTGTAATTCATTTTTAAGCGTTTTAAGCAGGCGTTTGTCAATGCCATCCTCAACTTCAAGCCTTATAGCCTGCCCCCACTGGCGTTTTTTAAGCTGGCGTTCTATTTCCACAAGAAGGTCTGCCGCTTCGTCCTCTTCAATATCAAGGTCGGCATTTCTCATAATCCTGTATGGGAATGCAGAAAGAACTTCATAATTAATAAAAAGCTTCTCAATATTTTTTTCAATAATCTGTTCAAGAAGAATAAAAGTTTTCTGTATACCGTTGCCTGAAGGTATTTCTACAAAACGTGGAAGCACAGAAGGGACCTGTACTGTTGCAAAATCAATTCCGCCTGTATCATCACTGCCATGCTTCTTTTTATTATAATGTGACATATATAATTCACGGAACTGTGTATTTTCATTTTTACCAGTGCCAGGCTTTATTTTAATAACAGCGCCTATATTTAAAGTTTTATTGCGTATAAGCGGGAAAGGCCTTGATGAATCCACAGCCATAGGGGTAAGCACAGGAAATACCTCTGACTGGAAATATTCATCTACATATTTTGACTGTTCACTATTTAAATCTTCATAATACGAAATAATTTTCAGCCCGTTATCTAAAAGGTCAGGTATAACTTCATAATTGTATATATTATACTGGTCTTTAACAAGCTGGTGTGTTTTCCCGCTTATTGCGGCAAGCTGTTCTGCTGGTGCCATGCCTGCAATGTCTTTTTTAGTATAGTTTACCTGTACCATATCTTTAAGTGAAGCAACACGTATCATAAAAAACTCATCAAGGTTTGAAGCCGTAATTGCAAGAAAACCCATTCTGTCAAAAAGCGGGCGTTTCTTGTCCTGTGCTTCACTAAGTACACGGTAATTAAATGAAATCCAGCTTAATTCCCGGTTGTAAAAATATTCAGGTTTAATATAATTGTTTTTATCTGCCATATAAATCCTCCATTCAAAGGCTGTTTTAAGCTTAAAACTGTTTTTTCTGTTTAAGTACAGGCTGTATGCCATATACCTCTTCAAAGAAATCAGAATATTTCTTAAATATTCCCTGTTCAAGTGTAACATCATAAAGAGTCCTGCCAGTTATTACCAGTTTAGTATCTTTAAGCTCTACTGTTATATTGCGGAACTTCTGGCGGTGGCTTTTATCCATTGAAATTGCAAGCTTTAATATTGCATTTAATTTAGTGGCTTTTATATAATCATCCATTGTAAATAAATCCCTGGTTTCTGCATAGCTTGGAAACCTTTCAGCAGGATATCTGTCAATATTTGCTATCATAACACGTTCTCTTTGTGAAAGCCCTATAATTTCAGTGGACATAATAATTTTATATGAATTTTCGCCAATGTCATTTAAATTAATAAACTTGCCGCAGCTGTTAAGTATAGCAGATATCTGTAAAACCAGCCTGTCACGTTTTGTAAGGTTGTTATGTTTCTTCAATGTGTCAAATATTTTCAGTGCAATATCTTCTATATTATTATTGTGGTCCTCTTCACATTTATACCGTCTTGCAATATTTCTTGCAGCGGATACCATGCTTTCAGTAAAATTATGTGCAGGTGTTATTTTTTCTTTGCGTTCTGCAAAATCTGCCGCCATGCCATCACACAGGTTTATACCCGAAAGCCATATCTGTTCTGCCTTGGTCTCTTCAAATATATTGTGGAAAATCATTGCAATAGGAAGCAGCAGGGTAGTCCTTTCAACAGGTGTGTCAAGTTCCTTTGAAAGTTCTTCAGGGCTTTGTGAGGTTATAGCCTGGTAAAATTCTTCGTATTCCTGCCTGTTAATGGAATCTTTCTTTTTGCCTTTGGCATCGACGGGCTGGAGGTTTCCAAAATTATGCACACTCAGGTATTTTACAAAGCTTTGCAGCTGGTTGCCTACAGCAATAATATTTTTAACCTTATAGTCCGGGATATAAAGTGATACAAAATTATGCAGGTCGTTTGAAATATATTCATAGACAAGGTTCTGGTAATTATCGGTCTGTGACTTCATGGCCTGTAATACTTCATTAATCCTTAAAGAACCAATCATTATATTCTGTGAAATAACAAGTACATTTTTATCAAAAAGTGAAAGCTGTATGCTTCCGCCCCCAACATCTACGAGAAGAGTACCTTTCTGGATAAGCTTGTGGAACGAATTTTCCTTAAGTGCTATTGACTTATAACAAAGATACCTCTGTTCAGGGTTGCTAAGTATTTTAATAAGAAATCCTGTGCGCTGTTTTACCTGGTCAAGCACAATTAAATTATTGTCTGCTTCACGCAGGGCACTTGTAGCCGTAATCATATAGTCAGTAATGGCATATTCTTTCATTTTGGCAGAAAACCCGTTTAAAATATTGCAAAGCTTATCAATAGTATGGTAACTTATATGCTGTGTGGAATATGTTTCAAGCCCAAGCCTTGCTGTGTGGTGCACAGCCTCTATTTCATGCACGCCATATTTTTTAGAAACTTCATAGATACGCAGCGCTGTTTCATGTGAACCAACATCTATTGCTGCAAAAATTGTAACTGCCATATGAATCCCTCCATTAAAGTGTTTTATATTATTAATTCTAATTCATTTGAGGAAAAATTACCAGCTGTAGAATAAATTTTATTATTTTTTTATAGTTTGTGGCTGCCTGCCCCGCTGTCTTTTAACACATCATAAATACGGATTTCCACGCCATTCTCTGTCCCCTGGACTTCTGAACGGAATCTTGCCTGGCACAGATAACTGCCGAGTACAGGGCTGTCTGTAATAAACTGCGGGTATGTGTTTAAATACGGGGCATCCTTATTGCTATCTGTAATATAGCCATTATTTTCAACAAACAGATAACAGCTGTTTCCTTCCTTGTCCTGTCCTTTAAACATATATTTTGCACATAAATTACGGCTTCCTGATACATTTTCTACTTGCACATCTGCAGCCCCGGGCAGGATTACACCTGTAAACAACTCAGATTCTGCCTTGCCTGTAAATGGAATAATTGATACAGCACCATATGGCCCTTTCATATCAGAAACCTGTGAGCCATCCACAAAAATCTGGAATTTCATAATTGGATTATCCATGTTTTTCTCCTTTTATAAAAATATTTTAATACTTAATATCAGCCTGCTAATTAAATTATATCATAGAAATAAGTTTTTTGGCTTTTATATTTGCAGAAAAGATTTTACAAAGTGCAGGAAATTTTCTAATTTTTTCCCAAATACGGCTTGATGTTTCTGGTATTATAATCTATAATATATTTATCCAGAAAATGTTAATAGTGGAAGTGGGGTGATTTTATGAGTACCAGTATTTCATCAGTAAACAACAATTACAATGCTTCTTTAACAAGGCGTGTAGCAGATGACCCGGCAGGTTCTGCCATTGCACAGAAGCACCAGTCACAGGTTAATGGCTATAAGCAGGGTGCGAGGAATGGCGAGGATGGCATAAGCCTTATTAAGACAGCGGATGCTGCCCTTTCTAATATTACAGACAGCCTCCAGCGCATAAGGGAATTAAGCGTTAAGGCTGCAAGTTCAGCTATTTATTCTGATTCTGACAGGCAGGGCATGCAGAAAGAGATTGACCAGTTAAAGGAACATATAACAAGTGTTGCAAAGGATACACAGTTTAATACAAAGCATCTTTTAGACGGGAGCATGGCAGACCTGCATCTTGCGCTGAACCCGCAGGGCGGGGGGCTGTCTATAAAAACGGAAGATATGACACTGGAAAACCTGGGAATTAAGGATTACAGTGTTACAGGGAAGTTTGATATCAGGACCATTGATGATGCAATCAGTAAAGTAGACGGTGCAAGGGCATCTTTAGGTGCACAGAACAATGCTGTAGAGTTTAGTGTAAGTGTCAGTAATGTTTCCGCTGAAAATATGACATCTTCTGTATCACAGATTGAAGACATTGATGTGGAAGAGTATGTAACTGAACAGAAGAAGGGACAGGTAATGCAGCAGTATAATTACTTTGTACAGGGGCAGCAGATGCAGCAGCAGCAGAATATGATATCAAAGATGTTAGGTATGCCAGTTAATTAGTAAAAAGATATTTAACATGCACATATCCCCATTAAGTAAATCCAGCATTTACTTAATGGGGATTAACTGTTCCAAGCATTTCTTCAAGCCTTTTTTCATATGTGTGCCCTTCACGTACACGTTTGCATCCGTTTTCTGCAATTTCCCTGCGTTCACCATCATGTTCAAGGTAATACTGGATTTTATTATATAAATCTTCCCTGCTTGTATAACTAACAAAATCTTCACCATCTGTAAAGTGCCTGTCAAAGTCATTCTGGTAGTTAGTAAGAAGAAACCCTCCTGCACCCATTATATCCATTGCCCTTAGCGGGATGCCATTCCTGATGCTGCGGAGTGTGATATTTAAATTGATTCTGCTGTTCTGGAAGACAAGCGGCATTTCATACATATAGTGTACTGTCCCCATGTTCTTTACAGCAGGCAGGAATGGTGTTGGTTCTGGTGTATAAAGTTTAAGCGGCATTGCAGGCCTTTTTCCTGTAACGGTTATATCTTTAAGAAGCCTGCTTATGCCATCTAATATTTCCGTTCTTTCAGTCTGCGTAATCTTCCGGCACAGGAAATAATTGGCATATGTGTACCCCGGTGTTTCCATGCCGCCCATATTAGTGTCAAGCGGCATGGCTTTCTGCATGTTTTCTATTATGTCAGGTGACAGCGTATCTTCTACAAATGTATAGCCATACACAAGCATCTGTGAAGCCATTACGCCTTCAAGGTATCCACGTGTACGTTCATCAAGCTTTTCCATCCTGTCATAAAGTGTATGTTTTTCAGTATAAAGCGAACCCACAAATGATACGTCTGCTTCTACAATTTTTTTCTGTTCTGGTGTTGCAGACATTGCTGCAAGCCTTTTTGCATTAACTGCCATAGGCATGTAAAATACATTACTGGCACCTAAGCAGTTTAAGTCATAAACCATTTGTGAATCAAATATAAATATCCTGTTACACGGGTTAAAAATTGTCTTTGAATAAACCAGTACAAGCGGGCTGTCATAACACCATGATATATAAATAATTTTTGCCTCATTGCACGCATCTGATATTACAGGGAAATAATTTGATGTAAATACCAGGTCTATTCCTTCTGAACGTATATATTTTTTAAGTTCTGATTTGTATTTCGGGTCAATACGGTAGTTTTTTGGCTCATGGAGGTATTGTATAACAGTATGCCCGAGTGTTTCAAATGCTTCTGTTATATCCTCTGTGCCAAAACTTTTCCATTGTGGGTATAAAATATTCATATCTATTCCTGCTTTACACTATCTGGCATAATATTCTTATCTGCTTTACCGTTTTTAATATCTTTCTTTAACCTGTAATTGATTCCAAGCCCGATGCCTATCAGGGCAAAGAATATAGGTGATGTAGCCACGCATGAATCATTGGTAAGTGCAAGTATCATATAACCAACAGAACTTACAAATATAGCCACACCAACTTTAGGAAGGTATCCTTCATAGCTGTTTCTCCAGTAAATTGAAAAGCTGTTTATAATGTAGAATATGAAAAACAGCAGCATTGCGATTAATGAAGGGACTCCTGTCTGTACAGCAATCTGTAAATACATACAGTGTGGTTTGGTTACAATTTCATTCTGGTGCCATGAATTATATAAGCCAACCATGTCATTATTTGGGAATGCAATTATAAATGTTTCAGGGCCTGAGCCAAGGAAGAAGTATTTCTTTAAAAGCGGCAGGGTCCTTGCCCATATATAACCACGCCCGTTTGCAAAGTGGTAGTGGTTTTCAAGGAAATCAAGTGATTTTTCCTGTTCTGTAAGCTTCATTAATGCCATGTTGGCACCAAGTGCATAGTATGTCTTGTTATTGGCTTTCATAAGGTTTGAGAAGTACCATGGCTGCCCGTCAATAGTAACTGAAAAACCGTGGAAATCATTAGCCCTTATTGATGCAAATGTAAAAGGAAAACGTGCATCATCTATTGCATATGATATGCCATCTTCTGAAAGATGGTAATTTACAGGGCTTCCACTGCCATCTTCAATGTTAAACACATCATTGGTATACTCGTCCTGTTCTACCTTAAATACAAGTGTATTGCCATTATACCTGATAGTTACATTGTCATCATTAGTAACAATGCTTTCAAGGGGGTGTACTTCTGGTGTGGTAGAAAACATGGATTTCATACGGTCAAGCAGTATATTCTGGTTAAATACATTTATGCCAATAAATGCTGTTGCAAACACGGCAATAGCAGCAAGGGTTATCTTCCAGTTTTTAATAAATACTTTGCGCATGCACAGAAGCATAAGCAGCAGTGAAAATATTATTGTAATAACACCTGCACGTGACTGTGATGCAAAAAGTATAATTACCAGTGAAATTGCAAGAAAAGCGTAACCAATGCGGCCCCATATCTTTTTGGTTGTAAATATAAGCGCAACCAGCACAGGTACTATAAGGGTTGCATAAAAACCTACATAGTTAGGGTTATACACTGTAAGGTATGCACGCCCAATTTCAAATTTAAATTCAAGCCCGGTTTCTGGTGAAATTAATTTCTGTCCTAGCTTTGTACGCAGGAAGTCATGTTTAAATGCCTGGCTTAAACCAAGTGCTGCCATTACTGAAATGCCTGCCATAAACCACTTCATAGTGAGCCTTAATACTGCTTCCTCCTGGAATATAAAGAAACAGTAGTATACAATTATAAAGTAGCCTATAAGTATCCATACTGGCTCAAACTGTTCATATATCCCGTTAAATGAGAAAGATGGATATTTTGAGGCAATAGCTGAAATAAATGAAATAACAGCATATACCAGAAGTGGTATTAATTTATTGTCCCAGGCAAACTTCCTTTCTTCGCCAAGTACCATATATACAACGGCAAATACCATATAAATTGATACAATAATAAGTGCTACTGTCTTATAATGAAGGAAAAAATCTACAACTGTTGCTTTACCGATATACCATTCAAACTGCTCAAGATTGGTATTATATTCGTAGTAATACGTAATAAGCGGGATTATTGCCAGAACCGCTATAGCTGGTAATACCAGAAAAAAGGAAAATTTCTTTTCTTCTTCTTTTTTATTTCTGTTGCTTACATTGTAGCCGGCCATGCTTACCTCCTATGTAATAAAAAAATAATAATAACTGGAATGGCTGTTATACAAAGCCACAAAGTATATTATACATGAATTATTATAAAAAACAACATCAAATTACTTAAAAATAATTATAGAAATTTTTTAGCCCTTTTTAGCTTGAATTTATCTGGCTGGTATATTAGAATAAGCCCATTACACTTGTTCCAGGGCCTGCTTAATTAATTTAAATAAAAAGGAGGGTATATATGGGTATTTTAAAAAAATCTTATCCCTATTATAAGAAAATTTACGGGATTTTGCTTATATGTATATTATTTGGGCTTACACAAGGAGTTATAGGGCTTGTTGAGCCTCAGATTGTAACATTGATTGTGGATAATGTAATCAATCCTGCACTTGGTGCAAAACCAGTGGAGAACAGCAGTATATTTGCATTTCTAATAGAAGATATGCCACAGGATAATTTATGGCAGATAATGTTTACACTTACAGGAGTGTTTTTATTATTCCTGCTTTTGTATTTTGTAACATTCTACATAAGGTGGAATATGGCACATTACTTTTCTATTAAATGTGATAATAAAATACGTCTTGATGTTCTTAGAAAAATTAATTCTTTTGGCACGCCGCTTCTTAAAGAGTACAGTACAGGCGATTTGATTACTATTGTCAATTCTGATGCAGAAAATATAAAGAATTTCCATGTAGCAACTATTCCATTTACGGTTGATGCACTGTTTTATATTGTAGTGGCAGCGGTTATGCTTTCACGTATTAATATATGGCTTATGCTTCTGCCATTCTTTACGCTTGCAGTTTTTGCATTAATCACAAAGAAATTCCTTAAACTTTGTGATGAGATGTATGGCAGGTTATGGGAAAAAAATTCAAAGTTAAATACTGAAACACAGGAAAGCATTTATGGAATACGTACAATAAAAGCATATGCAAGGGAAGATTTAAGGGCAAAAAGATTTAGCGGGAAAAGCAGGGATGTAAGGGATTTTTCAACAAATTTCAGCATCAGGCGTTACAAATACTTTCTTGCATTTGATACATCAGACCAGTTTGTTATGCTTGCCAGCATGGCGCTAAGTATATGGCTTGCTACAAAGTTTGAAATGACAAGCGGCGAATATACAGCGTTTCTTGCATATTTACTGGAGATATGCGGGAATTTTATAGATATTATTTTTAACCTGGCAGATGCAAGGGGGCAGAAAGTCAGTGCAGACAGGCTTTACGGGCTTCTGGACAAGAAAGATGAAATATCTGCGCTTTATGGTGATAAGAAGGTATCAAGGACACCCCACATTACATTGTCGCATGTCAGTGCAAAGGCAGATGGCAATGAACTGTTAGATAATGTTTCCCTTGACCTGCCATATGGAAAGAAAGTTGGAATAATGGGAAAAACAGGCAGCGGGAAGTCAGTGCTTTTACGTGTAATGCAGGCTTTTGAGGAATTTGAAAGCGGCACTATTACAATAGATGGCATTGATATTAAGGAATACAGCCGTAATGAAATTACAGGGGCATATGGATATGCAATGCAGAATGTATTTTTATTTTCAAATTCAATTTCTGCAAATATTGCTTATTACAGGCCGGATGCGCCAGAGGAAGAAGTAGCTGCCTGTGGGGAAATAGCACAGGTAAGTGAATTTGCAGATTCTTTCCCTGATGGATATAATACTATAATCGGTGAGAAGGGTTTCGGGCTTTCTGGCGGGCAGAAACAGCGTGTTGCCATTGCAAGGGCACTTCTAAAAAATGCACCAGTTACTGTTCTTGATGACTGCACAAGTGCACTTGATATTGAAACTGAAAGCAAGATATTCAGAAGCCTTGAAAAACACTTTAAAGGCAGGACACTGGTTATGGCAACCCACAGGGCAGTAGCACTTAAAGATTTTGATGAAATACTGTTCCTTGAAAATGGAAAGGTTGCTGAACGTGGTACTTTTAATGAACTTATGGAACTAAACGGCAAATATGCAGATATTTACAAGAAACAGATGGATAAGGAGGTGTTTGTACATTGGCAGGAACCTGTATTATGAAGATGAAATACTAGAAGAAAAGTTTAATGGTTTTATGTTTAAACGCCTGCTGTCCTATGCAGCAGAATACAGGCATGATTATATAAAAGCGGCACTTTTAATGGCACTGGCGGCTTTTCTTTCACTTTTGCCTACGGCAGTTAATATGAAAATTATTAATGAAGTGCTTCCAAAAGATGGTGTAGTTCCAGACAATGCAGGAAAACTTGCTTTAATTCTGCTAAGTATCTGGATAACACTAAGCCTTGGTGCAGTGTTTACTGACTTTTTTGCTTCAAAGGTGTCTACAACAGTTGGAAACAACATTATATGCAGGCTCAGGGAAGATTTATTTAAAAAGCTTATGGAATTAAGCTTTGATTACTATGACAGCAGGCCGGCAGGAAAAATACTTGTGCGTATTACAAATTATACAGATGAACTGGCAAACTTTTTTATAAATGACCTGCTGCGTATAATAAATAATGGATTAGTAATGTTAATTACAATAATATGTATATGCTTTACAGAAATACATATGGCAGCAGCAGGGATTATTGTAAGTATACCACTTGGCATTTTATTATGGACAGTTGCAAAGGCACTGCACCGCTATTCACGCATTGACAGGAATAAAATGAGCAACAGGACTGCCTTTGTAGCAGAAGATATAAATGGCCTGGAAGTAATAAAAGCATTTAACAGGGAGGCCTTAAATGACCAGATATTTATAGAACTTTCAGAAAAATACCATAAAGCCTTTATGAATACAACACGGTACAGGGAACTTTTCTTTCCGCTTTCATTTGCAGGAGTAAGGATTCTTTGCAGTATTGCAATGTATATAACAGCACTGTTTATTATTACGCATGGTAACGGGGCAGGGTTTACATTAGGTGCACTTGTAGTAATTACAACATATATGCAGCGTTTTTCACATTCAGTATATGTATTATGCCAGCAGCTGCAGTCAGTGGCAAGCATAACGTCTAACATAGAACGTATATTTGAAGTGCTTGGTACCCAGAGTGATATACAGGAAAAAAAGGATGCCAGGGATTTAGCTGTTACAAGCGGCGCAGTAGAGTTTAAAGATGTTACATTTTCATATATAAATGGTACAACAGTCCTGGAAAATATAAACCTTAGTGTAGAACCTGGGCAGATGGTTGCCCTTGTAGGGCCTACCGGGGCAGGCAAAACTACTATTGTGAGCCTTTTAAGCAGGTTTTATGATATTGATTCTGGCAGTATATTAATTGATGGTACTGATATAAGGGACGTAACACTTGGCTCATTAAGGGGCAGTGTAGGCGTTATGATGCAGGATACATTCCTGTTCCATGGTGAAATTATCGAAAATATACGTTTTTCAAAACCTTCAGCATCGGATGAAGAATGTATAGATGCCGCAAAAAAAGTATTTGCACATGATTTTATACTTAAAAAGAAAGATGGCTACCATACCGTGATATCAGGTGAAGGGACAGAACTTTCTGCTGGTGAGAGGCAGCTGCTCTCTTTTGCAAGGCTTATTCTGATGCAGCCTGATATTATTATACTTGATGAAGCGACAAGCAATATTGATACAGAAACAGAAAGGCTTGTGCAGAAGCTTTTTACAACAGTGCTTAAAGGAAAGACCTGTTTTATAATAGCACACAGGCTTTCAACAATACAAAATGCAGACAGGATTCTGTATATTGACAACAAAGGGATAGCAGAAGACGGAAGCCATAAAGAACTAATGGAAAAGCAGGGCATGTATTACCATCTGGCAACGGCAGCAGGCAGGATATAAAATTTAATGTAGATAATGTGGCTGTAATATGTTACAATAATTTCCATAAAACGGCTTGGATAAAACAAAAGGGGGATTTTTATGAAAGCTATTACAGCCAATCCTGAAACTATACGGGAAGTTTTTTCAAAAAGGTATATTATCCCAGACTTCCAGCGTCCCTATTCATGGGATAAGGAAACATGCGAAAAACTATGGGATGATATTACAGACTTTTATGGTACAGGCGTAACAAACGATGATAAATATTTTCTGGGGAATATTGTTATTAACCCTTCTGTAAGAAATACAGCTTCTGCATGGGAGGTCGTAGACGGGCAGCAGCGCCTTACAACCCTTCTCCTGCTTATAAAAGCATTGTATTCAAATGCTGGTACTGTCAGGGCATTAGAGAAATGTTTAAGGATTGAAGACCCGCTTACTTCTGACCTTACAGATGAAATACGTGTTAATTCATGTGTAATAAGTGATGACAGGGAAATTTTACAGGCAGTTATACTAGACAGGGCGGAAGATGATATGCCAGAAAGCAATATTATAAGCAATTACAGGTTTTTCTGCGGAAAAATAGATGAATGGAGAAGATATAACGGGCAGGCATCAGATAAATTAAACAGCTTTATACTTGCCCTGCTTGACAATGTTGTACTGCTGCCAATCCACTGTGGTTCAGAAGATGATGCTTTAACTATTTTTGAAACAATAAATAACCGTGGCATGTCATTATCTGATGCAGATATTTTTAAAGCAAAATTATACCACTATACACCTGCAAATGAACAGGAACAATTTATTAAAGACTGGAACCAGCTGGAAGACCATGATGAGCTTTTCCGTATCCTTATGCACATTTTGCGGGCAAAAGCAGGTGATGCAAGCAAAGAAACAAGTATGCGTTCATATTTTACAAAGAAGGACAGCCATTTAAGCGCCTATAAAGAAATTATGGAAAGCTTAAAGACTATTAATGCCATACAGTATGGATGGTATGGAAGTGGCAAAATAGATGCACTATGGCATATTATGAATACATATCCTAATTATTACTGGCAGTTCCCGTTCTTTGTATTCCTGCACAAATATGGTGCATATGATAAAACAGCAGAAGAATTTACACTGGAAAATAAATATATTAACAAGTTTGAAGAATTAATGGATGCAACTGTACAGTATTTCTTTATAAAAGGTGTTGTGTATAACTCTGTTAATGCAGTAAGGGATACTGTTTATAAAGTGTGTGTGGATATTGAAAAAGAAAAAGATTATTTACAGGATTACAAGGCAAATATCTACAAAGAAGACATAAAAGATTTTAAAGATTTACTGTATACAGACAGGTTAAAACGCTACCAGCGTGGAATGGTGCTGCTTTGCGCATACCTTAACCCAAAACAGGATAAAGGGAAATTTGCGGAATTTATAAGCGGAAAGACAGATATCGAACATATCCTTCCCCGGAAGTGGAATAACTATGATGGCTGGACAGATACATTATGGAGTGAAAAATTAAATACAATCGGAAACCTTGTGCCTTTATCCAAAAAATTAAATATTGCAGCAAGAAATGAATTTTTTGATAAAAAGAAAGAATTTTATAAACAATCAGAAATAGCAGATGTACTTGATTTAATAAAAGTTAAAGAATGGACACCAGAAGCACTTGATAAAAAGCAGAAAGAAAAAACAAAACGCCTGTTAAATTATTTTGGTATTAAATAACCAGGTAAATATATATTGGAAATGCCATGCAAAGAATTATATATTGCATGGCATTTGTTTATATAAGAATATGAAAATCTGAAAAAACAGGCATTAAATGCCTGTTTTTTTATCTTGTATATATGTGGTTTTCCTCTTTTGTGACTGGGCATGTGTTTCAATATCCTTTGCGATTTGCAGTAACTTCAGCATCTGCTGCTGTGTGTATTCAGAAGAAGAAAAATATAGATTATTGATTAATACATTATTTTTAACAGGTTCAGAAGAATATTGGGAAATATACCCTTTTAGTAAGTAGTCTAAGCTTACAGACAAAATATCACTTATTTGTATCAGATGTTTAACAGAAAGCCCGGTTATCCCCCGTTCAGCTTCACTATAATGTTTTTGTGAAATACCAAGCATCTCCGCAAGTTTTTCCTGTGTAAGGCTGTTTTCTTTTCTTAATTGCTTTAAACGCAATCCAATTTCTTGTTTATAATTTTCCATAAAAATCCTCATTTCTGCATTACTTTTAACGTCCCATGCTTTATAGGACAGTGTTCAGTGACATCCTCCCCCACCTAAAGAGGTGAGGGCTTCCTTTAGCATAAAGCT